>LXTG01000026.1 GCA_001643535.1 candidate division NC10 bacterium SPGG6 | reverse complement strand
GGCCGCAGCCTCGGCGCGGATCGAGATCGATCTGGACAAGTCAAATCCGGAGCGATTGCTGCGGTATTACTTCGGCGGATATGCCGGGCCGGACGGCGGCGATCCGTTCTTGGCAGGACTGCTCAAGGACGAGGACGGCCATTTTTACGCCGACCTCGAAGCGCTCGACGCCCGGCATCCGGGCACGGGCGCTGCCCTTCAAGAAGCCGCCGGCGACCATCGCCTCGAATGGGAAGAGTTGGCGGTGTTTCTGAACACGACCTACTACCGCGCGCGCCGCCTGCCGCCGACGCTCGAAGCGTTCCGAGCCGAAGTGCCGTACCTGGACGGCGAACAGGCCTGGTTTCACGTCGAACTCGATGGGGTGATGAGCACCGCGCGTCGGCACGTCTACGTGGCCGAGGACGCGCTACGCCATGCGCTGCGTAATTATCAGCAGAACGGGGAGCGGCTTCTCTATCCCGAGGATGCCGTCATCGTGGGCGAGCATCACCTCGAAGGCGAACTCGTCGTACTCGAGGCCGCATGGCGCGAAGCGGAGGAGATCGCGGACATCTCCGACAAGCTGCTCATCCCGAAGACAGTAGGAGTCAGCTGAGGTGGGCTGGGGCACGGCTGAACTACTCGGGGTGGAAAGATCCACTTCTTCAACAACTTCAATCGTGGACTTCTGCACCGCGAGGAACGGGACACCTTGACCAGTTTCCAGAACCTCGACCTCCCGGAGCAACACGAAGGGCCGCTTGTCATTCAAGACATCGGATAACCGCTTCTTGAACTCGGGGAGTGTCACGAACCCGATATAGGTCCCCGCCGACGTTTTGATGCGAACGCTGATATCTGACCGGTCTGATGGCTTGCGATCGTTCGAACTCACGATTTCCTCAACTCTTTCCCGCGCCAGCTCGCCTTTCCGCGAGGGTCGCGCAAGGATGGGCGGCTTTAGGCTCCACCCGAAACCTACGACGTCTGACATTTCCTTCCAGTCGAGCCCCCTGATCAGCATCGAGGCTTCGACCTCGCTGGACAGCGAAACCCATTCAGAAGGTCTCGCAATATCCGTGCCAAGACTTGTCATCCCGTTTGAGGCGGACGCCGGCAAATTTGTAATTCTCATGATGGTACTGATGCGCTTCGGCGAACATGACTTTGCCATCCCTTGCACGCCTCCAGTCTCCTCCTGAGGCACAGGCGGTGGGTCAATACGGTTGACCGCTCCCCAGACTATTTTTTCGTGCGCTGCCCGTTTCCCGGCACCCGCCCAAGATCCGCCAGCATGAGAGAGCATCCGACCGTGAAGAGTCGTGTAATTTCAGCAGCTTCCGGTCCATCAGCCTTGGCACAGAGATTGCGAAGTAGGCTCCCCAGGAGGCAACGACGCCTGCGCCCGATGCGCGATTGGAGGGAAACAATGAGAGAGACCCAGGAGGGTATCGAATGCCCCAGGTGCCTCGGGGGGACCAACCCGGACTATGCCCTGAGCCCCTGTCCTGAGTGTTGGGGCGCTCTGAAGATACCGCAAGTGTCCTCACCCCTGCGAAGCGTACTGGGGCGTTTGTACCAAAGGCTGCTCACGGGAGTGACGAAATTGTCCGATGCGGTCCGAATCCGCCCCCTCGCTGAAAGCAAACTTAGTCCCGGGACGGCTGCTTCGACGGAGCCGATGGGGGAAGCTTCTCCCGACGGAAAAGACGACCACTGAGCACTTTTCCCGACGGCGCAATGCTCCAAACCCGGTGGCCGTGAATCTCGAGCTGCACTGGCACGCCTGACGCCATCCCCCTCTCCCGAGCGAACATCACAATCGCCTCAGGCGACTCGGGACCTGACCACTCTCCGTAAAAGGCCACGGCCGGATCAGCACAAGTCAACTCTACCCACATCCTTGGGCCCTCCTCGTCACCATTGCTCCCGTGAAGATAGGCCCACCCGATTACCGCGCCAACCACGCAGGGCTCGTTGCATCCGATTGCCCCTATTCGACAACGACCGTCCCGGACATATCCACGCCCCCTTGGTCGCCGTGATATATGCAGTAGTAGGGGATCGTCCCGGCTTCGTTAAGTGGAAGCGAAAAAATCGCACCACGAGACAGATCGCCAGAGTCGAACGACCCGTCATCGGCCGTGACGGTGTGGTCCTCTACCTCTTGATTGAGCCAGACCACTGTCGTGCCCTTCTGGATCGTCACGCGCGAGGGATTGAAGGCGAATTCGTCCATCACGACAATAACCAATGGAGATGCAGCCGCCAGAATCTTGTCGATCCCTTCGCGCTGTGCGCGCTCTGCGAGGGTCACGACGTCCTCGACAGAACTGAGATCCGCCGTACCGATGACCGCCAAGGCGTTGTCCCGGATCGTCGTGAGCCAGCCCTCGACCTTCTTTACCAGGGCGGAAATCGGGGTGTCCCGGCCCGCGCTCGTCACCGCCTGAAGATACTTCACGAGCCCGAYGCCGTCACCGGGATCYCCAACTGAYCCATCTTTATCGAGATCCCCAAAGTGCTCGCCGGTTCTGCCTTCGATCARRTTGACCAGTCKCTCYGCGGCACGCCGAGMAGCCTTTCCATCCCCACGACTCRCCGCAGYGCGGAGCTCCCCGGCCTGGACCACCAGCGCACTCCCGGCCTGGCGGAGCTGCACCAAGGACGCGCTCACGGCTGCTACGGGTTTCGGGAGCAGATAGCGGTAATAGTAGATGCCGATCCCCAACACAAAAATGATGGTCCACAGCGCAAGCGTCCAGCGCATCACGAGCTTGAAATTCCGGACGCGAAATCGCGGGGGAATGACCTGCGTCCGCATGCGCAAGACCAGATAGACACCGCTCAGCTGCGCGAGCAGGCCGAGCAGACCGTGCAGCAACATCAATCTCGCGACGATCCCTCCCGTCGTCCCACCCAGGATCACGTACTGGTAAAAACTCGGGATCATCACGAAGAAGATAAACACCAAATTCGCCAGTACCATCGTCGTCTGCATGTTGGCATGCTTGGGGATCTGCCTGGCGCGCGCGAAATAAAAACCGATCCAGAGCCCGATGAGCAACACAATCTGTGCGACCAGATTGATATCCGCGGCGAGCCGCGTGCCGAGCAGAGCTTGCATTGTCACCTCCAAGAAGAGAAGAAGTGGAAACTATCAAGAAGAAGTGCCTTGGGCGCCTCCTCGGTTCTCAGGTCTTGATGAATGGGTGGGGCTCCCCGGCCCTTCGCTCCTGGCCTTTCCGTAGGAGCCCGGAACCCTTCGGGCTCGCGGCGACCCTGGTCGGCAGCTTACGGCCTGGGTCCCTCCGTGTTCACCATCCGTGCAAGGAAATGGGGCACGGATCACGCCTCGGTTTCCCAGGCCGTTGCCAGACGAGGGGCCCCGCCACTTCCGGCAATGTCGCTCACGGCCCGCGAGTCTCGTCTAGGACCCAGTTCATTCACATCAAGACCCCGAAGCCGAGGGAGGGGCAGATCCGCGAGGAAAGCGGAATCTGGTTTGCGGGTCCGAGATCCCGGGACGGGTTCCCGGACCGTTGACCGAGGACGGCTCGACTGAGCCCGCCGAAGTCCGATCACCGATGACAGAAAGAACCTTTTGACCTTGACGGTCGTCGGTCGTCCGTCATCGGTCACCGGGTCCGGAGCGAGGAATCTTCTGGTGGTGCCCAGGTATAGAAAGCAAAAGGCTAACTCCTGCAATTGACAGATATTGGGAAGTATGCCATAGAACGGGGTGACTTTTCCTGCAATTCTCGGTTCCGTGATATGCTATATGCGGATCCGAGAGGAGGTGAGATAGGTGCGACGGTATCTGCTCCTCTTACCCGTTGCCGTTCTATTGGCCGTAGGGTGCGCTAGGACCTATCGGCCTCCGATCGACCCCACCTTTGCCGCGGACGGTGCCCTCCTCGAAAGGGACCTGTACGATTGTGAGCAGATCGCCCGATCATACGCTGAAGATCCCGGCTCAGCGGCCGCCGAGAGTGGGGCCACGGGGGCAGTCAGGGGAGCAGCAATAGGCGCAACGCTTGGGGCGATCGCCGGTGCCATAACCGGAAGTGCGGGAACGGGAGCGGCCATCGGGGCAGCCACCGGCGGGGCAAGCGGCGTCATTGGTGGAGCGACCGCTGGTGGGTCCTCTGCGCAGTTGCAGTTCGAGAACGCCTACGACGCTTGCATGCGGAACCGAGGCTACAAACTTTTGAAGTAATCGCCCGAAGACGACACTCATCGAACTTCTGGCGTACCCTTCCCCCGTTTGATGGGGAAAGGGTGCTGTCCCTCTGACCCCTCGCAAGATCCCCTTCTCCGACCGTTCCGTTGTGCAACCCGTTGCAATAGAGGTAATACCTCAGCTCCCTCGTCCCTCGTGCACGGGCCGAGGCAATGCTGAGCCGTGCCCGAGAAGGGGGGGCAAGGTCCCTTAGGGGAGGGTGAGTAACAAATCGAGGAGGGTAAAGGTGAAGAGGGTGATGCTGATAAGGCCATTCACATTGAAGAAGGCGGCCTCCAGCCTCTCAAGCCCATGGCGGCGCACTGTAACGTGTTCGTACCCCAGAAGGAAGACGATGAACAGGACGCCCAGGTAGTAGAGAGGGCCTAGATGGAGGAGCTGACCCACGATCCCGAGCAGGATGGGCACCGCGATATGGAAGAGAAGACTCACCCGCATCCCCGCGTTCCCCCCGAGGCGCGCCGGAATCGAATAGAGCCCGGAGGCACGATCAAACTCGATATCGGCCAAGGCATACAGGATGTCAAAGCCGGCCACCCAAAACAGGACAGCCAAACCCAGCACCAGAGGGGGCAGGTCCACTCGCCCGAGGACGGCGATCCAGGCCCCAATAGGGGCACAGGCGAGGCAGAGCCCGAGGATCAGGTGCGAGAAAGAGGTAAACCGTTTCGTGTACGAATAAAAGACCGTCAGGCCAATGGCGACGGGTGAGAGGAGAAGACAGAGGCGATTTAGTTGGGCCGCCGCGAAGACAAGGAGGCAAAAAGCGAGGACCACGATAACCAAGACGGTAAAGGGTTGGAGGAGGCCCCGGGGAAGGGCGCGGTGGGCGGTCCGGGGGTTCACGGCATCCAGGTCCATGTCCACAAGCCGGTTGACCGCCATGGCCCCGGTCCTCGCCCCCACCATGGCTACCAGGATCCAAAAGATCTTTGTGCCTTCCGGGATCCCCTGGGCGGCCAGGACCGCCCCCGTAAAGGCAAAAGGGAGAGCAAAGATGGTATGGGGAAACTTGATGAGCTCCAAGAAGAGGAGGAGCTGCTGGAACGGCCCAAGGGTCTTTCGCTCTTCAACCACGATGTCCAGCCTTACTCCCCCGGTGGATCGTCACGATGCCGTGGGTCAAGGGCAGAACCGAGACCTGAAAGAATCCCGTTTCTTCCATCAGGGCTTGCAGCCTCTCCGGCGACGGGAAGTCATCCACCGAGTCCGGGAGATATTCGTAGGCCGCCCGGTTGCCCGACAACAGACCCCCAATCCAGGGCAGAACCCGGTGGGAGTAAAAGTGGTATAGAGATCCAAAGAGGGGGGACGCAGGGGTCGAGAATTCCAAGATCACCCCCCGTCCACCCGGTCTCAACACCCGTGCCATCTCCTTGAGACCTTGCCGCCGATCCGCGATGTTTCGAACGCCGAAGGCCACAAAGGCCCCGTCGAAGGTTTCATCGGCAAAGGGGAGCATCTCGGCCGGCGCAGCAACAAACCGGATCTGACCTGCCACCCCTGCCTTCTTGACCTTCTGAAGACCTCGGATCAGCATCGGTTCACAGTTATCCACGGCGATCACACGCGCCCCCGAGACCTGCCGAATGATCTCTAGCGCCACGTCTGCGGTCCCGGCACACAGATCCAGCGTCCGTCCTCCCGGGGGAATCTGGCCCTGGGCGACTGCGACTCGGCGCCAGTAAACGTCGCGACGGAAACTGAGCACGCGGTTGAGCAGATCGTACCGATGGACGATGGAGGCAAACATTCGCCGGACTTCCGCGCGCCTGACCTCGGCAACATCAGGTTCCCATATGGCCATCCCGTATCCCTTTTCCTGTTACTGTTCGAGCGCCGCCTCTGCTGCCCAAATACATTAGGGCAGTACTGCCGGGAATGAAGCCTCGGGGTGGACGGGTATTGGTTGTGGGCATTTCGGGGAGTCGCGCCATCGCTCGGTGTTTCGGTTGGCCCTGGTGTGGATCGACCACTTCGGTGGGCGGCGCCTGGAAGCCTCTGACGTCAGCGGCCGTCGACGGCGGCCTCCACTCGCTCCAAGACAACCTCGCAGAGCTTGGCATGGATCCCGAGCGGTGCCGTGATGGTCCAACGCACGTCGGGATGTCTGGCCGCTGCCTCGGCTACCAGCCGCGGGACAGTATCGTTATAGTGGTCCCCAGGAGCCAGGAAATACGGGTGCACGATGATCTCCCGGGCCCCATCGGCCACACAGGCATCAAACCCCTGGGCAACGGTCGGCTCCGCGATCTCCATATGGGCATAATGGACAACTGCAAAATCGGATTGACGCCGGATGATCTCGGCCACCTGGACGAGAACGGCATTAGCCTGTTCCCGTCGGCTTCCGTGATCCACCAGCAAGAGTCCTCGCTTCATGGATGCCTCCCGACCCCATCGAACCAAACAATGTCACAGCTTGCATACGCGTCGGGTCTCATCAAGGAAAACCGGACTTGCACGCTACCTTTTCACCCGCCGTTCCAATTCCTGACTGATGCGAATAGACGCCTGTTTGTCCCCCCGGCCGACCTCGATCAATACCGAAGTCAATGAGAGGCCTATCGGTCTCAGGGTGACGACCACGTCGGTGCCATCCGCTCGCCTGGCCACGACGCGGCCGCCGAGCTGGTCCTTTGCCCGTCGAACCACGGTCAGTTCCAAGGCTTCCAACGCCGCAATGGTCGCTCCCCACATCGCATCCAATGACGCCGAAAACTCCTGGGTGAGATTCCCGCTCGCAGGGTTGTATTGGGCGGGGGTGCTGAGGCCGCTTGTCCCGGAATAGACCGTCGAACAGGCAGTCACCGCGCCCATCATGAGGATCAACACGGTGCGCTTCAAAAGCCTCTCTCTCATCTCTCGCTCCTCTTCTTGGGGCCGCCCCATCCGGGGTTCACGCCGGCCGACGACCTGCTGATTACGAATTCTCTCCCGGACCCATCTGAGCATACCCCAGAGGACCTATCCGCGCAAGAATCCGACAATTTGGGCTGAGCGATGGTGCTCCTGGGTGCTCCTAGTACGGGCTGTCCTGGTAGCAGCGTGGTAGCAAGCGCTGACGTGCAAGACGCGGCAAAACGTACCCTTTCGTACCCCAAAAACGCAACCTATCCGCAACCGCCCTCACGCAACCGAACTCCAGGAGGGTGCCCTGCACTGTTGGTTTTCACTTTTTGGGCATCGGCGGCGGCGTGTAACCCTTCCACTTACCGTCCTCGATGGCCTTCGACACCTCGGCAACCGCCATTGCGATAATGTATCGAACGACCGTTTTCATGACGCTCATTCCTCTCTACGCTGATTTCAACCTCAAGGCGCGTATGCTGCCTTACTTGCATCAAAACTCCAGCTCCAGCTTGACCGTCACCTTCAACCACTGGTCTCCTGACTCTCAGTGAATACCGATGCCGCTGTCTTCACGGCTTCGAGTGCGGCGGGAAAACCGGCGTACACGGCCATCTGTATGATAATTTCCAGCACTTCCTCGCGAGTACAACCGACGTGAAGCGCGCCCTTGATGTGATCTCTTAATTCGGCTTGCGGATACCCGAGGACGGTGAGGGCAGCGACCGTAAGCATCTCCCTCGTCTTCAGATCCAATCCGGGCCGTGTGTAGATGTCCGCGAACGGGAACTCCACAAGGTATCGGACCAGATCAGGGCTTGTCGCCGCAAGACTCTTCAAGGCAGTATCGACCTCTGGGCCGAAGATGCCTCTCATCTTTGCGAGTCCCTGTTCGTAGCGAGAGCTATCGGGAGTCATTCGGCTTACCTCGTAATGAGAAGGGTCACAGGATGCTCAGGATTGTGCGTGGTATTTCTGTAGCGGCGGTCGCACCGGCCATCGACTGGGCAGGAGCTTCCCTACTGGCTCCTCCAAACGGCACCGGAGCGTTCCGAGTCGTTCAAAAGTAATCTCAATTTCCGCATTCGGATCGATGAAGTCATCATGGTCGAGGCCGGTACAATCTGGAATCGTCCCGAAACCCATCACCGAACCAGATTTGATGGGACCCATCGTCTCCAGCCACGAAAAAATGTCCTCGGCCTTGTGGTTGATTTCTGACGTCGATCCTTGATACCTGACCTTTCCGTCTACCGTCACGGTGACTTTCTGGTCGTAGGGATCGCCGACTTCATCCTGCGTGACCAGATAAGGGCCGAGTTGATTTCCCTTCGCCATGTCCTTAGTTCGGCAGAAGCCGCCAATGAATTCCGGAACCTGAACGTCGCGGGCTGAGACGTCGTTGAAGATGCAGAACCCCGCCACGGGCTGCCTGTCGTTTCCGTAGACGACGGCCAGTTCGGGTTCGACGTCCAGCCGCGACGTATAAAGCGGCCAGGGGATGGCTTCTCCGTCTCCGACGACCGAATTTATATTGCTCTTGTAATAGGAGAGCGGCTCCGGCTGGCCTGCGGATGGCTGGGGAGACTTGCTCAGGAGAGCCTTGGCGAAGGCCTGTAACAGCGGAGCTGTTTGAGGATTATCCTTCTCGTATTTCATCATCGTTTCACCGGAATTCTTGAGATGCCGCGGGGTGAGGGCGAAATCGAACAGCGCTGCAACCTCAACAGGTTCCAGGAGCCTCACAGAATTCAGGGATGGCTTCTCTTCTTCTCTCAGTTCGCCAAGGTGCTCTTCTCCCCAGGCCAGCAGTTCCTTCGCCGCCTGCTCGCTTTGCGGAAGTTTTGAGAGGTACGCCCTGCTGTCCGCAAGCTCCGGGTGCATCTTGCCGGTCTTACCCTGCAGAATGGAAAACGCGACTGCCCAATTGCCAATGGCGACACCAAAATGCGGCTTGGATGAATCGCCGACGACGAAGCGAATTAGTTTCATTACTTTCCTCCTGGTATTAGATTGATCATTCTAGTATTCGACCTCGATCCCTTTTGCTTTTGCAACCTTATAAATTACATCGAAGGTCCTGGCCGCATCCCACGGTGCGTCGGGCGGTTCGTTGCGAAACTCTCGATAAGCTCGTTCGACGTTCATGTAGAGGCGTGCCGGGGCGCGCCATTCGCCGTATGGACCGAACTCGATCCGCTTGGCCGCGTCCAGCGAGGTCAGGCCTTCCTCAAAGCACTTTCTCGACTCGTCCCGAACGTATTGAAGGTACGCCTTCATTTCGCTGATCCCTTCGAGCTCGCAGACCGGTCCGTGTCCGGGAACGATGACCGTTGGGTTGAGTTCAGTGATCAGATCGAGACACTGCAACCACTTCTCGTAGGAGCCAGTCCAGCCCATCGGGGTACACAGCCGGAACACCACGTCTCCAGCAAACACGACGCCCTCCTCGGGCAGATGAACGATCGTGTCGCCAACCTGATGGCACGGCCCGACGTAGATCAGGTGGACTGGTGTGCCATCTAGGTCCAGTTCGTAGCGTTCATCAAAAAGCGTCGTTGGCAGCACCAGTTCGATATTGTCGAAGTTGTAATCCTCCCGGAGTTGTTCCCCTGCCGCCAGGACTCCCGGATGTGTCGCCTTCAGCAGGATTCGGGTGAGGAAACGGCCGACGCCGTGCATCAGCTTCTGGCTTTCCTTCGGGTCGGCGACTTCCTTCATCCGCTCAGGCACCGTTTGGTGGGCGATGATTTCGGCACCGTCGAACAATTGATTCCCCCACACGTGGTCCGCGTCCTCGTGGGTATTGATGACCCGTTTGGGCATTGAGGGCCATACCTTGCCGAACAACTCGATCATCTGCCGCGCGTGGGCCAAGTCGGACTGCGTGTCGATGACCACGCCGCCGCCGAGGTTGATGAGACCCGAGTTCGCATCGCAAACCAGGTTTTTTTCGTTTAGCACGGCGTAACAGTTGTCGCTTACTTGTTCCATTTTCATGAGGCTGGCCTCCGGTTGGGGTCATTGTGTCACGGGACTCCCGCACCTGCTACTTCAACTTCGACGACTTCGATGCTTGCGCTCGGGTTTTGGTGGATCTCGGCTGGGTCATGGGAAACTCCATTGCTGGATTCCTTTCTGTGAAAATTAACAAACCATTTCAAGAGGGGTCAAATCTACTGTTGACTATTAGTCAAACTTGATCTATTCCCTGTTTGATGTCTCGACTTTTACGCGTAGGCATGGAACGTCCAGGTGGTCCGTCTGGCACAGACAGGCTCGGAACATATTGCTTAAAAGCCAAAAGCAGATTTGACCCCTTTGTGACCCCTTTGTCGACCCCTTTGTCTATTTCCTCAAATCTCGGACAGAGGGAAGAACGGTCAATATATGAGGTAATAGAACCAACCCACAGAACCAACCCAATAAGAGGGCCGTAGAAGCGGACCCCGAACCCCGTGTTTTCGCCAACCGGACCTGTCTCGCCTGCCAACCGAATTTCGCTTCATTGAGACAACAAACAACTGGAGATGGGGCTTTCCCAGCCTATCGCCCATGCATGCAAAAACTGCCTGTTGACAGGCGTTTGCGCGTTAATGACCCAGAACGGGAACGTATCCCCTGGGTCCTCGCTTCGGATCCCGGAGCTATCTACGCGGACGCCGGCCAAGGGCTATCCGTCACCCGCGCGTCGACTTCACTTCGTGGATCCAGTCACACTTGATGCCGGCCTTCGCATGATGCTTCTCGATCGCTTCGGCGTTCGGGGCGTCCAGCACGCAATAGATCTTGTTGTCCTTCTCGCTGAACAGGATGTCGTGGTGCGTGACCCCGAACTCGTCCGGCGGCGCATTCTGCAACTTGCTCAGCTCGTCCGCAGTGAACGGCTTCATGGGATGGGCATCGATGAACTTCGGCATGGTTGTCACCTCCTCCCGCCTGGACGGCGGGTACTTGTCGAGCGCCTCCCGGCGACGCTCGGCCCGGGAAATGAAAGGCGTCAATGATAGGAACTTGCTTTTGATGCATAGCTACCAAGAACCCAAAAGTCCCCGGGAGAGTCGCCCTTCAGCCCGCCGTCGAGAGCCCCAAGCGGGTGCCGGACAGGCAAATGGGCCAGCCCTCCTTCGTTTTTCGTGGACAATATCCGATAACCGGCTATTACGTCAACCTGAAGGAGAGTATCCGGTTAGCCCAATGTCTGGTCGACGACTTCGCAGGAAAGTCGGCTGTACCGCATCAACTTGAAATCCCTCTTGATTGGCGATCAAACGGTCCGCTCTAACTGTCTAAAGATACTATTGTAATTTATAAGCTGTGCGAAGAAATAGGCGAAAAGGGCAACAAAGATACCAAGTGGAAAAATGCCAAAGAGCCAGCAAACGAGGTAATAGAATCAACCCACAGAACCAACCAAATAAGAGGGGCGTAGAAGCGCACCCCGAGCCCCCTGTTTTAGCTAACCGACGCCCTCTCGCGCGCGTGCCGAAAACTTTCCTTCTCCCCTGTGCCCAACTGATATAATCGCTGTGTCAAAGTGCGGATTTGTAGTTGAAATCTTCTCAGGGGGTCGGAGGCCTGGATGCGACAACCACGGGGAATGGATCAGGCTCTTGACACCACCCGCGGATTGGGCGATGTTTTAGCCCTCCGCAGGAGGTTCACAGATGGAACCGGTGGTAGGGATAGTTCTCAGCCCACCTCCGGCACAATCGAAGGCGCACCAAAGAATCAGACGCCCTCTCGGGCGGAGCACGGCCCGGAGGATGTTTTGCTTTTTAAAAGGCCAAGTTCAATCCGTCATAGGTGGCGACGACCAACTGAGAAAGGAGGAGGACCATGCCAGCACAACGGGGATTCCTGAAGACATTCGCCCTTCTTTTCGCGCTCGTCCTGGGTATGCTGTGGATCGGCATGCC
>LXTG01000066.1 GCA_001643535.1 candidate division NC10 bacterium SPGG6 | reverse complement strand
CGCCCCGGCCGATCACTACGGTCCCGGCGAAGTTAACCACATCAAAGGCCCGGCGCATCGCATCCAGAGCGGTCTGCTCCGCAAGCTGCTCATTGCCCCGCCCCATCCATCGCGCGGAGGAGAGCGCGGCGGCTTCAGTCACCCGAACCACCTCTAGGGCCAGATTCCGGTCCATCCAAAAGCTCCCAGGGACCAAAAAGGCTTGGTTCCTTCACTACTTAGAACGAGAGAAAAGTATAGAAGAGGTCCCCCAGAGAAGTCAAGCAACGAATGGGGCAGTGCCTCACCGGATCAGCGGAGGGTTGGGAACATGGAGCGAAGAAATCGTGACCTTAACAGAAGATCGATTTAACGCGTGACTCGAGAAGGGGGCGTTGAAGGCACCCCCGCTTTTCGACGGGTTGGCTCTCGATGGCCTGTGATGGCATGGTTCTTGCTCGGTTCACCTCACTGCGACTCGTGCTGGAGGTGAGGGCATGGCTACGGATCCAAACATATTAATGCGCCGCTACCTACGCTTTACCCGCTACCTGCCCGCTCAGTGCACGGCCCTCACACCCGAGGAAACCGAGCCGCGACCGCTCCGCGGGATTACCCGGAATGTGAACGCTGGCGGCCTCGAAATCCTGCTCCCCGAAGCCCTGCCAGTCAACACAATGCTATCAGTCTGCATCTCTGCGAGTGATCCCCTGCCAGGACACGTCGTATCAGTTAGCGAAGGTATACCGACCCTCCTGGGGACCAGATTTCCCCACGGCGTGGCCTTCGAGGAACCGGTCGATCCATCCGTGGTACGGCAATGGGTCTCTCAGCCCAAGAAACGAGCCCATGTTCGGGCCCCGGTCCAATTCGAGGTCGAGTACACGCAGGGGGGGACGACGGGGCACGGGACGTGCCTCAACCTGAGCCTGGGTGGAATGTTCATTGTCACCGATCATCCGGCCGCGCCAGAGACGGAGATCGTGCTCGACTTCACGCTGCCGAGCCTATCCGATCCACTTTCGGTCCGTGCGCGGGTCGCGTGGGTGTCCGGGGAGGATACAGAGCCGAGGGCCATATGCGGGATGGGAGTGCGGTTCGTTGATCTCACCCCAGCAGATGCTGTTGCGATCGGCAGTCTTGTTGGTAACCTCAGTGAGGAGGCATCCGTCCCGACCTTCTCCGAGTCCTCCCCCCCGACTCAGTAGCCCAATTTGTCTCCCCCTCTCCTCTCCTCCAGGTCCCCATTTCCATCATAACTCGTCAATAGCAAGCGAGCCGGAAAGCTCTTTCCCCCTTTACCTGAGAATCGTTTCCGGCTATGATACACGTCTTCCGGCGCAAGAGAAGAGCCCCTCGCAGGTTTTCACTGTCTCTACCAGTGACGTGGTCCAGACAGAAGTGCGGCTCTGGAAAGGAGGGATGCGGTCATGCCCAGCAAAAAGGTCACCCTGAGCGTCATCAAAGCTGATGTCGGCAGCTACACCGGCCACAACCGGGTCCACCCTGATCTCCTCCAGCAGGCCGGCGAGTCGCTCGAGGCTGCCAAGAACAAGAAGATAATCATCGATTATCATGTGGCCCGCTGTGGGGATGACATTGACCTCATCATCACCCACCACCACGGGGTCGACGCCGAGGTGATCCATCGCCTAACGTGGGATACCTTCATGGCCTGCACGGCCGTGGCCAAGAGGCTTCATCTATACGGGGCTGGCCAGGACCTCCTCTCCGACGCCTTTTCGGGCAACGTCAGGGGATTGGGGCCGGGAGTCGCAGAGATGGAGTTCGTGGAGCGGACCAGTGAGCCCATCGTGGTCTTCATGGCGGACAAATGCTCGCCGGGGGCTTGGAACTTTCCCCTCTACCGGATATTTGCCGACCCTTTCACCTCCGCCGGGCTCATCATTGATCCCAAGATGCACGAGGGATTCCAGTTCACGGTCTTGGACGCCAAGAAGGATGCCACCATCAAGTTGAGCTGCCCCGAGGAGTTATACGATCTCCTCATCTTTCTGGGGGCCTCCAATCAGTACATGGTCACCGAGGTGCATCGGCGCACCGACGGGCAAATCGCCGCAGTAGCTTCTACCCAGAAGCTCAGCTTGATCGCGGGCAAATACGTCGGGAAAGATGACCCGGTGATGGTGGTCCGGTGCCAGGCCGGGTTCCCTGCCGTCGGTGAGGTGATCGAGGGCTTTTCGTTTCCGCACCTCGTCGAAGGCTGGATGCGAGGGTCCCACTGTGGGCCGCTCATGCCCTGTGCTTTCCACGAGGCCAACCCGACTCGCTTCGATGGGCCGCCGCGTGTGGTGGCGGCCGGCTTCCAGCTGGCTGACGGACAGCTGGTCGGGCCGGTGGACCTCTTCGATGATCCCTCCTTCGATGAGATCCGCCGAAAGGCCAGTGAGGTGGCGGAGTATATGCGGCGGCACGGACCGTTCCAGCCCCACCGCCTCCCCCTCGAAGAAATGGAGTACACCACCTTGCCCCAGGTGATGGGCCGGCTCAAGGACCGGTTCAAGGCGGGTAAACAATAGCAATCAGAGATTTCTCACATTCCACGATATCGTGGGCTGGGGCCACGGCTCAATCTCTACCGTGTGACTACCACTGACCCGGAGCCCGCGATTTTTTCCACCTCAGAGATGAACTCTGGCGCCGGCCTCACACGGAGGCCCTCTCCGGCCTCAATCACCACGGCCGTCTCTTGATCGAGGTGTAAACGGAGACGAAGGGGGATGGGTCCTCTGAAGTTCGCGGCGGCCGTGCGGATCTGTCGAAGCACCTCCCCCGACAGGGCCTCTATTGGCAGGACAATCTCTAGCTCCCCTTCCGGTTTTCCTTCGAGATCGCTCAGAGGCTGGACATCCGTAAGGAGGAGCTTTATCACTTCTTCGCCGATGTCGACCTGCCCCCTCACCAGAACCGGACTATCCTTGATCAGGTAGAGCATCTTGCTCTTGTACAGGTCGGGAAAGGCAATCAATTCCACAGAGCCCCGTAGGTCTTCGAGGGTGACAAAGGCCATCCGGTCGCCGTTCTTGGTAGAGATCTCTTTCACGGCGGTGACGATGCCAAACAGGCTGACCGTCTCCTTGTCCCGCAGGCCGGAGAGCTCATCGGTGGTGGTCGTGGCATACCGCTTGCGAAGGGCTTCGTATTCGCTCAGGGGGTGGCCGGTGACGTAGAAGCCGAGGATCTCTCGCTCGGCGGTGAGGCGCTGGGCATGAGACCACTCCGGAATGTCGTGCATCTCATATGACTTCGCCTGAGAGGCCGTTCCCCCCAGCATCTCCAAGAGGGAGACCTGTCCCTTCGCCCGATCCCGGAGAAGGGCCGAGGCTGCGTCCATGGCCTGATCTACCGTCGCCATGAGTTGGGATCGGCGGTAGCCCAAGGAGTCAAACGCCCCACACTTGATCAGGCTCTCGACCACCCGTTTATTCACAAGCCGAAGATCAACCCGCTCGGAGAAGTCATGGAGGCTGGTAAACTTCCCTCCAGTGAGGCGGGCATCCAGGATTGATTGGATGGCTGTCTCACCCAAATTCTTTACCGCCGCCAGTCCAAAGCGAAGTTTGTCCTTCACCGCTCGGAAGGTGTTTACCGATTCGTTCACGTCTGGCGGCAGAATCTCGATCCCCGTCTGCCGGCACTCTTCAATATACTTCACGGTTTTGTCCGTATTCCCCATCTCCGACGTGAGGAGGGCCGCCATGAACTCCACCGGATAGCTGGACTTGAGATAGGCGGTCTGATAGGCCAGCACCGCATAGGCAGCGGCATGGGATTTGTTGAAGCCGTACCCGGCAAACTGAGCCATGAGATCAAAGATCTTTTCGGCCTTTGCCCTCGGCACATGCCGGGCGACCGCCCCCGCCACAAACTTCTCCCGCTGCCGTGCCATGAGATCAAGGTTCTTCTTTCCCATGGCGCGGCGCAGGATATCCGCCTCTCCCATGGTGAACCCGGCCATCTCGCTGGCAATCTGCATCACCTGTTCCTGGTAGACCATGACCCCGTAAGTCTCTTTGAGATATTTCTCCATCAGGGGGTGGGCGTAGGTGATCTTCACGCGACCATGGCGTCGGTTGATGAAGTCGGGGATCATCTCCATGGGGCCCGGCCGGTACAGCGCCACGAGGGCAATCACATCTTCCAGGCGTTCTGGTTTCAGCCGTCTCAGGAGATCCCGCATCCCCGAAGACTCTAACTGGAAGACCCCAGCGGTCCTTGCCTCTGAGAGGAGCTGGAAGGTCCTCGGGTCGTCGAAGGGGATTTCGTCCGCCTGAAGCTCGACCCCGCGGGTCTCTTTGATGAGCTTCAAGGTATTGGCGATTACCGTCAGTGTCCGGAGGCCAAGAAAGTCCATCTTGAGGAGACCGATCTTCTCAATGGCCCCCATGGCATACTGGGTCGTGATCTCCCCCTTGGCCCCCCGGTAGAGGGGGACATGCTCGATGAGGGGGTCTCCCGAAATCACCACCCCGGCGGCGTGGGTCGATGCATGGCGGGTCAGTCCCTCCAGCGATCTGGCAATTTGCCAGAGCTCCCCGATCTCAGGCACAGACTGCACGGACTCTCTGAGGGGAGGGCTCTGGGCAACGGCCTCGTCCAAACTGATGTTGAGGATATTGGGGATCATCTTTGCAATCTTGTCCACTTCGCCATAGGGCATCCCCAGGACACGTCCGACATCCCGGATCACCGCCTTGGCCCCCAAGGTCCCGAATGTAATGATCTGCGACACGTTTTCCTTTCCATATTTCTGGGCGACATACTCGATCACCTCGTCACGGCGATCGTCGGCAAAGTCGATATCCATGTCGGGGGGCGAGATGCGCTCAGGATTCAGGAATCGCTCGAAGAGGAGGCCGTAGCGTAACGGGTCGATATTGGTGATCCCGAGGGCATAGGACACCAGGCTCCCGGCGGCCGAACCCCGACCTGGGCCGACCGCAATCCCCCGCTCTTTGGCGAAACGGATGAAGTCCCAGACGATCAAGAAGTATCCGGCGAAGCCAATCCTCTCAATCGCTTGCAGCTCTCGGTCAAGACGGCCCTGCGTCTCCTCCGCGATCTCCCCGTACCGTTCCTTGAGGCCTTGCCGACTGATCTTGCCCAGATAACTGTCCAGGGTGTCCCCTGGGGGAACCTGATATCGCGGCAGGTGAATCTTGTCGAACTCCAGCTGGAGGTTGCACCGCTCGGCAATGGCCAACGTATTGACCAACGCTTCCGGAATTTCCAGAAAGAGATTCCGCATCTCCTCAGGGCTTTTGAAGTAGAATTGATCTGCGGAGAAGCGCAGCCGATCCCTCTCGGCCATTGCCTTGCCGGTCTGAATGCAGAGCAGGGCGTCATGAGCCTTGTGATCTCCGGCATTCAGATAGTGGACATCGTTGGTGGCGACCAGGGAAAGTCCTAATTTCTTCGCCATCAGAAGAAGACTCTGATTGACCGCTCGCTGGGGCTCGATCCCATGAGACTGGAGTTCCAAAAAGTAATTCTCCGGGCCAAACAGATCCCGGTACCAGGCCGCCACCTCCAGGGCCTTTCCTTCTTCCCCTTGCGCCAGCAGTCGACACACCTCACTATTGAGACAGCCAGAGAGGGCCAAGAGCCCCTCGCAGTGCTGGGATAAGAGTTCCTTATCAATTCGGGGCTTGTAATAGAAGCCTTCCAGATAGCCTGCCGTCACCAGCTTGATTAGATTTTTGTAGCCGCTCCGGTCTTTTACCAGGAGGGTCAGGTGGTTCGTTCCTTCGTAGTGTCCATCCTGGGGAAACCGCTCCAGGCGGGACCCGGGGGCCACATAGACCTCACACCCGATGATCGGCTTGATCCCTTCCTTTTGGGCCAGGCGATAAAAATCAATGGCTCCGAAGAGATTGCCGTGATCGGTAATGGCCAGGGCGGGCATCTTGAATTCTTTCGCCTTCCCCACTAGCCTCTCGAGATGGCACGCCCCATCCAGCAAGCTATACTGGCTGTGGACATGCAAATGCACAAAGCCCGCGTGCAGCATCACGAATCCTCCCTGATAAGGCCGCCTGCGATCCGGTAAGAACGGGGTCAGCTACTCCCATTCGATGGTGCTGGGTGGCTTCGAGGAAATATCGTACACAACCCGGTTGACGCCCTTGACCTCGTTGATAATGCGGTTAGAGATGAGGCCGAGCACCTCGTGAGGAATCCTGGCCCAGTCGGCGGTCATGCCGTCCTCGGATACAACAGCCCGGAGGCCCACCACATTCTCATAGGTCCGAGCATCGCCCATGACCCCAACACTCTTGACCGGAAGGAGGACGGCAAAGCCCTGCCAGAGGCCTTGGTAGAGTCCCGTGCGCTTGAATTCTTCCTCCACAATGGCGTCCGCCGCCCGGAGGATATCCAACCGCGCTTTTGTCACCTCCCCGAGGACGCGGACTGCGAGGCCCGGACCTGGGAATGGATGCCGCCGGAGGATGGTCTCCGGAATATCGAGGTCCCCCCCAACCTCCCGCACTTCATCCTTGAACAGGTCCCGGAGCGGTTCGAGGAGACGAAACTCCATGGTGCTGGGGAGGCCACCGACGTTATGGTGGGTCTTGATGGTGGCGGAAGGCCCTCGGACCTGCTGGCTCTCGATCACATCCGGATAAAGGGTTCCCTGCGCCAGAAACACGAACCGGCCCAGCTTCTTCGCCTCCTCCTCAAAGACCCCGATAAACTCGGCACCGATGATCTTCCGCTTCTCCTCAGGGTCCGTCACGCCTTTGAGGGCATGAAGGAAGCGATCCGAGGCGTCCACCGCGATGACCTTGAGCTTGAGATCCTCTCGGAACGTCTGCACCACCGATTCAGTCTCTCCTCTGCGGAGGAGCCCGTTATCAACAAAGACACAGATCAGACGATCCCCGATGGCTTCGTGGACCAACCGCGCGGTGACGGAGGAGTCCACTCCCCCACTCAACGCGCACAGGACCCGCTCCGTCCCCACCGTCTCCCGAATCTCCTCGACCGATTTCTCGATGAAGGACCGCATGGTCCATGTCGGCGAACAGCCGCAGACCCTCAAGAGAAAGTTTTCAAGGATCTGCCGCCCCATCGGCGTATGAATCACCTCCGGATGAAACTGGACGGCGTACAGAGGGCGCTTCACGTGCCGCATGGCGGCATAGGGTGCGTTCTCCGTATGGGCGATGGCAGTCCATTCGGAAGGAAGAGAGAGGACCTTGTCCCCGTGGCTCATCCAGGCAATCGTCTCCGTCCCGAGTCCCGCGAGGAGATCCGAGGGGTCGTCAATGCGAAGCCCGGCCTTGCCGTACTCCCTCTCCTGCGCCGCGGCGACCTTTCCACCCAGCAGGTGGGTCAACACCTGCATTCCGTAGCAGATCCCGAGGACAGGCCGGTCGAGGGCCAGCACCGCCTGATCGAGGAGTGGGGCATCCCGATCATACACACTGGCAGGACCCCCGGACAGGATGATCCCCCTCGGATTAAGCTGTCGGATCACCTGAATCGGACTGTGACACGGAAGGATCTCGCAGTAGACCCGGCACTCCCGGACCCGCCGGGCGATGAGCTGCGTAGTTTGCGAGCCAAAATCAAGGATGAGGATTGTGTCCGTCATGGAGTCGCGAGCTGATAGGTGAGGGGTGAAGGTGAAGAGTTAAGGAAACGTGTCCGGCCTTACGACTTCGGTGTGGGCTCTCAGCTCTCCATGCGATAGTTGGGCGCTTCCTTGGTGATGATCACATCGTGGACGTGCGACTCCCGAAGGCCGGCGTTTGTAATCTTGATGAAGCGGCCATTCTGCCGGAGCTCCTCAACGCTGCGGCAACCACAATACCCCATTCCGGCCTTCAGCCCTCCAACCATCTGGAAGACATTCGCGGCTAACGTCCCGCGGTAGGGAACCCGCCCCTCGATCCCCTCAGGGACCAGCTTCCCTTCCTCGATTTCCTGCTCTTGGAAGTAACGGTCTCGTCCTCCGCGTTGCATCGCCCCCAGCGATCCCATCCCACGGTACACCTTGTAGCTCCGTCCCTGATAGATCACGGTTTCTCCCGGACTCTCTTCCGTCCCGGCGAAGAGGCCCCCGATCATCACCGCATCGGCCCCGGCGGCGACGGCCTTCGTAATATCTCCCGAGTACTTCACCCCGCCGTCCGAGATGATGGGAATCCCGTGCCGATCGGTAACCGCAGCGCATGTAGCGATGCCGGTGACCTGAGGGACCCCCGCGCCTGCCACCACCCGCGTGGTACAGATCGAACCGGGACCAATCCCGACCTTGATCCCGTCAACCCCAGCCTGGATCAGATCCTCTGCCCCTTGGGCGGTGGCCACGTTGCCGGCAATTACCTCAGCCTGCGGGTGAGTCCGCTTGATCCAGCGGACCGTCTCGATCACTGCCTGAGAGTGGCCATGGGCCGTGTCCACCACGATCACGTCTACGCCTGCCTTCAGGAGGAGGGGGACCCGTACCTCGGCATCTTCCTCGACCCCCACCGCTGCTCCTACCCGGAGCCGCCCCAGCGAGTCTTTGCAGGCACTGGGGTGCTTCCGGCGCTTTTCGATATCCTTGATGGTAATGAGTCCCCTGAGCCTGAAGTCCTCGTCCACCACCGGGAGCTTCTCAATCCGGTTCTGGTGGAGAACTTCTTTCGCCTCTTCCAGAGAGGTCCCGACAGGTGCGGTGATGAGGCGGTCTCTGGTCATCACCGCCGAGATGGGAAGGTCGAGCTTCGTCTCAAACCTGAGGTCCCGGTTGGTCAGGATCCCCTCCAGCCTTCCTTCCTCATCAGTCACCGGAACCCCGGAGATTCGATATCGCTCCATGATCTCGAGCGCCTCGTGGATCTTCTGGGTAGGGCGGACGGTGATCGGGTCCACGATCATCCCGCTCTCGGACTTCTTCACCTTATCCACCTCCGCCGCTTGCCTTTCCCCAGAGAAGGCCCGATGGAGGATCCCAATCCCTCCCTCCCGGGCCAGGGAAATAGCCAATCGCGCCTCGGTCACTGTGTCCATGGCTGCAGAGACCAGGGGGACATTGATTCGGATTCGCCTAGTGAGCCGTGCGGAGACGTCTACCTCTCGCGGATGGACCTCCGATTTGGCTGGAAGGAGCAGGACGTCGTCGAAGGTGAGCCCCTCTTCCAACGACCCGTGTAACATCGCACCTCTCCTTTACAAGAAGTTGGTGATGTAGCGCTAATCTACCCCAATATGTAGCGTCCGTCAAGGCCTATGCGCCAAGCGTCCGCAGCTCCTATGGTGCACGAAGATCGGAACCTTTTAAGCTTGAAGTGGGCCCGACGGGTCTCGGATCTCCATCGCCTCCTTGGCCGCGTTTAGCGTCTCCCGGGCCACCTTCCGGGCACGCTCTGTCCCTGCCGCGAGAATCTCCTCTACCTGTCCTGCCTGCCCGGCGAGCTTCGCCCGTCGCTCATAGATGGGGGAGAGGACTGGGAGCAAGTGCTTGAGCAGCACAGCCTTGCAGTCGAGACAGCCGATAGCCGCTGTCCGACACCCCGGCACCACATAGCTTTCCCGCTCGTCCTTCGGAGTAAAGATCTTATGCAGGTCATAGACCGGGCAGACGTCAGGATTGCCAGGATCGGTCCGACGGACCCGGGCCGGGTCGGTGACCATCGGCTTCACTTTTTGCTCAACCGTCTCCGGGGAATCCGACAGGTAGATGCAGTTATTGTAACTCTTGGACATCTTGCGGCCATCGGTCCCCGGGATCTTCGGGAACTCAGTCAGCATCGACTCCGGTATGGTGAAGACCGTCTTGTAGAGGTGATTGAACCGCCGGGCGATCTCGCGCGTGAGTTCGATGTGAGGAAGCTGATCCACCCCCACCGGGACGAAGTTGGCCTGATAGATCAAGATGTCTGCTGCCTGCAGTACCGGATAGCCCAGGAACCCGAAGGTGCTGAGGTCCTTGTTGGTCACCTCCTGAAGCTGCTCCTTATAGGTGGGGTTCCGCTCCAACCACGGGAGGGGGGTGATCATGGAGAGGAGGAGGTGAAGCTCCGCATGTTCCGGGAGGCGGGACTGAATGAACAGGACCGCTTTCTCGGGATCGATACCCGCGCTCAACCAGTCGAGGACGATCTCCCGGGTGTATTCCCGGAGATGGCTCGGATCGGCATAATCGGAAGTCAGGGCGTGCCAGTCGGCGACAAAAAAGTAGCAGTGATACTCGGCCTGGAGCCGCCTCCAGTTTTCAAGGGCCCCAAAGAGGTGGCCCAGATGAAGCCGACCCGTAGGCCGCATGCCACTCAGGACCCGTCCCTCCTTCATCCGCCCCCCCCGGAAGCCACACGCGTTACAGGAGTAATACCTCCACCATGGAGATCACTGGCCAGATCACCCGTCCCGCCATCCCYKTMAAGNNCAGMANGACNRGCANANGANNRMYCSGNCWMGGCNTYCMTSCKGNRAYWGSTCWKYSKMTSYATGGGTCCCAAAAGAYCGGACAGCATCCGGCCCCCGTCGAGGGGAGGGAYGGGAATCAGGTCGAAGAKGGCGAGAATATTTCCATGTTCCTCGGATGCATCATGGAAGATTAGGAGYACGCTACCAAAGRGACACTCCTTTGTCAATCGGTCGAAGCCATACCGGTCCAGCCTCATTTGGAGCCGRGCGATCTTGCGTGGGCAAGCCGGCCGAAGGTGTCCCAGCGGCTCAACGAGGCCGGGCGAAGCGCTGCCGGAGGAAGGTCATCTCCTCGTCGCGACTCTTGAGGCGCCCTTCCAGACGTCCTTCGAGCAATAGATCCAGGATCCGACGGTAGGTGGGGCCTGGAGGGAAACCTAACTGTCTGAGGTCCTGTCCGGTCAGCGCCGGCTTCACGGAGACCAGACGCGTGAGATAGCGCTCGACCCTCTGCCTTACCCGTCTTGCCCTTGAGGCCCAGAGAAGGATGCAGAGATCTTGCGAAGCGCGATCCAGGAGATGTCGAAGGCGACTGGCTCGAAGGGACCTTGCCTCCAGTTGTTCCTGAAGGAGCGCGAGGTCTCTGAGCTCCCTCACCAACGCGTCCAGCGGTGGTCCCTTCAGCCCAAAATGCCCCCCGACCCGACGGCGAACCCCGCCACGGACGGACTGGAGAAGGATCAGAAGGTAGAGTCGCCACAAGGGAGGCTTCGACGAGGTCCCCAGGCGGTCATAACGCTGCCAGGCCCGGCGAACGCTCCTCATCTGGGTCACCGCACTCTGGTTAAGGGCCAGGGCAGAATCGAGGGCCCTCAGCACTCCCAGGTCCTGAAGAATCTTCAAGGCCGCCTCGGGCGTGGGCTCGCCTAAAAGCAACTTCAGCTCGTGAAACAATCGATCCCCGGAGAGCCGCCGCAACACCTTTTCCGACAGGGCGTTTCGGATCAGGCTTCGGTCCCGTGGGCTAAAGCGGAGGCGATACCGGGCGCCGTACCGGGCTCCTCGGAAGATCCGGGTTGGGTCATCCCGGTAGCTTCGGGCGTGGAGGGCTCGGAGGAGACCCGCCCGCATCGTGGTGATCGAATTTCCCAACCGKGCCGCGGCCGAGGCCKTCGTCCGGGCGCCGATCAGGATCAGCGCGCCGGCGAAAGCGACACCCAGCGATGACAGTAGCACTGCCACCGTTGACACGCGCTTGAGCAGCCACCCCGACACCAATCGCGCTCCGGTCATGCCCAGCCAGTAGAGCGAAAGCAGGTACAGCGCCCGCTCCGGCGAAAGCCCCAGCTCCTGGCTCATATAAGTCGCGGTCCAACCGCCGACCGTGATCTCCATGCCGCTCTCGAAGAACAGCGCGAGCCCTAGCAACACGAGGACGGGATCGCGGAGCAGTACGGCCGCTTGCCGCAAAGGGAAGCCCTGCGGCTGCTTGGGCTTGGCCACGGTGGGCTTGGGGGCTTTGGGCCTGGGCTGTTGCAGTGGGTTGACATTGGAGAGGCCGGGCACGGCGTTGCGGTCGTTGAGCCACATGCCTTCGGCCATTGCCATACCGCGTAGGGTGAATTTATTCAGCCGAACATTTCGACCTATA
>LXTG01000006.1 GCA_001643535.1 candidate division NC10 bacterium SPGG6 | reverse complement strand
GCTTCCGTGTTCAACGGGTCTTTGCCGATAAGGCTGGGAGCCAGCACACTGTCCACCGCAGCTTTATAGATTGGGGCGTTGCGCCGAAAGATTTCGCCGATGCCGGTTATCCCCTCATCTGTGTGCACTTTAACGAAGGGGAATTGCTTGTCCAGGATGAAACAATCGACTCCCGTGATTTTCATGGGAAACCTCCAGCTGGGGAAATAATCTTGTCCGGCATGTTCAGAAAAACCCCACCCTTCGGACAGCCAAGGGGAGAGATTGAGAAAGCTGGTCTGCGCGGGATTACCCCGTAACGCTTTTACAGAGGATAAAGCTGCTGGGCCTGATTTGCAAAATAGTTCCTTCAGCACTTGGATCTCTTGAAGCGAGAGTGCTCAGCGAGGCGNGAGYYSAGCGCCGAAGGGGGGGTGCCCCCCTAGCGGAAGTGCCGCACCAGAGGGGAATGTTAGCAAGAAATAGTTGGTGCGGCACTAGTGCCCCTCCAACTCGCTTCTCCTAAGATTCGCAACATACAACCAGGGGCACTGAGGGGTGGTAGGGGAGAGCCTCCCCTACGCCTGGGGGGTGCTCAGCGAGGGCACAGCCGAGCGCCGAAGGGGGGCCTGCCCCCCTAGCGGAAGTGTCGCACCAGAGCGGAATGTTAGCCAGAAATAGTTGGTGCGGCACTAGACCATATCCGCACTGCTAGGGTATACTTTCTTGTAGGAAACGGACTGAATGGGCTGTAGGGTAGACCCCATATCCGGATCGTGAGGTACGCGCATGACGAATGTCGGCGTGGACGTCGGGGGCACCTTCACCGACCTGGTGTTTGTGGCCGGGGGGAGACTGTGGACCCGGAAAGTCCTTTCGACCCCTCTCGACCCGGCCCGGGGCGTGCTTGAGGGGCTTGCGGACGAGGTCTGGGATGAAGAGGGATATCAGATGGTCCATGGCTCCACCGTGGCGACCAACGCGCTGCTCGAGCGGAAGGGGGCGAGGGTTGCCCTGATCACCACTGCCGGATTCGAAGATGTGTTGGAAATCGGCCGCCAGGATCGCCTGCGCCTTTACGATTTGATGGTCGATCGGCCTCCCGTCCTGGTGCCTGGGTCACTCCGCTTCGGCATCCGGGAGCGGGTGGACTGCCGGGGAAGGGTCCTGGAGCCCCTCGAGGACGAGAGCCTCAGTCCCATCCTGAACCACCTGGCCGCGGAGGGGGTCGAGTCGATTGCCATCTGCCTTCTGTTTTCCTATGCGAACCCGAGTCATGAGGCCCGGATCCTTCATCGGGCCTTGCAACTCGGGATTCCGGTCTCCGCCTCTCATCGGATCCTTCCAGAGTATCGAGAGTACGAGCGGTGCACGACCACCGTGGTGAACGCCTACGTCTCGCCGTTGATGGATCGCTATCTGAGCCGGCTCGAGGGCGAGGTCGGGAAGGAACGTCTCAGGATCATGCAGTCTAATGGCGGGAGCATCTCCGCGGCCACGGCCCGCCAGGAAGCGGTTCGGACCATCCTCTCGGGTCCTGCAGGGGGCGTGGTGGGTGCCACGTCCATTGCGAGGGAGGCCGGTTTTGTCAAAGTGATCACATTCGACATGGGTGGGACCTCCACCGATGTCTCTCTCGTCGATGGCGAGCTTGGCATCACCACAGAGGCCGTTATAGGGGACCTGCCACTTCGCCTTCCATTCCTCGACATCCATACCGTGGGATCGGGCGGCGGATCGTTGGTCTGGATCGATGAAGGGGGTGCCCTGCGCGTGGGGCCTGAGAGCGCCGGGGCCGATCCCGGACCGGTTTGCTATGGTCGTGGAGAGAAACTCACTGTCACCGATGCGCATCTGACCCTGGGACGACTGGACCCGGACCGCTTTCTCGGCGGGAAGATGCGGCTCGAGGTGGAGCGCGCCGAGGCGGCGATCGAGGCCTTCGCCCGACAAGTGAACCTGGAGCGTCTGCGCCTGGCGGAAGGGGTTGTCACGGTGGCCAATGCCGTGATGGAAAAGGCCATCCGCGTCATTTCCGTGGAGCGGGGGTATGATCCCCAGGAGTTCTGTCTCGTCTCATTCGGCGGGGCGGGAGGACTACATGCCTGCGCCCTGGCTGAGTCCCTCTCGATCCCGTGGGTGCTGGTTCCGCTGCATGCGGGGCTGTTGTCGGCGTATGGGATGTTGGTGGCTGATGTCGTCAAGGATTACGCCAAGACGCTCTTGAGCGGTACCGCCACCCCCCCCTTCGAGGAGCTCGAGGCGCACGTGAGTCTCCTGAAGAAACAAGGGCTGCACGAGATGAAGGACGAGGGAGTTGCCGAGGAGTCGATCACGACGGAGGCCTCCCTGGACATGCGCTACCTTGGCCAGTCCTATGAGATTCGCGTCCCCTTTGGCAAGGATTTCGTGTCTCGGTTTCACGATCTGCACCGGAGAAGTTATGGGTACGCCAATCCGATCCGGGAGACCGAGATTGTGACGGTCAGGCTTCGAGTGAAGGGTGGGACGGAGAAGCCGCCCCTGGCCAATGTGGAGGAGGGAACGGCGGATTCTGGAGCGGCCTGCGTCGGCGAAAGGAGAATCTTTTTCGAGGACGGATGGGTTTCGGCCCCTGTCTTCGACCGAGAGGCCTTGCAGGCGGCCAACCGGATCGGTGGGCCGGCCCTGGTCGTGGAGATGAGCGCGACCACCCTCATTCCACCGGGCTGGGAGGGGAGCGTGGACGGGCGGGGCAATCTTCTCCTCACAAGGCTGCAGCCTTAGAGGAGTTACGATGAAACGAGGATACGATCCCATCAAGCTCGAGGTCTTCAAGAATCTTTTCGCCTCGGTTGCCGAAGAGATGGGGGTTGCTCTCTGTCGGACCGGACATTCCCCCAATATCAAGGAGCGGCGCGATTACTCGTGCGCCGTCTTCGACGGGAGGGGCGAGATGGTCGCCCAGGCGGCCCATATCCCCGTTCATCTCGGCTCCATGCCCTTAGCCGTGACGAGCGCGATAGGGGGGAGGCGCGTCGGCCCCGGAGATACCATAGTCCTGAACGATCCGTACCGCGGAGGTACCCATCTTCCCGACATGACCCTTATTTCCCCTGTCTTCGGGGATGAAAACCCTTCCCCCCTCTTCTTTGTCGCGAACCGGGCCCATCACGCTGACGTGGGGGGGATGGCCCCAGGCTCCATGGCGGTGGCCACGGAGATCTTTCAGGAGGGGATTCGGATTCCACCGGTGATGCTGGTGCGGGAAGGGATTCTGAATCGGGACATTTTCGATCTCCTCCTGGCCAATGTCCGGACCCCCGTGGAGCGGGAGGGGGATTTAGAGGCCCAGCTGGCGGCGAACGAGACGGGGCGGAGGCGGCTCCTCGAGATCGTCGCTCGCTACGGGGCAGAAGAGACGCTCCACTATATGGCGGAACTCAAGACGTACGCCGAGCGGATGACCCGAGAGGCCATCCGGCGGATCCCGGATGGCTGTTATCCGTTCGAAGATTACCTGGACGATGACGGCATTACGACCGAGCCCATTCGGATCACCGTGGCCGTGACCGTCAGCGGGGATCAAGCCGTCACCGACTTTACAGGGACATCCCCGCAGGTGGCTGGCAGTATCAACGCCGTGTACGCCGTGACCCTCTCAGCCGTCTTCTATGTCTTTCGCTGTCTCGTCGACTTTGAAATTCCCTCCAATGCGGGATGCATGATCCCCCTGACTGTCATCGCTCCAGAGGGGACGGTCGTCAACGCGATGCCTCCTGCGGCCGTGGCTGGTGGGAATGTAGAGATGTCTCAGCGGATTGTTGATGTGCTCCTCGGGGCGTTAGCCAAGGCCCTGCCCGATCGAATCCCCGCGGCGAGTGCCGGGACCATGAGCAACCTGATGATCGGGGGCTTTGATCCTGAGCGCGGACGGAATTTTGCCTATTATGAAACCATCGCCGGAGGGATGGGGGCCCGGCCAACACGAGACGGCATGGATGCGGTACAGACCCATATGACCAACACCCGGAACACCCCCATCGAGGCCTTGGAGCACGCCTATCCCCTCCAAGTTCTCCGCTATGAGATCCGCCGCGGATCGGGCGGACAGGGGAAATATCGAGGGGGGGATGGAATCCGGCGTGATATTCGGCTGCTCACCGACGCCGCGGTCGGTCTCCTCTCGGACCGGAGACGGTTTAGACCCTATGGGCTCCAGGGAGGAACATCCGGTCAGGGGGGAGAGAGCATCCTCGTGACCTCGAGTGGGGAACGGTCCCTTGATTCCAAATTTCAGATCCACGCCCATGCCGGAGAGATCATCAGTGTTCGAACCCCCGGGGGAGGTGGGCACGGGGGGGCGACAGAGGCGAGCCCATGAGGGGACAGAGAGTATTATGATGAGATACTCAGAGAGAAAACGGGCCATCCTGGGGTGGGTGATGGCCGCGGCACTCTCCAGTGGGTGCGCCGGGGCGAAGTTTGCCCCCTCTGCGCCTGGCCCGGGGGTCCCGCGGATCAGCAATTTCCGGATCGAGCCGCACATGGTGGAAAAAGGGGGACAGGTAACCCTGCGCTTCGATTTTCGAGACCCAGACGGGGACATCACGGAAGTCTATCTTGGATTGAAAAGGGAGGTGGCTGACTTTACCTTTACGACTGGGCTTCGGCCCATCGTGCTCAGCCGCGGGCGCTATTTCGGGCAGACAGAGGGGATCGTGGAGGAGAGGATCACCGTCAGGATTAAACGTCGATTTTCGCTCCTCAGCTCCGAAAAGCGGGGGTATGAAGGGAGCATGGTGGAACCCGAGAAAACTGAGGAAGAGATCAGCGGCATCCGCGTCTATGAGATTTTTGTGATCGATGGGAGGGGACAGGTGAGCAATCACCTCCGGGCTCGGGTGACCGTGCGGTGAGAGGAAAAGGCGTGGGGGGCGCAGCGGGGGTCGGTGAAGCCGTGGATCAGATCTGTCTCCTCCCGTGGGGGACTCGTGGGGGGGATGTCCAACGGTTGTACCGGGCGGCGCGACGCCTCCAGAAGGCGCCCCTCACCTTTCTGGGTGCCTCTCGGCTGGCGGAGGTGGTCAGGGCGGGGGATGTCGTCCTACTCCTGACCGGAGCAGGGGATGCCTCTGAACTCCCCGGTGGCGAGACCGATGGTCCCCTGGGAGTAGCAGTGCTGGCGCGGGCCCTGCATCTGGGCCTGGGGGCTCGACCCGTTGTGATCTCGGAGGAGAGGAATCTGGACCCGCTTCGGGCGGTGCTGGAAGTGACAGGAGCGGAGTGCTCTCTTCTCCCTTTTCCTTGTGGTCAGGAGGGCGCCGGATATCGTCTGTTAGAGGAGCTTCAACCGACGACCTTGATCAGTGTGGAGAAGCTGGGTCCTAATTCGAAGGGGGTCATTCACGATATGCGGGGCCGAGACGTCTCGGCAAGTCACGCATCTGTCCGGGGGCTGTTTGATGGCGCGCGGGATCGGGGTATCCTCACCGTCGCGGTTGGGGATCGGGGGAACGAGGTGGGCTTTGGGCTCCTCGTCGGTCCTCACGTCGGACCCCAACTTCGCAGCGCACGATGTCGATGTCCCTGTCGAGGGAGTATCGGCTGTGATATCCGGGCAGATGTGCTCGTGGTGAGTTCCATCTCCAACTGGGGAGCCTACGGCGTGGTGACCTGCCTGCAGGCCCTTACCGGTCGTCGCCTCCTGCACACCCCGGAGGATGAAGCGGCGATGCTTGGAGCGGCCATCGTTGCGGGGGCGCGGGACGGGGTGACGCATGCGTTGACCTCCACGGTCGACGGGGCCAATCTGAAAGTTCAGCAGGCAGTAGTGACACTACTCGGTGCGGTTCAGTAAAAAAGGACCAGGGAATCGATGCCGGAACTGAGGAAGGATCTGATTTCCAGTCGGTGGGTAATCATCGCCACGGAGCGAGGAAAGCGCCCATCCGATTTCAACTGGGAGCCCCCGCCGCGGCAATCGGGATTCTGTCCCTTTTGCCCGGGGAACGAAGAGAAGACCCCGCCAGAGATCATCGCCTATCGGAATGGGGGTGGCCTGCCCAACACCCCGGGATGGCGCGTCCGAGTCGTCGCCAACAAGTTCCCTGCCCTCGTGATCGAGGGGGATCTCAGCCGGCAGGGGGAGGGGATGTACGAAAAGATGACCGGCGTCGGGGCCCACGAGGTAATCATCGAGACCCCCCACCACGATCAGACCCTGGCCACCATGCCACAGCACCAGGTCGAGGATGTCCTATGGGCCTATCGGGAACGCATCCTCGAGCTCAAGAAGGATCCCCGATTGCAGTATGTCTTGATCTTCAAGAACCGCGGGGAGGCCGCGGGGGCTTCGCTCGAGCATCCCCATTCCCAGCTTATCGCGACGCCCATTATCCCCAAACGGGTGCAGGAGGAGGTGGATGGAGCCAGGCAGTATTACGACTACAAGGAGCGTTGCGTTTTCTGCGACATGATCCAGCAGGAACTCGCCCACAAGAGGCGCGTGGTCTCGACAAACGATCATTTTGTGGCCCTGGCGCCCTTCGCTTCGCGATTCCCCTTTGAGACTTGGGTCCTCCCCCGAATGCACAATGCCTCCTTCGAGGATGCCCGGAAGGAGGAGTACGGGAGTCTCGCCCGGATCCTCCGAGAGACCCTCCAGCGGATAGAGCGGGTCCTGGCAAGCCCCCCTTATAACTTTGTGATACACACCTCCCCCTTCCGAGAGGGCGATCGTCTCCACTACCACTGGCACCTCGAGATCACCCCGAGGCTGATTCAGATAGCCGGCTTCGAGTGGGGGACCGGGTTTTACATCAACCCCACCCCCCCGGAAGAAGCAGCTCAATACCTTCGGGATGCCGCGCTAACTACTGACTGTTGACCGATGTCCGAAATCAGCTGTTAGCACAGGGCAGTCGGCAATCAGCTGTGACAAGCTAGGACGCTAGGAGGCTGGGACGCGGTCAGACGGGCAGGGACACTGGCAGCCATTTAAAGCCATTTAATGCGTCGGAGCTTTCTAGCTTTCCCGCGGGCTAGCCCGGATTATTCACATAGAAGTGAATTATCTGCCCCACCGGTTGGAACCAGGGTCGAGGTTCCGAGTTTGTCGAGCGGCCATTGGACAAGCACATGGCCCCGAGCCCCGTCGAGGGGCTTCGACTCCGCCCCGCGTTTGCGGGGCGTCGCTCAGGGCTAGCCTTCTAGCGTATGACTATGATAGCGGACCGCTGACGGCTGACTGCTATAATGGAGTCCTGCTCCCGAAACGGGCAAGACATAGACATCTGCCTAATCCGTAGGCATGAGTACGAGGTGATGATGGGAAAGGGAAAAGCGGTAGATCCCCTATTCTCACGAACTTTCCGTGGGTTGGGAGATCCGGGAATGGAAAAAAGGATTGGCATAGGGCTTGCTCCCCTCCAGGGCGTTGTTGAGGTCGAGAAGGGGGTCAGATCGTCTGTCTGTCGGGGGGAGGTAGATTTCGAAAAATTGGGGAGTGGACGATGAAGAAGATCGAGGCGATCATCAAGCCGTTCAAGCTGGACGAGGTGAAGAATGCCCTGGCGGAGATCGGCATCCAGGGGCTCACGATCAGCGAGGTGAAAGGGTTTGGTCGACAAAAGGGGCACACCGAGCTTTACCGGGGTGCGGAATATACCATTGATTTTCTTCCCAAGGTAAAAGTAGAGGTGGTCGTTGCGGATGGCAAATGTGATCAGGTGGTAGAGACCATTCAGGCAGCGGCGAAGACGGGGCGGATCGGTGACGGGAAGATCTTCATCCTCTCTTGTGAAGAAGCCGTGCGGATTCGGACGGGGGAGCGAGGGGAAGAAGCCATCTAGTCTAGATGGTTCATAGTTCAGGGTTCAGAGTTCACAGACGGTTCAGGGTTCAGAGTTGAGGGTTCAGGGTCCAAAGGCTTATAGTCCGACCTCCACCATGAACTATGAACCATGGGCCATGAACCATTCACCATGAACGAAAACGCGGTCATTAGAATGGGGGGGGGAATGACACCGAAAGAGGTGGTCAAATTTGCCCGAGACCATGGGGCCAGGATGGTGGATCTGAAATTCATGGATTTTCCGGGGATGTGGCAACACTTCACCATCCCCATGAGCAGCCTGGATGATGACACCTTTGAGGAGGGGGTTGGGTTTGATGGGTCGAGCATCCGGGGCTGGCAAGCGATCCACGCAAGCGACATGGTCGTCCTCCCGGATCCAGAGACGGCCGTGATGGATCCCTTTACCCAGGTGCCTACCCTCAGCCTGATCTGCAACATCCTGGATCCGATCACCCGGGAGCAGTACACTCGGGACCCCCGAAGCGTCGCCGAGAAGGGCGAGGCGTACCTCAGGGCGAGCGGCATCGCCGATACGGCCTATTTCGGGCCGGAACCCGAGTTCTTCATCTTTGACGATGTTCGGTTCGACTTTCAGACGCAGTGCGGCTACTTCTTTGTGGATTCCATCGAAGGGCAATGGAACATGGGGCGGGCGGAAAACCCCAACCTCGGGTACAAGTCCCGTTACAAGGAAGGATATTTTCCTGTTCCCCCGACCGACCACTTCATGGACATCCGGACCGAGATGGCTCTCATCTTGGAGGAGCTGGGGATCAAGGTGGAGGCCCAACACCACGAAGTCGCCACAGGGGGGCAGGCAGAGATCGATATGCGCTTTGCCCCCCTTACCAGGATGGCCGACAATCTCATGATGTACAAGTACGTGATCAGGAACGTGGCGCGAAAGCATGGCAAGACCGTCACCTTTATGCCAAAGCCGCTCTTCGGCGAGAACGGTTCGGGCATGCACGTCCACCAGAGCCTCTGGAAAGCTGGCCAGCCCCTCTTCGCCGGCCACGGCTATGCCGGGCTGTCAGACTTGGCGCTCTACTACATTGGAGGGATCCTTCATCATGCGGCAGCCCTTTGCGCGTTGGTGGCCCCGACAACCAACTCCTATAAGCGGCTGGTGCCGGGCTACGAGGCCCCCGTCAATCTCGCGTACTCCAGCCGGAACCGGTCAGCGGGCGTGCGGATCCCGATGTACAGCCCGAGTCCCAAAGCGAAACGGATCGAAGTCCGCTTCCCCGATAACACGTGTAATGGCTACTTCGCGTTGACCGCGATGCTCATGGCCGGACTCGACGGGATCCTGAATAAGATCGATCCCGGGGCCCCCCTCGACAAGGATATCTACGAGTTGCCGCCGGAGGAGCTGGCCGAGGTCCCGGCGGTCCCCGGCTCCTTAGGCGAGGCACTCGATGCCCTCGAGCGGGATCACGAATTCCTTCTGATGGGGGATGTCTTCACCGAAGACGTCATCGAGACCTGGCTTTGGTACAAGCGGACGAAGGAGGTGGACCCGGTCCGGCTCCGGCCCCACCCTTACGAATTTGTCCTGTACTTCGATCTATAGCTCGTTGCCGTCTCCTTCCAAGGGCCCCGTGAGACCGCGGGGCCCTTTCACCTTTTGATCCCATTTCCAGCATCTGCATGATGGCAGTTGACCTCATCTGAACCTCCCAGTAATGTAGGGAGGATGGGGACGCGGATTCTCGATTTTCGGTTCGGGCTGGTGGATCTGGAGGGAGTCATCTTCAACCAGGGGATCCTCTATCGGCGGGAGTTCGGCCGATTCCTGCAGCACCGGTATCATATCTCAGCGAAGGAAGCTCTCCTCTTCTACCAGGCCCATGAGGCACTCCCATTGGAGATAAAGTTTGTGCGCCTCCTCGCCCAGCACGGCTGTCCACCTGAGGAGGCGACCAAGGCGGCCACCGCATTTCAGGCGACTGTGGCGGCGTCACGGCCGGTGGTTTCGGAAGGGGCCCGGGAACTCTTGGAGACTCTCCTCTCCCGAGAGGCACAATTGTTCGCCCTTTCCGAGACAGAGTCTCAGGTTGCGGAGGGCAAACTGGAAGAGGCGGAGCTCACGAATCTCTTCAGACAGGTGATTGGGACCGAGCGGGCTCCCCGAGGCAGGGGACAGATCTCGCTCTGTCGAGAATCGGTCGGACTGCCGCTTGAGGTTTTTGCTGCCCAGAGCTTCGTTCTCGCCGGTAGCCCCGAAGATGTCACCGCGGCGCGGGAGCTGGGCTTTTACTGCATTGGCATCGCCCATGTGTTTCCGGAGACTGCGTTGAAGGCGCATGGGGCTCAAGAAGTGTACCGACACGTTGCCCACCTGTCCCTGCAGATTCGCCAAGGCTAGGCCAGATGTCGGCAATCGGCTCTCAACGGCTAGAAAGCTGGAAGGCTAGCACGCTAGTACGCTGGAAAGCTGGAACACTCGAACGTTAAGATGCAAAAGGTGGTGGATAAGCGTTTCCGTTCCAGAAGCCTCCGGGCCTCCTAGCCTCCAAGCATTCCAGCATGTCAGTTGCTGACAGCTGACTGCTGTTTGTGGGGGTGTAATGCGCGAAGAAGACGCCATCAGGCAATTACAGGAGGGGGAAGATACGGCGCGTCGTCAGGCGGCCGACCTTCTGGGGACAATGGGCGGGGCTCGGGCAGAGGAGCCCCTGGTTCAGGCCCTACGGGATGAGGACTGGGGCGTTCGAACCATCGCCGAGCACTCCCTTTGGCAGATCTGGTGTCGATCCGGCGAGGCAGCGGTGGACGCCCTGTTGCAGGAGGGGATCGAGGCCTTAGACCGGAAGGCGTGGGCGGAGGCGGTCGCCAAGTTTACCCGGGTGATCGAGAGGGTCCCCGAGTTTGCCGAGGGATATAACAAGCGGGCAACCTCCTATTACCTGATGGGGGAGTATACGCAGGCGATCGACGACTGTGAAGCCACGGTCGCCAGGAACCCATACCACTTTGGGGCCTTGAGTGGGGAGGGGCTGTGTTACCTAGCCCTGAGGAAGCTCGACAAGGCTCAAGAGTTTTTCCGGAGGGCCCTAGCGGTGAACCCCAACATGCCAGGGGTGGCCCAGAATCTTGCTGCCGTTGAGCGGTCGCTCCTTGCTGGCGGCAACGGCTCCGATTAGGAAGGGGGAAATTCAGGCGCCTCGGAGGCACGAGCACGGCTGGGCGGTGAGACCAACGAGAACCTGGGTCGCTTGAAGAAAGGGCTCCCTTTGGGTGAGAAAACACCGGATGTAGAGGGCCGTCGCCCTTTTATTCCCTTCGAGGATCGTCCAGGTTTTCCCCCCGGGACGCCCCATCAAGATGAGTTGGGTCTGCATCTCTGCTATCTTTACCCGTTCTCGGATTTGGAGCACACGGGTGATCACCATACGGGCCTCTAGGGCCCAGCGGCCCTTTGCCTTGGCGGGGACGGTGGCCCTGGCGACGACGGCCGCCGCCGCTGACAGGCGCCCGGTGTCGCGTGAGAGAAGCGTCCAAGTCGGATAGTTGATGACCCGGAGCCTTCGAAATTCCTGCGGGGTGATCGCGGCCCGCCACCACTCAGTTTCCAGAGGAAGGATACCCCAGGTGTCTTTGCGGTAAAGGGATAGTGCCTTGTGACGCCGGAGACTTTCCCGGCGGCTGGTCAGGATCGGCTTCTCAATCGCACGCAGGGGCAGATGGAGCTGCTTGAGGACCTTTTCAATCCGGGGACGAAACCGGCGAGAGGAAAGCTCTGCTTTAAGCCAGCAGGCGACCACCAGGTCGGAACTCACCTGTTCCAGAAAAATCATGAGGTGGCCGAAGCCTCGTCTCTACATGTGCTTCGCTTCGTCCGACCTGCTCACCCCCGCCGGGGCTTTGTCGGTCGCATCTCGATTCGGGTGGCCATCGTTCGAGGCGGGGATTTGAGCAGGGTGATCACCATATCAGCGATGTGCTCGGGGAGAATGGCCCACCCCTTTCTCCCGGTAGAAAAGTCCGTCTCCACACTTCCGGGCATGATGTGGCTCACCCGGATGCCATCGTAGCGGACCTCCTGGAACAGGGCCTCGCTAAAACCGAGGAGGCCGAACTTAGAAGCGTTGTATGCAGCCATCGTCGGGTGGGGATTTGCCCCGGCGAGGGAGCCGATGTTGATGATGTAGCCACCCCCCCGGCTCTGCATCTTGGGAAGGGCCTCGTGGCAACAGTAAAAAACCCCGGTCAGATTGGTGCC
>LXTG01000021.1 GCA_001643535.1 candidate division NC10 bacterium SPGG6 | reverse complement strand
GCCCAAGTGCTCAACACAGGCGATCGACTCAAGCGAGAGTATGACGAACTCCAAACGACCGCCGACGTCGGGTTTGCCGCGGAAAACTTCCGACGCCTTGTTGACTACCGCGACATTTGGCCGCACCTTGTTCACGACGTAGCCGATGCATTGGCTTCGGCGAAGCCGCAAGCGGATTTACTCAGTGGCGATCTTGAGAAGATTCATGCCATCAAGCCGGGTGAGCGCCGATTGGTTCGCTTGAGCCGGCTCAGTGGCAAATACAATCCACCGCAAGCACCTGCAACGACGCGCGGTTTCTCCGTAACGATGAAGGTCCGATCGATCCTCTGAGCGTAGTCGGGTGCCGTCCCGCGACGTGTCTTAGGTGCACTAGCGGCCTCGTTGGCCTGTCCCCATTCCATAGCTTCGCTTAGATCGACGTCACCTAAATCTGGTTTCGCCGGCATAATGACGTCGGCATGCGTCAGGACACGTTCCGCCTCCATTCCCAGGACGAACCTTAACGTGTCGTACGCGTGCGAACCCACGTCNGMGATCGATCCGGCCGCGCCGGATGAACTGATTCTCGAAACGGTCACTCGTCATCTCCTCGAGGGAGATCTTCCCCGAGACGGTGGGCTGGTTTCCGGTAGAGCCGTGGACGGCGTTATCGAGGACGATGTGGATGAAGTTGGTCGGGGCGAAAAAGCTGACCGTGGGTAGGACACCTAGGTTCATCAGGAGATTGCCATCCCCGTCCAAGACCACGACTCGTCTTTTGGGCTGGCTGATCGCTAACCCCAGGCCGATGGACGAGGCAAGCCCCATGGAGCCGATCATGTAGAAATTCTCCGCCCGATCCCGAGCTCCCATTGCCTCTCGCGAAATCATCCCGTTGGCCGCGATCAGGATCTCTTGATCGAGGTGGGCGAGAATGACCTGAACAGCCTCTTCTCGAATCACGTCACGATCCCCTTTCGGAGGAGCAGGGCCACCGGGATCCGGTCCTGTTTCATCCGGTCGGCAGCCCACTGAATGGCCTGCGGGATCGTCTTCTCCTCGAGGATCTGGAATGGGATCCCCAACGTCTCAAGGAGGGTTGGGGTGATCTGCCCTGTCAGGATATGCTCGGGGGCGTCCTTTCCCCCGTATCCGCGCCACCCGATGAGGAGGAGGCAGGGGGTCTTGTAGAGGAGGGTCAGGGAGGCCAGGGCATTCAGGCTCTGCCCCAGGCCTGAATTCTGCATCAGGACGACTGGCTGTTTCCCGCCGAGGTAGGCACCACAGGCCATTCCTATCGCCGCATCTTCCCGGGTCGCCTGGACGTAGCCCTGACGGTCGAGAAGGGCGAAAACCCCTTTCATGAGAGAGCAGGGGACCCCCGTGAAGAAGTCGAACCCGGCTCCCCCAAGCTGCTTGACGAACTCTTCCGCCTTGACTGCCATCTCTTCCGTTGACCGACGATCGATGACCGACGACAAGAATGTGACTGGTGGCTAGTGACTAGTGCTTTTCACCAATCACCGATCACCAGCCACTAACCACCATGAGTGAACCGTGAACCATGGACCCAACGTGCAGTCATCGGTAGCGGCTACACGGGCCGCTTGAAATCCCGGATGATCAGGTTATCGATCTCGGTCTCCAGTTGATGACAGAACTCGATCTCCTTCGGGGCGCGCTGGTACTTATCGATACCTAGGCTCCGGAGGAAGCGCCGGATCCCCCAGTCCACTGTTTCATACGGGATCGCGGGCGCTCCCATCTCCCCCATCCGGATGATGAGGGCTTTGATCATGGCCTCGGGCTCCAGCGAAACGTTCCAGAGGGGATGCTGGACCATTTCCTGGCGGAACCGGGTGATGTTCTTCTCTTTGTAAAAATCCCCCCGGAACTTCATGTAGTCAACCTTGGTCCAAAACTCCCACCGCGCCGAGGCGAAGGCAGAATTGGGGAGGAAGAACTGAACGGGGTTATTCCAAACATCGAAATACGGGTGGCTGACCAGACTCAAGGCCGCAGCCAGCCGGTCCGTACTCACCCGAGAAACCTGTGGGTCTCCCACCAGGGAGGCCGCCGTCTCAAGATGCTTGGAAAAGACCGGGCACTCCTCGACAATCCGCCGGTGGGCGTAAATCTTTCTCTCCGTGAGTTGTCGCCCCTTGTCATCCGAGGCCGGGAGGATATCAAGGTGAGCCTCAAACTCCTTCACCTTCGTCTCCATCCGCTGACGCAAGGCGGAGAAGTCTCGGCGGGCGAACTCCGGGCTCCCGAAGACCTCTATCGCGACGTCCAGAAAATCGGGGAAGTTCTCGAGGATATGGGCGTACACGCGGTGGTAATGGGCCGGCGTGTTATCGATGACCGGAATGTCCGAGTAGACGGCCGCGCCGGGGTCAAGGCCACAGGTCTTTAACATTTTCGCCGCTAGGACCACATGCGTTCCCCAGTCCATATTTACTCCTCCTTGTTCAAGAATTGTCGATGAACGGGCCGGGCGGCCCGGTATCTCCGGGTGATCCGCTCATCCCTCCTTGCCACCGGCACCGGAGAGGCCGGGGTGCTCCACTCGCATGCCGGTTGCTATCCTCTTGTCCCGGATGAGGAGGTAGAGGATGAAAGGCCAGAATAGGTTGATTCCAATCGCCGCCGCCCAGAGAAACCATTCTAGGCGGTTCAAGAGCGCCGCGAGGAGGAGGATCACGGAAAAATCTCGGTGCATAAGCTGTGCCAGGAGCCGGTTGACAGGTCCCTTTGATTGGATCATGTGCACCGCGGCGATGCACCCGGAGATCACCGCCCCGGCAATGATCAAAGCACCCAGGATGAGAACGGTCTCGTCCGGCTTTCTGAGATAGACCGCCCGTACGATGCCGGCAAAGATACCCAGGTGCACCAGGTTGTCCAACGCATAATCCATCCATCTGCCCCATTGGCTCTCCTGCAGTTTCAGGCGGGCCAGCATCCCGTCCAAGAGATCGGTGAGGTAGGCAACCACGAAGAGCGCCGCCCCGGCCACCGTCCAGGGGTAATTTCCCTGCCACAGGCACCCGATGGCGCCCAGCCCAATGAGGAATCCCAAGAGAGTGAGTTGGTTCGGGGTGAGTGGTGTCTCCAGGACTGCACGCATGACCGGGAAGAGGAGACGTCGTGACCAGTGGATCAGCCAACTATCGGTCGATTTTCCCAGGGCCCGGTACAGGATTGCTGCCGCCGCCTCTGCTGTCGTGCTGGTGAGATCGAGGCACACGGCGGTCCCCGAGAGGGGGACTTGCGCAGAGAGCCTCTCCTGACCGGCTGCGACTTCGGGGATCCTCAATGCCACCGGGGTCTCAGGACCCTGTCCAGACGGCACCACGGCGGTCACACCCGGATGAAAGGCGGCTCGCAGCTCCGTGAGCGCCGCGGGATTCAGCACCGTGCTGGCACGGATAAAGAAGCATGGCGAGGTCCCGTCCTGCCCGAGGGCTTGGCCGAGCTCGTCCGCAGAGGTTCCAATCCACTCAATGCGGCACTGGGGTGGCCGCTTGGCCACGAGATCCCGAAGTCGGGAGGCGGCCTCGCCGGCGCAGACGATGACCCGGTGGACCCCGGCCCGCTCCGCACTGATGAGGATGCGCGTGAGAAGAGGGACCCCGGCTACGCGCTCGGCAGCGATAGACCAGTCCCCTGTTACTGGGGAGAAAATAATGCCAGTTTTTCCGACATGGCGCATGGGGCACTACCTCGAAAAATGGGTCGCTGCAATCTTGGGGAGAATCTCCTCTTGGGCTCGTCGAAGCTCCGGGGGCCCATCGATATCGACCCACGGAAGTCCCGTGGTGACCGAGCAGTGGACCGGGACTCCCTTGGCGATCAACCGTTCCACAGCGGCCGTGTAGTACTGATCAGTCGCCCCGTGCCGCGTGAGATCTTCGATTTCGGCATAGAGGAGCTGCCCTCCATGCTTTGAGAACCGCGCGATGCCGAGGAAGGTCCCCGTCGCCTCGGCGAGGGGGACAGTCTTACTGACCGCCAGGACCCGGGTGCCCCGGGCCTGAACCTTCTTGCTCTCTTCGTAGAGTTCCCGACTCACGGCGAGGCAGATCTCTCCGGGCCCCTCGAGGCACCCTTTGAGGATGTCCGGGTCGAAAAGGATGTCGGCGTACAGGATGACGAAGGCGGACCCAAGGAGGGCCTCCCGTGCCACCCAGACGGAGGTGAGATTGTTGGTCTCGGCGTAGCGGGGATTTTCTACGACCGTTACGGGTAAGCAACCTTGACCGCTTAACTCCCGTGCGAACGTGCGAATCTGCTCCCCCAAGTAGCCGGTGACGACGAGCGCGTCCTCGATCCCCTGCCCCGCCAGGGCGTCCAGGAGGTGGGCGAGGATCGGTTTGCCCCCCATTTCTAACAGACACTTGGGGGTTTCTTCCGTGAAAGGCCGGAGACGGATCGCCTGGCCTGCGGCCAGTACGAGCGCCCTCACGCTTCCAGCTCCTTCAGGAGGGCGTCGATCCCATGAGCGAGCTGACGGGTGGCCCGCCGAAGCCTGAAAGCAAGACGGAGCATCGGGGGGAGCCAGGAGGGATGTCGGAGGAGAGAGGCTGCGAGAGAGGCTGGCTTCAGGCGGCCGTCAGGTTCCAGGAAGAGCCTGCCTTCGGTCGCCCAGGGCTCGGCAGGCGTATCTGAGACGAGCCTGATCCCCAGGAACGGGACCCCCTGACGCCTTGCCGCCTCGGCAAGATAGGCGCTCTCCATGTCCACAGCCAGGATTTGCCGGTCGGCTGCTCCTCGCGCACCCTCCCCCGGGGTGACGACCTCGTCCACCGTGAGGATGGTGCCGACGTGGAAGGGGAGACCAATGGTCTTGAGGGCGTGGGTCGCGGTCTCCAGGAGGAACGGGTCGGCGGGAAAAGACTCAAGATTTCGGAGCACCTGGGACGTGACGACGACCTCTCCCAGGCCAAGGCCGGGCTCAATCCCTCCACAGAAGCCTGCCGACAGGAGGAGGGAGGGCTCGTCAAGGCAGGAAAGGACCCGGGCGACTCCCCGCTGGCCCATCCCCCCCTGAAGGAGGAGCACCCGATCTCCCCTGCCGCGGTACCGTGTAACCCCGTTGTGGACCCCGTGCCTGTGGAGGCCAAGATGCCTGGCTAAGGGGACGGCCTCCCAGGAGAGGGCCACCACAATAGTTGCCGGCCTCGAACCCAATCGAGCAATCCTCACTTCACCGTCCTCCGTCGAACCGGGACCTCTTCGGTCGGCAATATCGCTCTTACAGATCGCCGCGCACCTCGGCCTCGGCTCGAACTCTCTCCGCCTCGGCCTTGCGCAACGCCTCGCTCTTGGTGACCCAACCCTCCCAGGATTTCCCAAAGGCGGTGTCTTCCCCCGTAAACGCGACGGCCATAATATCCGCGTACTTTATCGCCTTGGTGCCGGCCTCTTCCTGAGGGAAGAGCTGGATATACGGCTCGGCCGCCTTCGGATCCCGGTTGAAGACGTACCCGACGATTCTCGTTCCATCCCTCAGTTCCAGGGTGACATCGCCACGATAATCAAAGGCCGCCTCGATCACCTCAAACAGCTCCGTTTGATTCTCGAGAGGGAAAGCGCGGCCTTCCCACTGAGGCCTCTCTGATCCATGCGCCTTCGTTTCCTGTGGCATGGGTCTTTTACCCTCCTATCGCGAATTCGGAAGGAGCGTCAATTTGACGGTTCGGGCAAATGCCGACCACGAACCGAACGTATCATCCACCGCGGTGGCCTCGTACCCACAGTGGACCATGCAGTCGGCGCACTTGTCGTTCCTCCCGGTCCCGTACCGGTCCCACTCCGTGGTCTCGATCAATTCCTTGAAGGTTGCCGTGTAACCGTCCTGCAGCAGATAACAGGGCCTCTGCCAGCCGAAGATATTGTATGTCGGGTTCCCCCAGGGTGTGCACTGGTACTCTCGTTTGCCCATGAGGAAATCGAGGAACAACGGAGACTGGTTGAACCGCCAGTGCTTCTTGCCATCTGTGAGGATAGACGCAAAGAGTTTCTTAATGCCATGGCGCCGCAGGAAGTGCTCTTGATCCGGGGCCTTTTGGTAGCTGTACCCCGGGGAGATCATCATCCCTTCGACGCCTAATTCCATCATGCTGTCAAAGAATTTCCGGACCCTCTCTGGATCGGCACCTTCGAAGAGGGTGGTATTGGTCGTGACTCGGAAACCTCGATCGAGCGCTGCCCTGATCGCTCTGACCGCAATGTCGTACACCCCATTGCGGCACACGGCAATGTCGTGCTCTTCTTTGAGGCCGTCCATGTGCACGCTGAATGTCAGAAACTTGGACGGCGTATACTCGGGAAGCTTTCGCTCCATCAGGAGGGCGTTGGTGCAGAGGTACACATACTTCTTGCGTTCGATCAATCCCCGAACGATCTCGGGCATTTCGGGATGGATGAGGGGCTCACCACCGGGGATACTGACGATCGGCGTCCCGCATTCTTCGACCGCCGCCCAGCACTCTTCGGGCGTCAGCCGTTTCTGCAGCACGTGCTCGGGATATTGAATCTTTCCGCAGCCCGCACAAGCCAGGTTACAACGAAAGAGGGGCTCGAGCATGAGCACGAGGGGATAGTGTTTATTTCCCCGCAACTTTTGCCGGAGGACGTACGATACAACGGTTAAAGATTGAGAAATGGGAATTGCCATGATGTATGGCCTCCTTTAGGCCCTTCATTCATCTGTTGTTCGCTTCGTAGATCCATCAGGGTGCTGATGCTCCACCTCGGCAGCCTCGGTACCGATGGCCGCCTATTCGAGATCCCGGTCCTTCCAGACTACTTCCACGGAGCGCGATCCTCTGCCGTTCGAGGGCGCATCTCCTGTGTGTGAAACGCTTTCCCACGGTTTAAGATTCCGTCTCGCCGACTTCTGCCCCTCCTGCCACCGCGCGGCGATTGTGACCGCCAGGAGGGTAGTCAGGGGGGTATAAATGAAGAGGCCGGCGAGGAGCAGGGTCTTTTCTCCGATCAGCCAGGTGACGGTGAGTGCAAACCCCAGGACGAGGTAGTAAAGAATCGGCCCGTACAGGGGACGCAGGGGAAGCCGCTCCGCCCAACGGGGTGTTTCACCCTTGACCCGCCTGTGGAGGAGCGCAAAGAGGGTCATGATCGTGCACCCCACCACCCCCCATCCGACAAAGTTGGAGAGCGGGACCCCAAAGTATACACCAGGCTCGGGGTAGTAAAAGAGCTGACCGAGGAACCAACGATCGCCCCGGACGGCGATAGGATCCACCACGACATCGATGAGGACAAAGAAGACTACGGTGAGGAGGAGGACGGGGGCACTCAGTCGGCCACGCTGAGGGACGGAGAAGGCCCATCGTTGATTCCCCTCCCTGGACAGCGGGAGGAGCGCCAGGCAGGCGAGGGTCCAGCTCGCATAGGCCAGGAAGACGAAAGACAGAGAATCCATGAAGGGCACCCCGGCGATCCAGAGCTCTCGATCCGCGGTCGTAGGCAGGTAGTGGTAGAGGCCGAAGGGGATCCCCACCCGGATAGAAAGGGATTCGGCGGTAAAGGCCACACCCCAGCCCAGCAGGGTGAAGAGGAGGGTCCGCCGCCATCCCATATCCACCACGGCAGCAAATAAATAGAGGAGGAGGAATGCGAAGACGTATGATCGCAACACGATGGTCCCGAGGAGTAAAGAGAAGAAAGAGTCTATCATTATTCCTCGTGAGATGGCGGGTTGAACGTAAGGTATTATGTTAAAACGACTTCGAGGATTTTGCAACGAAAAAATCGTCTCGCGAGAGCGATCACGTGTGGTCCGTCCTTGCACCTCAACCCGACCCGTCGCAGGGGGAAGGTCCGAGGCGTCATATCTGTAGGAAGGCCCGATTGAAGCGAGTATACCCGATCATGTTCTCTCTATGTAAGTGCCAGCGTCGCGTATTCCTGAAAACCCTTGATCGACCTTGACATTTGTCGTTTTTTGTACTATGAAGGCCGGAATGGACCGGATTTTATCCTTTCGAAAAGGCACCTTAGCGTGCCTGCCCCTGTACTCCCTGGGTGATAAAACGGCCAGTCTTTGCTCGGAATCGGGGTGGTTCGTGGGATGGAGCCTTCAATCTCCTTGAGGCGGGACCATGAAAATTCTGGGGCTCCTCGGACGGTGGTTCTTGAATTCCCTCCGCGACGGCGGCCGGATGGTGATCTTTCTGAGCTCCGCCGTGATCTGGATGTTTCTCTCCCCTCTCAAGTGGCGGCGCATGATCGCCCGGATCCATTTCATCGGGGCCAAGTCTCTCTTGGTGATCGTGCTGACTGGCGGCTTCACCGGTATGGTCCTCGCCCTGCAAGTGTTCTATACCTTGAGAAAGTTTGGCTCGGAGGCTTTCCTGGGGCCGGCCGTAGCCTTGAGCCTGGTCCGCGAGTTAGGACCGGTCCTCTGCGCCCTCATGGTGACGGGGAGGGCGGGCTCGGCCTTGACGGCTGAAATCGGGATCATGCGCATCACCGAACAGATCGATGCGCTGCAGGCAATGGCGTTAGAGCCCATGCGGTACCTGATTGTTCCGACCATCCTGGCCGGCCTGATCGCGTTCCCTCTCCTGACGGCTATTTTCGATCTGGTGGGGATCTATGGCGGGTATCTGGTGGGGGTGCAGCTCTTGGGCGTCGGGGAGGGGACGTATTTTGGGCAGATGGAAACCTATGTGGGCCTTCGGGATATCACCCAGGGTATCCTCAAGTCGTTGAGCTTCGGACTCCTGATGACGTGGGTCTGCTGCTACAAGGGATTTCACGCGGGTTACGGAGCCGAGGGAGTAAGCCGGGCCACCACGGAGGCGGTGGTCCTATCCTCGGTGTTGATCCTGGTCTGGGATTACTTTCTCGGGTCGGTCCTTTTGGTAATATAGCGCGGGGCGTATGGTCGAAATCCGTAACTTGCACAAGTCCTTCGAGGGGCAACAGGTTCTCCGGGGGGTGAACCTGCAGGTTACTCGGGGGGAGATCCTGGTCATCATCGGCCGGAGTGGCGAAGGCAAGAGCGTCCTCCTGAAACACCTGATGGGTCTCCTCAAGCCGGACGAAGGCCAAATCCTTATCGACGGCGTGGAAATTACTCGACTCCGGGGACGGGAGTTCGACCAGCTCAGGCAGCGGTTTGGAGTGGTCTTTCAGGGGGGGGCTCTCTTTGATTCGTTGACCGCTTTTGAGAACGTAGCCTTTCCGCTCCGGGAGAAGACCCGGCTTCCCGAGGAGGCCATCCGGGAAAGGGTCCTTACCCTTCTGAAGCAGGTGGGCCTTTCGGATATGGGCCACAAGTATCCCGCCGAGGTGAGCGGGGGGATGAGGAAGCGGGTCGCGCTGGCCCGTGCCCTGACCATGGAGCCGCAGATTGTCCTGTTCGACGAGCCGACAACCGGCCTTGATCCGATCATGGTCAACGCAATTCATCGGTTGATCCTCGACCTGCATCGACGCGTCGGTTTTACGGCCGTCCTGGTCAGCCACGAGATCCCCGAGATCTTCGGTATTGCCGACCGGGTGGCGATGCTCCATCAAGGGGTGGTGGTCGAGGCGGGGCCTCCGGAGGCGATACAGTTTTCCACCAACCCTGTGGTCCGACAGTTCATCACCGGCGATCCGGAGGGTCCGATCCAGCCGGACTGAGAGGGGCGCACGATGAGACGGGTCGATTTGGAAGTGGTGGTTGGTCTCTTCCTACTCGTGGGCATCTTCGCCCTTGCGTACATCTCTGTGCGGCTGGGCCAGATGCAGGTCTTTGGATTGACGGGATACACGGTGTACGCGGAGTTCCCCACCGTTGGAGGATTGAAGGAAGGGGCCAGTGTGGAGATCGCCGGGGTGAAGGTCGGTCGGGTCGAGGATATCTCATTGGTCGAGTACGATGCGAGGGTCACGTTACGGATCGATAGTGGCGTCGAGCTCCAGGAGGACACGATCGCTTCCATCAGGACGAAGGGGCTCATCGGTGAAAAGTATATGCGCTTGAGTCCCGGGGCATCCGATGAGATCATCCCCGCGGGAGGCAAGATTCATGAGACAGAACCGCCCATTGATATCGAGGAGCTTATCGGCAGTTTTATCTTTGGGAAGTTTTAGGGTCCGAGGAACCCTCGCGCCTTGGAGGAGGAGTGCCATGGTCGCATCTGTCGCGTCGAGCGTCTGCCTTGTACTGATTTTGCTGGGGTCTCTTCCTGCTGCTGCTCAGGGGCAGCCGCCCGGCGAACAAAAGAAGCTGGTGATCAGTCTGGAAGAGGCCGTCCAGCGGGGGCTGGAGGTGAGTGCGGAGATTAAGGAGGCCCGCGCCGGTGTGGATATGAGCCGAAGCAAACAGGCGCAGGCCGAGGCCGCGAAGTGGGCGCAGCTCGAGGCCAACATCTTCGCGGGCCCGTCTCCCGAGTCGGATCTTCGTAGCTCCAAGGGTATTCTCGACTCCAAGTCGGACACGTCAGATCCCATAGTTAACGGCGTCTTCGGGCGGGCCCAGATCCGCTTGGTTCAGCCGCTGTACACCTTCGGGAAGATCAGCGCCTTCCGGGAGGCGGCCGCTCGGGGTGTCGAGGTGAGCGAGGCGGCCGTAGACCAGAAGGCCTCCGAGGTCTCCCTGCAGATCAAGCAGTTTTATTACGGGTATCTGTTGGCCAGCGAGCTTCGCGAATTCGTCGATGGTATCCGGAAAGAGCTTCGGAAGTCCCTGAAGAAGGCCGAGCGCCAGGTCGAAGCGGGTTCCCCTGCGGCCACCTGGAGCGATGTCTACAAGCTACGCGCCTTCCTCGCGGAGGTGGACAAAAACATTGACGAGGCCGAGCAGGGGCGCACGCTCGCCCAGGCTGCACTGCGCATGGCCCTCCGGCTTGAAGAAGATGTCGAATTCGAATTGGCCGACAAGAAGCTGGCGCCCGCCAAGACGGACCCGAGGAGCATCGAGAGCTATCTCGAGACCGCCAAGGAGCTTCGCCCCGAATTCATGCAGTTGAAGGCGGGGATCAGGGCCAGGGAGGCCCTCGTGGATGCCGCCGTCGCCGACCAGTATCCGATCTTTTACGCGGCCGCCTTACTCGACGTCGCCAAGAGTACCAACCGGGAGTTCAGTCGGGTTCCACTCATTACCGATCCGCTGGAACATTCACAGGGTGGGATTGTCGTCGGCCTCAATTGGCACTTCGATTTCGGGATCACGAAGGGGAAGATCGACGAGGCCCGGGCGGAATATATCCAGCTTCTCCACAAGCGAGATTTTGCCGAGCACGGAATCCCCCTCCAGGTGCGGAAGGCCCACTTGGAGCTGCAAAGGGCCCAGAAGGATATTAAGACAACCAAGCGGGGTTATCGGAACGCCCGGCGATGGCTGGTCACCGCCGTGGCGAACTTCGACTTGGGGGTCGGCGAAACGAGGGATCTTGCCGATGCGCTGAAGACCTATGCCCGGATGCGGGCGGATAATTTTCGCGCCATCTACAATCAACGGATTGCACTCGCCAACCTGGCCTTTGCGACCGGGGAGGCGGTACGCAAGTTTTCGGCGCGCCAATAGGGAACAGCGGTGGGCTCACCGGAATCCTTGAGGTCATCAGGAGGGGAGAAGATGGGCGGGCGATTACGGAAGGCGCTGATCCTTTGTGGAATAAGCTCCTTGATCTTTTCTTCCTTGTCTTTTGCCCAGGAGGGGCCGACGGCCCAGGTGAAGGCCACGATCGACAGGGTCCTGGAGATCTTGAGGGATCCGGCGCTGAAGGCCCCCGAGAAGGAGGAGGCGCGCCGGAAGCAGCTGAAGGAGGCCATCTATGCCCGTTTCGACTTCTTGGAGATGGCGAGGCGGTCCCTGGGCCGTCATTGGCGCAAGCAGAATCCGAAGGAGCGGCAAGAGTTCGTAGATCTATTTTCCGATCTCTTGGAGGGTTCCTATCACAAGAAGATTGAATCCTATTCCGATGAGGAAATCCTGTATACGAAGGAGAAAGTGGACAAGAAGTTTGGGGTTGTCACCACCAAGGTATTTGGCAAAAAAGGGGATATCGAGATCCCCATTCATTACAAGGTCATCCGCCGCGACGGCCAGTGGAAGGTCTACGATGTGGTGATCGAAGGGGTCAGCCTGGTCAGCAACTACCGGAGCCAGTTCAATCGCATCATCCAGACCTCCTCATACGCGGATCTCGTCCGAAAGATGCGGGTCAAGCAGGAGGCCGAAGCGCTGAGTACCGCTTCCACCCCCGAACGATAATCGGAGTCCTTAGGAGGAGCAATTCCGGTCATGGCCCGGCGATGGTCTCGTGTGATCCTTAGGTATCCCCGTGTCGTCTTGCTCCTGGCGGGTCTGCTCGCTTTCTCCTCCCTCGTGGCGGCGACGCGGTGGTTAGAGATTCGCCCGAGTCGATCGGAACTGGTCTTCACCGGTGAACGTCTCATCCAGCTCAAGCAGGCCTATAGGCGGGAGTTTGGAAACCGGGATG
>LXTG01000059.1 GCA_001643535.1 candidate division NC10 bacterium SPGG6 | reverse complement strand
TAGGAGGCTGAAAGGCGAGGGGAATAGACCTTTCCCTTCCGCAACCTTTCAAGACTGCTAGCTTTCTCGCGTTCCAGTGGTCTGGTCGTGAAGCCTGCTAGCGTTCCAGCGTGCCAGCATACCAGCGTGCAAGCATTGGAACGCCTGATGGCTGGCTGCCATTGGCACAGAACGTGCACAAAACTCCCAGAGAATTTCAGCAGCGATGATGGATCGGGCACAGACTCGGATCCCCGCCAAGGACCCTGCCGTTGGAGGAGGGTCTCAGGGGATTCAATGCCCTGGGGGCCCCTTTGGACAGGGGGGTTTGATAGTCCGACCCTCATGAGCGGAAAGGGTGAAAGATGACGCGGGAGGGGAACACATCGAGCCGGTGGGTAACGGTTCTGATGGCCAGTCTCCTCGTCCTGGGAACAGCCTGTGCCGCCGGCCTTCGCGAACCGAGCCTCGGCCGATTGGTTTCGGAGCAGGATGAACGAGCCCAGGCCGCACAGTTCAAACGGAAGGCGGCGCACTTCAGGTTGCGTCAGCAATTGCGGCTTGAGCGAATGCTGACACGCCTGCTTCTCGACTCGGCGGACCCGCCCGACGTGACCGTTGAGGTGGCGGGGTGTGATGCGGTCAATGCCTTTGTGGGCGGACGAAGGATCCATGTGTGCCTGGGGATGCTCAGGTTCGTGAAGAGTGACGATGAACTGGCAGTCGTTCTGGGGCATGAAATGGGCCATCTCCCAACCTCCGCTGATCACGCCCTGCTGGGGGGGATCCAGGGAGAAGGGGAGCGAGAGGCCGACATTCGGGGGCTGCTCTACGCTCACCGAGCCGGCTATGACATCAGAGTTGGGGCTCAAGTGTTTGAGCGGATGGCGGTTGAGCTTTCGTCCGAACCTGGGAAGGCAGACCTAGATGACCATCCAAGCCACGCCGAGCGGATGATCCTGGCTGAAGAGATCGCCCGCCTCCTTGAGAGGAGCGGCGCGGAGAGGGATCCGAAGGTGTCTCTGAGACGACTCCACCATCTCATGGGGTTGTTCGACGATTTGCCCTGAGGATTTTCGAAACCTCACTGCCTCCTTCTTCCTTCACGAACGACGCTTCCCTTTCCTGTGACGGCGAACGGACGAATACCTTCCCCGGACACCTTCCTGGACCCTGGACCATGAACCCTGAATTGTGAACCGTGAGCCAAATAAAGGGCTGGACACGACAGAGGGGTATGGTAGCATACGGCGCTGTCATCTCTGAAAGAGGGCAGTGCCACGGTGAAGCGATGGACCATTCAACACCCCTTGTGGAGCACGGTGGCGATCCTGCATTTTGCCGCCTACCTCTGGTTAGCCTTCCTCGCCAGGCTGAACGGCCCCTTTTCCATGGATCATGCGGTCCGCGACTTCTTTCAGAGAAGTCAGGATATTGCGCTGGGCTGGGTGATCAGGGAGTGGGCGGTCTTTGGGGACTGGCAGATTTTGACCGTGCTGCTGCTCCTCCTCAGTCTCTTGTGCTCTCGCGAGATGAGGAAAGAGTTTTTCCTCTTTTTTCTCCTCGCCTTGGGGGGCGGAGGGCTGTTGGGGCAGCTCTCCAAGGTCATCGTTGGACGGGCGCGCCCGGGGGATCCTCGGTTGGGGTTTCCGAGCGGTCACACCCTGGCTGCGCTGGTCACGGTGGGCGGACTCGTGTACTTTGCCTACCGGAGCGGGCGCTTGCGTCGGCCTCTGGGGTTCGCAAGCAGCGCGGGGGCCGGCATGCTTATCGTGCTTGGGGTTGGTGTCAGTCGAATGTATACGGACAGTCACTGGATGACTGACGTGTTCGGAGGGATGCTGCTCGGCGTTGTCATGGCCACGGGGGTGGCTCTCGGTCTGCAGCTTCAGGCGGGGAGGACCGGTCAGTCTCCCCCCACGTACCCTGAACCCTGAACTATGAATCCTGAACCATCCCAGACCATTCCCCTCTCTCTCGTGATCCCGGTTATCAACGAGGAGGGAAATCTGCGCCCCCTGTGGGCCGCTATTGGAGAGGCATTGGATCCCCTCGGTCTCACCTACGAGGTGATCCTGGTGGATGACGGGAGCAGCGACGGGACGCTCGCCGTCGCCCGGGAGATTCAAGCGCAGGATAAGCGGTGGGTGATCGTGGCCCTGCGCCGGAACTTCGGCCAGACGGCCGCCCTGAGCGCCGGCTTCGACCACGCGCGAGGCGAGGTGATCGTGACGCTGGACGGAGACCTGCAGAACGACCCGGAGGATATCCCCAAGCTGCTCGAGCTCGCCAAAGAGTACGATCTGGTGAGCGGCTGGCGGGTGGATCGCAAGGACCCTTTCTTCACCCGGCAGCTCCCCTCCAGGATCGCCAACTGGGTCATCTCGGTGGTGACGGGCGTGAAGCTGCATGACTACGGGTGTACCCTCAAGGCCTATCGCCGGGAGGTGGTGCGGAACCTGCGTCTGTACGGGGAGATGCACCGCTTCATCCCGGCGGTGGCCAGTTGGATGGGGGTCTCGGTCACCGAGGTAAAGGTTCGCCATCACCCCAGGCGCCTCGGCCACTCGAAATACAGTCTCGGTCGGATCTCTCGGGTTCTCCTCGATCTCATCACCGTCAAGTTCCTCTTGAGTTACTCGACTAAACCGATCCAGATCTTCGGCTTGATGGGAGTGCTCTCGAGCGTGGCGGGGGTGGGTCTGGGTATCTACCTGAGCCTGCTTAAGCTGGTCGCGGGCCAAGATATCGGCAACCGTCCCCTCCTCCTGCTCAGTGTCCTGCTCGTGATCTTGGGGGTCCAACTGATCGTCCTGGGGCTGTTGGGGGAGCTTTTGGTCCGGATCTATCACGAGTCACAAGGCAAGCCGGTCTACGCCGTTCGCCAGGTATTCCGGGGTCCGGATGAGGATCGTGGGTGGTCCCCGGACGGAGGATCGTGACGACCCCCCGGTCCGTCTTTATCCTCGGAACGCCTTTGAGTCTTCCCGAAGGGCTGGGCTTTCTCCTGGCGAAGCGGGAGGCATGATGTCATGTCTGGCCTCGACCTCCTCCTTTTTCGGGTGATCAACAGAGACCTCAGTAATGGCGTTTTCGATCTCCTCATGCCGGCCGTCACCGATCCTGATCCTTTCGTCCTCCCTTTCGCCCTCGTGGGGATCGGACTTGTTGTCTGGGGAGGCCGGAAGGGGCGGCTTGTGGTGGTGATGGCCCTGCTGCTCCTTCTCGCCTCCAATGCCGTGAGCGAGCTCTTCAAGCTTTGGATCCAGCGCCCTCGCCCCTGCCAGGCTCTGGAGGCTGTACGCGTCCTCGTCGGCTGTAGTGGGGGTTCCTTTTCGTTTCCCTCGAGCCATGCCGCGAACATCACGGCCCAAGCCGCCCTCTTCGCCTCCTCCTATCGGCCGTGGGCCCTCCCCCTCTTCCTCGTGGCCGCTGTGGTTGGGTACTCCAGGGTCTATGTAGGGGTTCACTATCCCGCCGATGTGGTAGGCGGGGTCGTGGTGGGCCTGATCTGTGCCGCCATTTTCATCCGCCTCAGGCTAGAGTCAGAGGTGACCACCTATTGTCTCGGCGGTGGGGGAAAGCGGGTACGGCCCGCCCTGCTCCTCCTCTCCGCCCGGGTGTGTGGGTACGATGGCGGCGAGCGGGGTGTGGATCTGGCGGTGGTGGCGGAGTTCATGCATGTGGCGACCCTGATCCATGACGACATTATCGATAACGCCCAAAAGCGGAGAGGGCAGCCGTCGGCCAATGCACGGTGGGGACCCCACGTCTCGGTCCTGGCCGGCGACTTTCTGTACTCGCACTCGATTCAACGGCTGGTGAGTGATGGGGACTTTCGGATCCTGAAGGCCTTTGCCGATGCCACCGTGGCGATGACCGAGGGGGAGATCCTCGAGCTCAGGTGGCACCGGAATCCCGATATTCTGTACCAGGATTATCTTACTGTCATTACCTACAAGACTGCGGCCCTCTTCTCCGCCAGTTGCCGGAGTGGAGCATTAATCGCGGGTGTGGACGAGACCCGCGTGGAGGCGTTAACAGAGTATGGTTTGAACTTGGGGATCGGGTTTCAGCTGGTAGACGATGCGTTGGATTTTACGGCGAACGAAGAAATCCTGGGGAAGCCGGTGGGGAACGATCTATTGGAGGGGAAGGTGACCTATCCCCTGATTTACGTCCTCCATCAGCACCGGAGCCCCGAGCAGGACGAGATCCGCCGTCTCCTCTGCAATGGACAATTGCAGCAGGCCGAGGTGGAGAGGATTCGCCGGTATGTGACGGAGGGTGGAGGGGTGCGGGCCGCGGTGGAAGAAGCCAGGAATCATTTACGGAAGGCGCGGGAACAACTGGTCTCCTTTCCCGAGACCACGGCCCGGCGCTCCCTCGAAATGTTGGTGGATTTCATCGCCGAGCGGGAGTGGTGACGAGCGGGGTCGAGGTGGCACCAAAGCGCGTTTTGATCGTCAAGCTGAGCTCTTTGGGGGATCTGGTCCACGCACTCCCCACGATCCATTGCCTTAAGGTGGGCCTCCCAGCCACCATTACCTGGGTCGTCAATGCTGTGTACGCCCCTTTGCTCCGGTATGCGGTCGATGTAGATGAGGTGATCCCCTTCGACCGGCAGCGTCCTGTCAGAGGTCTCTGGGGGGTGGTCCGGGAACTGCGCCGGAGGGATTTCGATCTCGTCATTGACCTGACCGGCCTATTCAAGAGCGCCCTGATCAGCCGATTGGCGCGCGGGCGACTCTGTCTCGGTCCGTCGCATGCCCGAGAGCTGTCCTGGCTGTTCTACCAACGGCAGGTCGGCTCGAATGAGTTGGATCGTCATGCGGTGGAACGGTATCTCGACGTGGTCGGGGCGCTGGAGGTGAAAGACGGGGATCGGGTCTTCCCGCTCACGTTTCCGTCTTCGTCGCTCGCTGTGGACGGCACGCGGTCGGTCGTGGTCTTGATCCCTAGCGCGCGGTGGCCGACCAAGCTGTGGCCGGCGGCCTCCTTCGCCGACGTGGCCGGTCGTCTTCGGCAGGACGGGATTCAGGTAGTGATGGTGGGGGGTGAGCTGCCGACCGCCGAAGACCCGCTGGCCAAGGTAGAGGGGGTTGTCGATTTACGGGGGAGGACCTCGCTGGCAGAGCTCGGAGGAATCCTTCAACGGGCTGATCTCGTCATTGCCAATGACACCGGCCCCATGCACGTCGCCGCTGCCCTCGGACGCAGGGTGATTGCCCTCATGGGGCCAACCGATCCTAGACGGACGGGGCCTTATGGGACAGGCCATCAGGTCCTCTCTACCTATCCTTCCTGCAGTCCCTGCTTCTCCAAGGTCTGCCGGAACCCGGCGGGACAAGTCTGCCTTCAAGACATGCGGCCGGCCGAGGTATACGCGGCTGCCGTCGCGATGCTCAACGACCGGTCAGGAAATCAGGGGCAAGGTTCAGAGGGGCGTGCTCCCCTTCCTCCCTGATCGGTTGACCGTCAACCAATGACCGACCACCGCTTAACCGGTTCATGGTTTATAGTTCATGGTTCATGGCAAAGCGAGTATCTCGATCTCTGAACCCTGAACCCTCAACTCTGAACCAGGCCGATGGGCCTTCGACTGTTGACCTTGGACGGTGGACGCTGGACTGTGGACACTCGATGAGCTATGACCCAAAACACATCCGGAACTTCTCCGTTATCGCCCACATCGACCACGGGAAGTCTACCTTGGCCGATCGACTCCTGGAGTACACCGGGACCGTGCCGGCGTCGAAGATGCGAGAGCAGGTCCTGGACCGAATGGAGCTGGAGCGGGAGCGAGGGATCACAATCAAGGCCAAAGCGGTCCGTCTCCATTATGAGTCGCGGGAGGGAACGGGATACACCCTCAACCTGATCGACACCCCGGGCCATGTAGACTTTACCTACGAAGTCTCCCGAGCCTTGCGCGCCTGCGAGGGGACTCTCTTGGTGGTGGATGCCTCTCAGGGAGTTCAGGCACAGACGCTGGCCAACCTCCACCTGGCCCTTGAGCGGAATCTCATTATCATACCGGTGCTCAACAAGATCGACCTCCCCATAGCCGACGTTGTCCGGGTCACGCAGCAAATGGAAGAAACCCTTCTGATCGAAGCCTCTGAGGTGATCCTGTGTAGCGCCAAGGAGGGGATCGGGACTCAGGAGGTCCTCGAGGCTATCGTCGCACGCATCGCCCCGCCGCAGGGAGATCCGCAGGCGCCCCTTGCAGCGTTGGTTTTTGACTCCTGGTTTGATCCCTTCCAGGGCGTGATTGCCTACATCCGTGTTATGGACGGACTCGTCCGACCGGGGCTCCGCATTTGTCTCATGTCGAGCGGCGGTACCTTTGAGGTGAGTCAGGTGGGGGTTTTCTCCCCAGAAATGCGACCAGTCCCAATGTTACGCGCAGGGGAGGTCGGGTATCTCACGGCGGGGATAAAGGATGT
>LXTG01000031.1 GCA_001643535.1 candidate division NC10 bacterium SPGG6 | reverse complement strand
CCCCATTGGGGCCATGATGGCCAAGGAGCAGGTGGCGGCCAGTTTTACTCCCGGGACGCATGCCGCCACATTTGGGGGCAATCCGTTAGTCACCAGTGCGGCCCTTGCGACGCTGACGACCGTGCTGAAGGAGGATCTGATCCTGCGGGCAGCCAAGATGGGGGACCGACTCCTGCATAAGCTTCGGGCGATCCAAACCGTTCATCGCGCGGTGAGGGCGGTTCGTGGGAAGGGGTTGCTCATCGGGATGGAACTCGATCAAGAGGTGAGACCGATCCTGACCAGGTGTCTCGACCATGGGCTTCTGTTGAGCAGCGCAGGCGAAAAAGTGATCCGGTTCGCGCCGCCCCTCATCGTCAGTGAGGCAGAGGTGAAACAGGCAGTGGATGTCCTGGACACGGTCCTCCGGGAGGTGACAGGGTGAAGCATGACCTCATCTCCATTCGTGATCTCGCCCGAGGGGAAATCACAGAGTTCTTCGCCCTGGCCGCGGATTTGAAGCAACGCCTCAAGCAGAAAAAGGCCCACCCCCTGTTGCCAGGGAAGACCTTGGCGCTCATCTTCGAAAAGCCATCGCTTCGGACCCGGGTGACGTTCGAGGTGGCCATGACCCACCTGGGGGGGCATGCCACCTACTTGGCCCCGCAGGACATCCGTTTGGGGGAGCGAGAGACGGTGGAGGATGGTGCCAGGAATCTCTCTCGCTGGGTGGACGGAATCGTCGCACGCACCTTCGACCACGCGCAGGTGGAGCGGCTTGCCCAGTACGCGTCGGTCCCGGTGATCAACGGCCTCTCTGGGCTGTTGCATCCCTGCCAGGTCCTGGGCGATCTCTACACGTTACAGGAGAAGAGAGGACGCCTTGACGGGCTCCGGGTCGGCTTCATTGGAGATGGTAATAACGTGTGCAATTCGTGGCTCTACGGGGCGGCAAAGATGGGGATCCACCTGGTCGTGGCCTGCCCCAAAGGGTACGAGCCACACCGCGATGTGTTCACCAAGGCCCGGGCAGAGGCAGAGGCGACTCAGGCGAGGATCGAGATCATTCATGATCCGATCCGAGCGGCGAAGGGTGCGGATGTGCTGTACACGGACGTGTGGACCAGCATGGGCCTCGAGGAGCACCGGGCCAAGCGGATGCGGGACTTCCAAGGCTTTCAGGTGAGCCAGGCCCTGGTGGAGGTAGCCCAGAGGGATGTGATGGTGATGCACTGCCTGCCGGCCCATCGGGGAGAAGAGATCACCGATGAGGTGATGGATGGGCCGCATTCGATCATCCTGGATCAGGCGGAAAACCGCCTCCATGTCCAGAAGGCGATCTTGGTTACATACTTGGGGACAGAGCGATCGGAGCAACCCGCAAGACACCGGTGGTTTTTCCCGAAGATCTCCTTGGGGAGATGGGTCCTACCTAGACCTTAAGACGGAGGCGGACATCAACCGATATCTGGGGAAAGTCCGGGCCTCCACCCAGAGGAAACTGCTCCGGAGGAACCGTGAGAGAAAGGTGACATCAAGAGAGTGGATCGTCGGCTGGGAATGAACAAGATGAAAAAAGTGGTCCTGGCGTATAGCGGAGGGCTCGATACTTCGGTGATCCTGCACTGGCTCATCGAGACGTACCAGTGCGAGGTCATCGCCTTTTGCGCCGATCTGGGCCAGGGGGAAGAGCTCGATGACGTAAAGGAGAAAGCCCTCAAGAGCGGGGCCAGCCGGGTGTACATCGAAGATCTCAAAGAAGAGTTCGTTCGGGATTTTGTCTTTCCCTGCTTGAAAGCCAACGCCGTGTATGAAGGGGGATACCTGCTCGGTACCTCCATGGCACGGCCCCTGATCGCCAGGAGGCAGATCGAGATCGCCCGACGGGAGAAGGCCGATGCGGTTGCCCACGGGGCCACCGGAAAAGGGAACGACCAGGTGCGCTTCGAGCTCACCTACCTGGCCCACGACCCGCATATCCAAATCATCGCCCCGTGGCGGGAGTGGGATCTCAAATCCCGCTCCGATCTCGTGGCCTATGCAAAGCGGCATGGCATTGCGATCCCTGTGACCCCGGAGAAGCCTTACTCGAGTGACCGGAATCTCTTTCACATCAGCTTCGAGGGGGGGGTGCTCGAAGACCCCTGGCGGGAGCCGCCCGAGGCGATGTTTACCCTGACCGCCTCTCCAGAAAAGGCCCCTGACCACCCGACTCATATCGAGCTCGAGTTCAAAGAGGGGCTCCCGGTGGCCGTGAACGGGCGGAAAATGTCGCCAGTGAAACTGCTGGCCATGCTGAACGAGATCGGCGGCAAGAACGGCGTCGGTCGGGTGGACATCGTTGAGAACCGGTATGTGGGAATGAAGTCCCGAGGGGTCTACGAAACCCCCGGCGGGACAATACTGCACGTCGCCCATCGGGCGGTGGAGTCTATTACGATGGATCGGGAGGTCATGCACCTCCGGGATACGCTCGTCCCCCGCTTTGCGGAGCTGGTGTACTACGGGTACTGGTATTCCCCCGAGATGGAGGTGCTGCACCGGACGATCGACGAGACCCAGAAGAACGTCGATGGGACCGCTCGGCTCAAACTCTTTAAGGGGAACTGCATGGTGGTGGGGAGAAAATCCCCCGTCTCCCTTTACGATCCCGCCATGGCGACCTTCGAGGGGGATCGGGTCTATCACCAGAAAGATGCCGAGGGATTCATCCGCCTGAACGCCCTCCGATTGCGTCTCAAAGCCATGCAGCGGCGGCAAGGAAAAAAGTGACCATGGGGAAGGCCAAGAAGGCGTGGGGCGGCAGATTTGCAGGGCCAACGGAGCGACGGGTGGAGGAGTACACCGCCTCCCTCCCCTTTGACTGGCGTCTCTACCCGTACGATATCCAGGGGTCCATTGCCTACGCTCGGGCCCTGACGAAGGCGGGCGTCCTCACGGAAGTCGAGAGGGGACGAATTATCGGGGGCCTCGAAGAGATCAAGAAGGAGCTGGACGACGGGAGGCTGGACCCGGATCCCACGTACGAAGATATTCATATGTATATCGAGGGACGGCTGATCGAGAAGATCGGAGAGGTGGGGGGCAAGCTTCCCACCGGCCGGAGTCGAAACGAACAGGTGGCGTTAGACCTGCGTCTCTATCTCAAGGCCGAGATCGGTGAGATTCGAGCTGAGATCCGGGAGCTGCAAGAAGCCCTGCTGGAGCAGGCCGAGAGGTACCTCGATGTGGTCATGCCTGGCTACACCCACCTGCAGCGAGCTCAGCCGATTCTCTGGGCCCATCATCTCATGGCCTATGTGGAGATGCTCCACCGCGATGCGCAACGACTGCGGGATTGTCTCGAGCGCAATAACGTCATGCCACTGGGTTCGGGGGCGTTGGCGGGAACCGCCTATCCCATCGACCGGGCCGAGCTCGCCCAGGACCTGGGTTTCCCTCGAGTGTCGCGCAACAGCGTCGACGCCGTTTCCGACCGGGACTTCGCCCTCGAGTTTCTGGCGGGGGCGAGCATCATAATGATCCATCTCTCCCGTCTCAGCGAAGAGATCATTTTGTGGGCTTCGGCGGAGTTTGCCTTCGTCGATGTGCCCGAGGCCTTCGCCACGGGATCCAGTCTCATGCCCCAGAAGAAAAACCCGGATGTGGCCGAGCTGGCCCGTGGAAAGGCCGGCCGTATCTTCGGCGATCTGATGGGCCTCCTGACTACCATGAAGGGACTCCCCTTGAGTTACAACCGGGATCTTCAAGAGGACAAGGAGCCGGTCTTTGATGCGGTGGACACCCTGCGGGGGACCCTGCAGGTTCTTGCCTCCCTGGTTCGGGAGCTTCGGGTGAATGCCGAACGGATGCGCCGAGCGACGGAAGAAGGGTTCCTCAATGCCACCGATGCTGCGGACTACCTGGTGAGCAAGGGGCTTCCCTTTCGCCAGGCCCATGAGGTTGTCGGGAAAATCGTGCGGGACTGCCTGGACCATGGGAAGCGGCTTGACCAGCTCTCCCTGAAGGAACTTGTGCGCTACTCCCCCCTCTTTGACGAAGGATTTTTCGGCTATATCACGCTCGACGCCTCTCTCCATCGTCGGGGGATTATGGGAGGGACGGCTCCGGAACGGGTCCGGGAGGCGATTCAGGCGGCGAGGGCGGAACTCAAAAAAGGAGACGTAAAAGGATGAGGGGGCTTCCGTGCGTCATCCCCCTGCTCATCGGTCTGTGCCTCCTCGCGGCCTGCGGCATCAAGGGCCCCCCCAAGCCCCCGAGACCCAAGTCCCCTCCTCAGACCTCGGAACTCACACCGCTCCCCCAGGAGGCCCAGACTCTCGCCTTCTCCACGCGTATCATCGCGACGCCTTAGACCCCACTTGTTCTCGCCTGCCCTAAATTTTGCCTGATCCCTGTCTCCTGCCATCCCGTCTTCAGTCCCCTCTGCCGAGAGGCAAGCCACCCCCGAACTCGTAGTCGCAGGCCCCCTCCATCCGGTTCGGGGTCACCTGCGATAAACCACTGTTTTTTTTCTGGTGAATGAGGCACAAAGGGCTCACCGCCCGGGTATGCAAAACTTGCATATTGACAGGTGGGTATCCCGGAGATTATATTGCTACATCTTTAAAACAACATTTGAAACTGGAAGGGGCCGGGCGGCCGGTCGCAAGAGAGACAGTCCCTCGTCGAGAGGTCAGTCAAGGCATCGCAGATGACACCGTCAGCAAAGAGGGAGGTCGTGATGGACGAGCCAACGATGGAGGCCCTGGTGCGGCGGCTGGACCGAGTGGAGCGGGAGAACCGGCGGTGGCAGTGGATTGCAACCGTGACGATAGGCGTGATCGCGGCGGCGGTGGTGATGGGGCAAGCCACACCTGGTGAGGTCGGCAAGGTGCTCGAGGCAGAGAAGTTCGTCCTTCGGGACAGGGATGGAATGAGTCGTGCCGAGTTGGGTATTATAGATGGTGCCTCAGTCCTGTTGCTCAACGACAGAGACGGGAAACCCGGTGTGGCCCTGAGTGTGCTCCCTGACGGACCCCGGACACTGACTCTGCTGGACAAGGACGGGAGAGCCAGATCCGTACTGACCGCGCGGACTGATGGCGACTCGGGCCTGCGACTCTTCGACAAGGACCGGATGCACCGGGCTTCACTCGACGTCAGGGCAGACGGCAGACCGATCTTGCGGCTTGCCGAAAAGAAGGTTAGAAATTCCACAGGACCGATGATCCTGTCGAGCCTACCTCCGGGCTCCCGGTTCTCCCATCCGGCCGATGATTCTGTGTGCGAATGGCAGTGGCGAAGGACAGCCGGGTCAGGCTGGGGCTTTTCAAACTATAGGGCCACGCTGAACTGAGTGTGGCGCATGGCGCGCTTCTTCGCGAGAGGATTCTCGGTTCTATCGCGTTGCCCCCCCCCATCTTCCATCGGAAATCGGCTGGACCCCATTCCGAGGTCCACCGGCGGGCGAAGCGGCAACCAGAGGCGCCGGCGGGTCCCTATGGGATGCGGGAGATGATCCGGGCTGTCGGCGAAGTGCTGGGAGTTTCGCCCGAGCACTTGCAAACACCGAGTAGGAATGCGCAGATCCAACGAGGTCGGGAGTTGTTGATGTATGTTGCCCGTCGCCACGGTCGCGCGAGTCTGCGAGAAATTACGGTATGGCTCGGAGTCAGGGATCTGTCCACCGTCAGCCACGGGGTTCGACGCGTGAAGGAGACGGCGCGCGGATTTCGGCGGCAGCTGGCCCAGGTCGTGCGCAGACTAGCCCATTCACATATTCAAGCCTGACCCTGTAAGGCTCCAAGAAAGAATCGGTTACGAGTCCGGGACGCGCGAGCGCCTCGACTCTTATCCTGTCTCCCCGCCCAGTGTCGGTCTCCTCAGTGAGCCGGGAAGAGGTCGTGCACGTAGTCGTGGGCGGCCAGGGCCTTTTTGCTCATGGTGCCCGCCTGGACGCGCTTGACGATCTCCTCGCGGGAGAGGTCGAAGATCGCCTCGAAAATCTGCGTGTGCTCCTGGCTGTTTGCCTCCCCAGCGACGAAGAGCACGCGGGCGCTGTGCTGGATGTAGCGGGGGCAGAGGAGCTGCCGCTTGATGAGCTCCATGATGACAGGCGCCTTGGCACGATCGAAGCGGCCCGGGTCGCCGCGGCGGTCCAGCTCGGCGAAGAACGCGTACGTCCACTCGTTGTGGCAGTCCCACAACTTCTCGAACAGCTCTTTCGTGAAGCGGGTGCCCGCCTTGACCTGGAAGGCGTTCTGGGCCGGGACGAGCCCGTCCTCGGTGAGGACCGGGCCTTTGAGGTAGCCGTCCTTCGTGATGGCGGCCCGGTGATGGATGAGGGTCCATATCCAGGAGACGTCGATCCGATAGGTGGCGAGGTCGTTCATGAACCTGAGACGGAGCTCGTAGTCGTCGATGGCAGCCGCGAAGTTGCCGTTGAGGATCTGGAAGCCGTAGTTCGCGGCCATGTAGAAGGCGTGCTGGATGTTCTCGATCGTGATGTCGCCCTTCGGCACCCCGTAGATGTCCTCCCAGAGCTCTCGCGTGAAGAGCTTCTCCGGCGTGTCGTACATGTCCTTCGTGATGACCCAGGGCGTAATCTTGCCTTGCGCGTTCAGCAGGTCGCGGGATTGGAGGAGGGACCGCTCCGCGTCGCTGAGACCGCTGGCGACCGTCGGCACCGGTTTGCCCTTCACGTCCACGGTCTCGAGCGGCGCATCGACGACGGCCTGGAGCTGCGTCACCGGCGCCGCAAGGGGCCCATTGCCCGCGGCGACGTAAGTCGGCTCCGGGCTGGCGACCCAGCTCTGCCGATAGGCATCGTAGAGGCGTCCCCTGACTCGGTCGGAGAGGATCTCTTCCAGGGTGGGCTGCTGCCCGGCGGGGAGGGGTCCGTCGGGCACGAACATGAGGCCCAGTAGGCGCTCTCTGAGCTTGTCGATGACAATGGCGCGGAGCGCGAGCGGGTTGTACCTGGCGCGGCCGTACGGGTCGGCCGGCGGGTAGATCATGACCGCGGCCATGCCGCCGATGGGGCCCCCATGGCTGAGCTCGCCGTTCTTCATGCCGGCCATGAGCATCATCAGCGCGTTGTACCGCTGGTACGCGATCATGTTCGGCGAGGCCATGCCGATCGACTGCGGATCCGGAAAGACGCCCTGCGGGTCGTCCTTCCACATCTCGATGAGGCTGCCCAGGTAGTCCCAGCGGCCGACGTTCGTCCCCAGGAGCCGGCGACGCAGCACCCAGGCGATCGCGGGCAGGAACCGGCCCGCGTTGCCCTCCTCATACAGGAGCTTGATCTTGAAGGTCCCCGGCCGGACGCCGATCGCCTCTTCCACTCGCACCAGGAGCTTCTCGAGAATCAGGGCCTCCTGCGGGATTTGGATCTTCGGGATGTAGTAGTACACGCCGGTGCCGGCGCGTGTGAGGGCGTCATAGTTGTTGACGGCCCAGAGGATGGTGATGGGGATCATGGCGGGCGCAGGCCGGCCATCCACCGTGATATGGTCGTACTGCAGGTGCATCCCGGGAGGCCGGGCGAACCGGGTCGGCCACTCGGCCGGGGACTTCTTGATCCGGTACACGCGAGGCTGGCCTTTTTTCACCACCTCGTAGGGACGGTCGGCCCAGTGGCCCTCCAGAATGTCTTTGGCGTTCTGCATGGCTGCGAAGACCCCGATGGGCTGATTCTTCGGCGTGCCGTCGGGCTGGAAGTGAGGGGGCGAGGCGTCCTCGAAGTCCGGCATGTTTATGGGCGCTGCGCTGTTCAAGGCGTTGAAGGCCATGTCGAGCGGATGCCACGGGCCCGTGAGTTCCAGGCCGGGGTTCGTCAACGGATGGGCGTCCTTCGGGATGGGCACCTCGTCGTTGAGGCGCCAGCGCCACTGGCTGTCCTGGCCGAGGAAGTTGTCGATCATGCCCTGGACGATCTGGCGAAAGGTCCAGGGCTTCCCCGTCACGGGGTCGTCGAAGGTGTCGTCCCACTTCGGCCAGGCGTATTTCTCCCTGACCGGCGCGGAGGATGCGAGGAGCTCCCGGCGCGCGGTGAGGGCCTTCGCGATCTCAGGAGCCAGCTCGCGGGTGAGCGCGACGATCAGCTGTTCGACGTCGACGTCCCGGCCGTTGACTTTCTTGGTCCCGAAGAGCTCCGGAAAGGTTTGGGCGATGTCCTCGCGGATGATCATGGCCTCGGCCTCCTCAGCATGTCCCTGTGGGCATGCCTATCGTCGAGCCCCCGGGCCACCTGGACCTGGCTGCCGTGCGGGCCCTTCCTCGATGCTTCCGCCGGTGGAAGTGCGCAGATGCTACAGGAGGATGAAGCGCCAGTCAAGGGGGCGATCTGCTCCGGGAACGCTGACGAGCTGGCGTCCGCACGATGGCCATCAATCTCAGGGGGCCTGGCTGATGGCGTGCGCCGTGATCCCCCACATGGTGCGGCAGAAGGGCGGGAGCGGGATCAATGTTTCCTCCGGCCTCGGCCGTGGAGCCTACCCCGGACGAAGCGCCCCACTACCGCTGAGCAGCTCGTCCCCTGGACCTCGGATCTCCTCAAAGTGGTCCTCGGCCTGGAGGACCCGGAGGCGATCAACCCCGCCCTCAAGGCCTACTTCGAGACCTATATGACGACCGGCCGGCGACTCTCCAGGGTGGCGTGAACCGACCGCCGCGGGCGTCTTCGTTTCGCCCCCCCGGATGACCGGGGACGGCGCCCCGGCCGCCGCCAGGTCTGAGTTTCCCTTTGACAGGCCGAGACAGGGTATGGTAACTAACGGGCAGCACGGGCGTTCGTGCCGATGTCCGTTTCCTCGCCCGAGGACGAGGAGAGCCCGCCGCCCGGGAGAGCTTCACCGATGCATCATTTTGAATACCGGGGTGAGGACCTCTACTGTGAGGAGGTCCCCATCGCGGCCCTTGCCAAGGAGGTCGGGACCCCCTTTTATCTGTACAGTCACGCCACCTTGACCCGCCACTTCCGGGTCTTCGACGAGGCCTTTCAGCAGATTCCCCACCTGATCTGCTTCGCCGCCAAGGCCAACGCCAACCTCGCCATCCTCAACCTCTTCGCCAGAATGGGAGGGGGGGCGGACGTGGTCTCGGGGGGAGAACTCTTTCGGGCGCTGCGTGCCGGCGTTCCGCCGGACCGCATCGTCTTCGCCGGCGTCGGGAAGAGTCGAGAAGAGATGATGGAGGCCCTCAAGGCGGATATCCTCATGTTCAATGTGGAATCCTCCCAGGAGCTGCGCCTCCTCAATCAGGTGGCAGGGGAAATGGGGATGGTGGCCCGCGTGGCCCTCCGGGTGAACCCCGATGTGGATCCCAAGACGCATCCGTACATCTCCACGGGCCTCAAACAGAGCAAGTTCGGCATTGATATCTCGTTGGCCCTGGAAGAGTACCGGCTGGCCCAGACCTTACCCCACATCGCAATCGTCGGGGTCCATAAACATATCGGCTCTCAGATCACCGATGTGGCCCCCTTCGTGGATAGCCTGACCCGGATTGCCGCGTTGATCGGTGAGCTTCGCACGCTTGGCATCGATATTCGGTATCTCGACATAGGCGGAGGCCTCGGGATTCCGTATCAGGACGAGACGCCACCACACCCGACCGAGATGGCCGAGGCCGTCACCCCCATTCTCAAAACCCTTGGGTGTACCATCGTCTTGGAGCCGGGGCGGGTGATTGTAGGAAATGCCGGGATCCTAGTCACCAAGGTGCTCTATACGAAGCAGACCCCGACCCGGCATTTTGTCATCGTGGACGCCGGGATGAACGATCTGATCCGGCCTAGCCTGTATGGGTCCTACCACGCCATCCAGCCCGTCCGGCGGCAGGAAGGTCGAGAGCCTATTACCGTGGATGTGGTCGGACCGATCTGCGAGTCGGGAGACTTTTTGGCCAAAGATCGAGAGATTGCCATGGTAGAACCGGAGGAGCTTTTAGCCGTGATGAGCGCCGGGGCCTACGGATTTACCATGGCCTCTAACTACAATACCCGACCCAGGGCGGCCGAGGTCCTGGTCAAGGGGGATCGCCACTTCATCATCAGGGCGCGGGAGAGCTATGAGGATCTCATTCGGGGAGAAGGTATTCCCGACGATCTGTAACACGATGGCCGACGACCGATGACCGATGACCGACGGAGGAAGTGACTGGTGGCTAGTGACTAGTGGCTGGTGGTTTTCACCAATCACCTACCACCAATCACCAACCACCCTAAACCCTGAACCATGAACCATGAACCATGAACCGATGGAGGGGAGGGCGATGAAAAAGAGCTTTCACGGTTCCATAGTGGCAATGGTCACCCCCTTTCGAGATGGGCAGGTGGATGAAGCCAAAATCCGCGAGCTGGTCGAGTTTCACGTAAAGAACGGGACCGATGCCATCGTCCCGTGTGGGACGACCGGTGAGTCGCCCACCCTGAGCCATGAGGAACACAAGAAGGTGGTGGAGGTCACGATTGCGGCGGCGGCGGGCCGGGTGCCCGTGGTGGCGGGGACGGGGTCCAACTCCACCGCCGAGGCCATCGCGTTAACCCAGCATGCCAAGAAGGCGGGGGCGGACGGCGTCCTGATGGTCTGCCCGTACTATAACAAGCCGACGCAGAAGGGCCTCATCGCCCACTACAAGGCAGTGGCGGAAGCGGTGGACATTCCGATTATCATGTACAACATCCCCGGGCGGACCGGAGTCAATATGCTTCCCGACACGGTGGCGACCCTGGCGGAGCTCCAAAACATCGTGGGCATGAAAGAGGCCAGCGGATCGTTGGAACAGATGACCGAAGTGATCAGCCTCTGCGGGGAGCAAATCACGGTCGTCTCGGGCGATGATACGCTGACCCTTCCCCTGATGGTCGTCGGGGGCAAGGGAGTGATCTCTGTTATTGCCAACATCCTGCCGAAGGAGACGGCGGAGTTGACCCATGCGGCGTTAAACGGCGACTGGAAAAGGGCGAAAGAACTTCACCTCCGCCTCTTCCCCCTCTGTAAGGCCATGTTCTATGAGACCAATCCGGGTCCGGTCAAGACGGCCATGCAGATTTTGGGGAGGATCAATGGGGAGCTCAGGCTGCCCCTCGCGCCGATGTCTGAGGCCAACCGGGAGAAGTTGCAGAAGGCGCTCAAGGCGTACGGGCTTCTGTCGTGATCTGGTCCAACGCACGGGCAATCGGTCCATCAGTGATAGCGGACGGCTGATTGCTGACTGCTGACCGCGGGGTGGGGTGACGATGATCCGGGTCATTGCGACCGGGGCTGCTGGAAGGATGGGCGGGCGCATCCTTGCGCTCGCGAAAGAGGCGAGCGACTTTCAAATCGTCGGGGCGACGGAGCGCCCTGGCCATCCTGCTGTCGGTGGGGATGCCGGAGAGGTGGCTGGGATTGGTTCCGTCGGGGTGAAGATCGCCGACAACCTTTCACAGATCATCACGGGTGCCGATGTCGTCATCGACTTCACGGCCCCGGAGGCCTCCAGTGCCCACTTTCGGACGGCGAGCGATGCCGGCGTTGCCATCGTGGTGGGGACCACCGGCTTGAGCAAGGAGCAGCTGGAGGAGGCCCGGGGTCTCGCGACCAAAATGCCCTGCGTCATCTCTCCCAACATGAGTGTGGGGGTCAATGTCCTGTTCAAGGTCCTCAAGGAGGTAGCCGGCACCCTCGGGGACGATTACGATGTGGAGATCGTCGAGGCCCATCATCACTTCAAGAAGGATGCCCCCTCCGGTACCGCCCTCCGGATGGCCCAAGTGGTGGCCGAGGCGTTTGGCTGGGACCTGGAGCAGGTCGGAATTTACGGCCGGAAGGGGATCGTGGGGGAGAGGCCGAAGAAGCAGATCGGTCTTCATACCGTCCGGGCAGGAGATATCGTGGGGGAGCATACCGTCGTCTTCGGAGGAATGGGGGAGCGGATCGAGATCGTCCACCGAGCCCACAGCCGGGATAATTTTGCCAGGGGGGCTCTTCGCGCTGCGCGGTTTGTCGTGCAGGCCCCGAAGGGGCTGTATGACATGGCAGCCGTCCTCGGCCTGAAATAGCCTCTCGGCAATCAGTTGACTCCACTGGGGGACTGCGCGTGAGCTGCTGGCCGCTGGCAGCTTTCCCTTTAGAGCGGGGAAGGCGTTCTTATGCGGATCGTCCGGTTCCAGGCTGGGAGAGAGGCTAGATACGGGGTGGTCGAAGATGACATTGTTCGGGAGATCACCGGCGATGTCTTCGGCCGGTTCCGTGCGACCCGCAAGAAGCATCCGCTCAAGCGCATCCGGTTCCTCCCCCCGACCGAACCCACCAAAATCGTGGGGGTTGGGCTTAATTACCGGGATCATGTGGCCGAACTGGGATTTGAACTTCGCGATGAGCCGGTGATCTTCATCAAGCCCGGCACAGCGGTCCTCCCTCACCTGGGGAAGATCCTCTACCCCAAAGTCTCCAACCGCGTGGACTATGAAGCGGAGCTGGCCATTGTGATCGGACGGTACGCGAGGGAGGTCCCTATGAAAAGCGTTGCCAGGGTCATCCTGGGTTACACCTGTTTCAATGATGTGACCGCCCGGGACCTGCAGCGCAAGGACGGACAGTGGACTCGGGGAAAGTCCTTCGACACCTTCGCCCCCGTTGGTCCCTGGGTGGAGACCACTTTGGATCCCCGCAATGCACCGGTCCGAGCGTACCTGAACGGCGAACTCAAACAGAGCTCCAACACGGCCAACTTCATCTTCGACGTGCCATACATGGTGAGCTTTATTACAAGGGTTATGCCGCTGTTTCCTGGAGACATTATCGCCACAGGGACCCCGTCTGGCATAGGCCCGATGAAGCCGGGGGACACGATCGAAATCGAGATCGAGGGGATCGGTCATCTCCGGAATACAGTCACTCGCAAACCGTAGGAGGTGTACGGCCCGATGGAGAGACGGTTTCCTTACGCCAGCAGGCTGAAACAGCTCCCCCCCTATCTCTTTGTGGAGATCGATCGTCTCAAGCAAGAAGCGGTCGAGCAGGGAATGGACATTATCGATTTGGGAGTCGGGGACCCGGATCTTCCCACCCCTCCCCATATCCTGAAGCGGATGGGCACCGCCGCCGCAGACCCTCGGAATCACCGGTATCCTTCTTACGAGGGCCTGCTCGAATTCCGGCGCGCGGCGGCTGAGTGGTATCGGGACCGCTTTGGCGTAATTCTCGAACCAGCCACGGAGGTTCTGACGCTCATCGGGAGCAAGGAGGGGATCGGACATATTCCGCTGGCCTTCATCGATCCTGGGGATACGGTGTTGATCCCCGACCCTGGGTATCCCGTCTATCAGGCGGCAACGGTCTTTGCGGGCGGGACCCCCCACCCCAGATCGGAA
>LXTG01000065.1 GCA_001643535.1 candidate division NC10 bacterium SPGG6 | reverse complement strand
TAGGTCAGGAAGCGGCTGCCAACCACCGTCTCCCCCGGCTGGGGAAACCGGGGGGAAATGGTTACCAGGTCCATGTTGATCCCGCCCAGCACCACCATCCCAGTAGCGTTGTTCCCCTGTCGTAGCGCCACGTTCCATCACCCCCAGTGCAGCTTCCAGGCCCGCCGGAGGTCACACGCTAGCATCGCGCGATGTTTGGGTCTGCCGCGCGAAAGTGCGATGGATCAGGGTGATGAGCTAGTTGTAGCGGCCGTCTCGCCCGAGTGGGCGTCATCCGCGTTGGCGGTTCTACCATTCGAAAATATGTCATCGGACCCCGATCAAGATTTCTTGGTCGCGGGTATTACACGCGATCTAATCGAGCTGCTATCCATGAACCCGGATAGCAGCATCGTTCCATACTCCACGGTCGAATTGTATGCGAGTACAAGCAMGCYSAMCGCGCAGATCGCCAAACGGCTCGTTAAGGTGCGCTTCGCCAGCATCCCCAACATCTTGCTGGACCGCCAGGTGCAGCTTGAGCTTATCCAATGGGATTGTACTCCCGAAGCCGTCGTTTGATGCGGTTGCGGGACACCGCACCGCCGAGACGGCCGGCGATGGCTAGGCCTAGGCGTCTTCCGGGACCGGGGTGGCGGCGAATGAAGAGGCTGAGGTTTTTTGAGGAAACCTTTTCGCCGCCCCGGATCACCGCTCGAAACTCCCGTGTCGCGCGAATGCGATCCGCCCTCGTGAAACGGTACCTTCGCTGCGGCGGCGACCACATCTCTCAGCTCAACTAAACCGTCAGGCGCTTTCTTCCTTTTGCCCGCCTGCGGCTCAAGATCCGCCGACCCGCCTTGGTCCTCATCCGCAGGCGAAACCCATGGGTGCGCTTTCGTTTAATGCGGCTGGGCTGATACGTGCGCTTCACGCGCTGCTCCTTGTGCATGATGCGAGCGAACGGAAACGGTTCATAGTAGTCCTCCGGGCTCACATTGTCAATCGTCAATCCCTGCCTTGTGGGCCGCAAAAGGAGAAAAAGTGGTTGTGACTACGGAACGGACATGGTATAAAAGTTACCGGAGATGGCGGCGTGCCCTTGCCGCTTGCCGCAGTGAACAAGTAGTCCTGTTAGTTCTCGCAACTATGCCATTTTAAAGGATTTGTTGGTTTTTCCACATGTGTTGACAACCTTGTGAGTAACTCACAGCGCGGCAAAGCGTTGTCCTGGGGCCTCTCGGCGGGAGTCGGGATAGTAGATGCACTTCTGTCGCGGCTTGGCCCATGTGGAAACGGATGAGCCCGCGGTTGGAGCGGCACCGCGGGATGTCGCAATGCTAAACACAGAAAGCCGGGCGTCCGCCGCGGAAAGTTGACAAACTGGGGGAAGAGAAGGGGAAAGCTGTGCAGCAAATAAGGAGGTGGGGGCGGCAGGCTACACGCTCCGGTGCAATCCCCAAAACGTTCCCTCCTTTCTCCCACCATAAATCCCTTATCTCTCCTCATCTTCCGCCTTTCCACAGGGCCTACTATCTACGACTACTTTCTTATTCTTTAAAGAACTATGACTTCGAAGAAGTTATGGGGAGGGGATGATGCATGCTCAAGTCGTTCGGAGTACGTTCTTGAGCAGCCTAGGCCGGGTCCAAGGGGTCATTGAAGCGAAGAGGACTCTCCCAATCCTCTCCCACATCCTCGTAGAGGCAAGGGGAAACACCATTACCCTTTCAGGCACTGACCTCGATGTGAGCATACAGACCTCCCTTCATGGGGACATCAAGCAGGAGGGGAGAGTTGCAATATCAGGGAAGAAGCTTTACGAAATTACTCGCGAGCTTCCCGATGCCCCTATCGATCTTCGATGGGAAGAGGGACAACACGTTGAGATCCTGTGTGCGAAGTCCACTTTCCGCCTTAAGGGGATCGGACCAGAGGAGTTTCCTACTCTTCCCGAGATCCCCGAAGGAGCCGGGATCACCATAGCCGCCGAGACACTTCGAACGATGATCCCAAAGACCCTTATTGCCGTGTCTACAGATCAGACACGACCGACCCTGGCCGGGGCCTTACTCCAGCTTACAGAAAGCGAGCTGTGTATGGTGGCTACGGACGGCCATCGACTCTCGTTGGTCAGGGCCCCCACCGACACAACAAAAGGGGGAGAGGTTCCCGAAGCCATCATCCCACGAAAGGCCCTCGCAGAACTCGGAAAGATGTTGAAGGACGAATCGGGGGATGTCCGGTTGGTCCCCCTCGGCAACCAGATAGCCTTTCTCCTCAGCGACAGCCGCTTAATCACTCGGCTGATCGAGGGACAGTTCCCCAATTACCAGCAGGTCCTTCCCTCTCCGAGCGGCTCCGCGGCCGTCATCCGGCGGGAAGATCTCCAGGGCGCGCTTCGCCGCGCCTCGACTATTGCGGGGGATCGGGCAACACCAACCACGCTGGACCTCAAAGCTGGCCGACTCGTCATCTCTTGCACGAACATTGATCTTGGCGAAGCAAGGGAGGAGCTCTCGATGGAGTATCGAGGGCCAGAGATCACCGCCGGCTTCAACGCCAAGTACCTTCTCGATTTTTTGGGCGTGGTGGAGCAGACCGAGGTCTCCATGCATATCCACGACCCGCTCTCCCCTGCCCTGTTTGAGCCACAGAAGGGGGAGGGGTTCAGCTGCGTAATCATGCCCATGCGGATTTGATCTCCATGTCCTTCCGCTCGTACGCGACCGGGACAGCATCGACGAGGGAGCGGGAGGTTTTTTTTGGGCGGGATCCGGTTGGAGGATCGAACGCGTAAAGGGGTGGCAAGGGCAATGGCAGAAGAGCGACAAGAGCCCCAAGAGAGCGCGAGCTACGGCGCAGAGCAGATCAGGGTCCTTGAAGGGATAGAGGCTGTGCGCCTCCGGCCAGCGATGTACATCGGGGGTACCGGCCCGGAGGGGCTTCACCATCTGGTCTATGAGGTGGTGGACAACAGCGTCGATGAGGCGCTGGCGGGATTCTGCGATCGAATCGCCGTCACCATCCACCTGGACAACAGCGTGACGGTGGTGGACAACGGTCGCGGGATTCCTGTAGACACCCACGAGCCGACCGGCCGCCCGGCGGTGGAGGTCGTGTTGACCACGCTGCACGCCGGCGGCAAGTTCGACAGTTCGGTGTACAAAGTCGCCGGCGGCCTCCACGGTGTGGGCGTGTCGGTCGTGAATGCGCTCTCCGAATGGCTCGAGGTGGAGATCTGGCGCGAGGGAAAGCGGTATTTGCAGCGGTATGAGCGAGGGAGGGCGGCGGGAGAGCTGGAGGTTATTGGAAAGGCCCGAAAGAGCGGGACCCGGATCGCCTTCCTTTCGGACGGGGAGATCTTCGCGGAACGGTCTTACAGCCTGGACACCTTGAGCAACCGGCTGCGGGAGATGGCCTTTCTGAACAAGGGACTTCGGATTGTCCTCACCGACGAGCGGGCCGATGAGACCCGGGAATTCTACTATACCGGGGGGATCAAGGCGTTTGTCGAGCTCCTGAACGAGAACAAAACGGTCCTCCACCCCAGGCCAATCTATATCGAGGAGAAGAGGAACGGGACCATTGTCGAGGTGGCGATCCAGTACAACAATGGCTACGCCGAGACGGTCTTCTCTTTCGCCAACAACATCAATACGCATGACGGCGGCACACACCTGATCGGCTTCCGGTCGGCCTTGACGCGGACGATCAACAGCTACGCCACAGGCCGGGACCTCCTGAAGAACCTCAAGGCCACCCTCACCGGCGATGACATTCGCGAGGGGCTCACCGCCGTGATCAGTGTCAAACTCGCGAACCCCCAGTTCGAGGGACAGACTAAGGCGCGCCTGAACAATCCGGACATGAAGGGCCTGGTGGAGACTGTTGTCAACGACAAGCTCGGCGAGTACCTGGAGGAAAACCCCGGGATCGGACGCCGCATCGTGGACAAGGCGGCCGAGGCGGCTCGGGCCAGGGAGGCAGCCCGCAAGGCCAAAGAGCTGGCCCGACGAAAGGGCCCCCTCTTTGACGATGGGCTGCCGGGGAAGCTCGCCGACTGCTCTGAGAAGGATCCGGCCCTGAGCGAGCTTTTTCTCGTAGAGGGAGATTCCGCGGGGGGCTCGGCCAAGCAGGGGCGCGATCGGCGGTTCCAGGCGATCCTCCCCCTCAGGGGCAAGATCTTGAACACGGAGCGGGCGCGGATCGACAAAATGCTCTCTTCGGCGGAGATCCGAACACTGATCTCGGCGATGGGGGCAGGGATCAATCCCGAGTTCGACATCAGCAAGCTCCGGTATCACCGGGTCATCATCATGACCGATGCGGATGTGGACGGGGAGCACATCCGAACCCTGCTCCTCACTTTTTTCTTCCGGCATCTGAGGCAGGTGGTGGACGATGGACATCTGTACATCGCCCAGCCCCCGCTCTACAAGGTGAAGCGGGGCAAGGCCGAGCGGTACCTGAAGGATGACCGGGCCCTGGAGGAGTTCCTCCTCGAAACGGCGGCCGAGGTCCTCAAGGTTCAGGCCGGTGCGGAAGGAGCGGTCTGGAGGGGACAGCAGCTGGTTGGCCTCCTTCGAAAGATGACCGCCTGGCAGCAATGTCGGCGTGTCTTGGAGCGGCGGGGGCGAAACCCGGATATCATAGATGCCCTGATCCACACCGGGGGGGTGTTGCGGGGTGGGCTCAAGGATGAGACGAAGGTGGTGCGACTGCGCGAACGCCTGCTCAAGGCCCTGCAGGCGCAGGGCGGTCAGAAGGGGCGCCTGGAGGGGGAAATAGAGTGGGACGAAGACGAAGAGGCCTATCGCCTCGTGATGACGCTGGGCGATGGGGGGGCCCGGGCGCGCTGTGTCATCGACCAAGGACTGGTGGGATCGGTCGAGTATCGGGAGTTGCAGGCGGCGACCGAGGCCCTCAAGGGCCTGGGCAAGGCCCCATTCCGGATCGAGGCTGACGGGGAGAGGGCCGAGGCCTCCTCGTGGGCAGAGTTGTACGATGCGGCACTCGGGCTGGCGAAGAAGGGGATGGCCATCCAGCGCTACAAAGGCCTCGGCGAGATGAACCCGGAGCAGCTCTGGCAGACCACCATGAACCCGGAGACCCGTAGCCTCTTGCGGGTCACCGTGCAGGATGCCCTGGCTGCCGAGTGGATCTTCACGACCCTGATGGGCGAGCAGGTGGAGCCCCGGCGACAATTCATTGAGGCGCACGCCCTAGAAGTCGTAAACCTGGACATCTAGCCACGCGAAAGGACAAGTGGTGCCGGAGGATCGGATCGAGCAGCCGCGAATCGGCGAGGTGAGGCCGACCGACATCCACGATGAGATGCGGAGGTCCTACCTCGACTACGCCATGAGCGTCATCGTCGGCCGGGCCCTGCCGGATGTCCGAGATGGGCTCAAGCCGGTGCACCGCCGCGTGCTGTACGCGATGCAGGAGTTGGGGCTTCCCTTCAATCGGCCGTACAAGAAGGCGGCCCGCGTGGTCGGAGAGGTCTTGGGGAAATACCACCCTCATGGCGATACCGCAGTCTATGACACGATCGTCCGCTTGGTTCAAAGCTTCTCGATGCGGTACCCGTTGATCGATGGGCAGGGGAATTTTGGATCGGTGGACGGGGATGCGCCGGCGGCGATGCGGTACACCGAGGTCCGCCTGGCCCGAATCGCTCAGGAGATGCTCCGGGACATCGATAAAGAGACGGTCGACTTTGTCCCCAACTTTGACGACACCCTAGAGGAGCCGGTCCTCCTTCCCGCCGTCCTCCCCAACCTGCTCGTCAACGGGAGCTCGGGAATCGCCGTCGGGATGGCGACCAACATCCCGCCGCATAACCTGGGGGAGGTCGTGGGTGCGACAATTCTTCAGCTGGAGAGCCCCGGGGCTTCGCTGGAGGAGATCATGGCAGTCCTTCCGGGCCCCGACTTCCCAACGGCGGCACTCATCCGCGGCCGCGCAGGGATCCTGGAGGCCTATCGGACCGGACGGGGCCTGATTCAGATGCAGGCCAAGGCCTTCGTGGAGAAGGGGCGTGGGGGCCGGGAGAGCATCATCATCTCGGAGCTCCCGTATCAGGTGAACAAGGCGAGGCTTGTCGAGCGGATCGCCGAGCTGATCCGCGACCGAAGGCTGGAGGGAGTGTCGGATCTTCGGGACGAGTCAGACCGCGAAGGGATGCGGATCGTCCTGGAGCTGAAGCGAGACGATGCGCCCCAGCCGATCTTGAATCAGCTGTACAAGCTTACGCCTATGCAATCCACCTTTGGCGTGATCATGCTGGCCCTGGTGGATAACCAGCCGAAGGTGTGCGCCCTGAAGGAGATGTTGCAAGCCTTCATCGACCACCGTCGAGAGGTGGTGCTGCGCCGGACCCGCTACGACCTGCGAAAGGCTGAGGAGCGAGCCCACATCCTGGAGGGCTACCGGATCGCCCTGAACCACTTGGACGACGTCATTGCCCTGATCCGGCGCTCGCGAACAGTCGACGATGCCAGGGCGGGACTGATCCAGCGGTTCTCGATGACCCCCGTTCAGGTGCAGGCGATCTTGGACCTCCGCCTGCAACGGCTCACGGCGCTGGAACAGCAAAAGATCCAGGAGGAATACCAAGAAATCCTCAAGACCACCGCGCGACTTCAGTCTATCCTGCAGAGCGAGGGGCTGGTGCGGCAGATCATTAAAGAAGAGCTGGTGGCCCTGAAAGAGGCCTACGCCGACCCCCGGCGGACTCAGATCGAGGCGGAGGCGACCGAGATAAGCCTCGAGGATATGGTGGCCGACGAGGAGATGGTGATTACGGTCACCCACGGGGGCTACATCAAGCGAACCCCACTCACCGTCTACCGCGCTCAGCGGAGGGGCGGAAAAGGGATGACCGGCATGGCTACCAAGGAGGAGGATTACGTAGAGCACCTCTTTGTGGCTACCACTCACAGCTATATGCTCCTCTTCACCAATCTGGGCCGGGTCCACTGGCTGAAGGTCCACGAGTTTCCGCAGCTCGGCCGGGCGGCCCGGGGCAAAGCCATTGCCAACTTCCTCCAGCTTCAGACCGGAGAGCATGTCACCACCACGATTCCCATCCGCCAGTTCGAGGTCGACCGATTCTTGGTGATGGGCACCAAGCGAGGGGTGGTGAAGAAGACGGAGCTCAACGCCTATGCGCATCCGCGGGCGGGCGGGATCATCGCCCTATCGGTGGATGAGGGGGACGAGTTGATCGGGGTGGCCATGACGAGGGGGACCGAGGACGTCTTCCTGGGAACCAGAAGGGGAATGGCGATCCGATTCCGAGAGGCGGATGTGCGGCCGATGGGCCGGTCGGCCCGGGGGGTGACGGGGATCAGTCTCGGGGCCAAGGACCAGGTGGTGGGGATGGAGATTGTCTCCGAAGAGGCGAAAATCTTGACCGTGACCGAGCGGGGCTTCGGGAAGAGGACCGATGTCTCGGAGTACCGGGTGCAAGGGCGGGGCGGCAAAGGGCTTATTAACATTCGGGTGACCCCCAAAAACGGCCCAGTCGTGGGGATCAAGCAGGTCCGGGAAGAGGATGACGTCATGATGATCTCCCAAGAGGGGAAGATCACGCGCCTTCGGGTTGGCGAGGTCCGGGACACGGGCCGGGCGGCACAGGGGGTTCGGTTGCAGGGCCTGGGCGAAGGAGACCGGGTCGGCGCGGTAACGGCGCTGGTGACGGAGGAAGAGGGAGGCGAAGGCGAGGAGACCCCCCAGGAGGAGCCAGGGCAGGCCTAGGGGGGAGGGGAGATGCTGGACCTCAAGTTCATTCGGGAAAATGCAGGCCTCATCCGGGAGAAGCATCACCAGCGGGGAACAGAGTTCGACATCGAAGGGCTCTTGAAGCTCGACGCCGAACGACGCCGGCTGGTCGTCGACATCGAACAATGGCGGCGAGAAAAGAAGTCGCTCTCTCAGCAGGTGCACGAAACCAGGACGGGTGAGGGCACGGATGATAAAGCCCCGGACCTGGTCGCGAAAAGCCGCGAGATTTCGACCGCGCTCAAAGAGAGCGAGGATCGTCTGCAGGCCATCGAACAGGAACTCAATAACCTCCTGCTCCTGATCCCAAACCTCCCTCACGCCTCGGTCCCGACTGGCCAGAGCCCGGACGAGAATGTGGAGGTCCGCCGCTGGGGGACGGCGCGGACATTCGACTTTGAACCGAGGCCCCACTGGGAGATCGGCGAGGACCTCGGAATCCTGGATCTCGCTCGGGCCGCGAGAATGGCCGGAACCCGCTTTCCGCTCTTGAAGGGCGATGGGGCCCTCCTCGAGCGCGCCCTCATCAACTTCATGCTCGATCTGCATGTGCGGGAGCACGGCTACACCGAGGTCTTTCCCCCGCTTTTAGTGAGTGAGGAGAGCATGGTTGGGACCGGCCAGCTCCCCAAATTCGCCCCGGAGCTCTTCAAGATGGCGGACGACCCCTATTATCTGATCCCGACGGCGGAGGTTTCGGTGACCAACATCCACCGGGAGGAGATCCTGGGGCCCGGGGCCCTGCCGCTCTGTTATGTGGCGTTCACCCCCTGCTTCCGCCGAGAGGCAGGCTCGTATGGGAAGGACACTCGAGGGATCATCCGCCAGCACCAGTTCAACAAAGTAGAGCTGGTGAAGTTCACCGAGCCGGCGAGGTCATACGAGACCCTGGAGCAGCTGACAACCGACGCCGAGGAGGTCTTGAAGCGGCTCGAGCTTCCATACCGGGTGGTCGCGCTCTGCACCGGTGACTTGGGCTTTGCGGCCGCCAAGACTTACGACCTGGAAGTATGGTTTCCGAGCCAGGCTGTCTACCGAGAGGTCTCCTCTTGCAGCAACTTCGAGGACTTTCAGGCACGGCGCGCCGGCATCCGATATCGGCCTGCGCCGGGAGCGAAGGTAGGATTCGTCCACACCCTTAATGGCTCCGGGCTTGCCATCGGTCGGACGTGGGCCGCCATCCTCGAGAACTACCAGCAGGCTGATGGCAGTGTGGCCATCCCCGAGGTACTCCGGGTGTATATGAGGGGCCTGACGAAAATCGAGCCCCACTAGACCCCAGTTTATGGTTCATAGTTCATGGTAAGAAAAGGGCCTTTTGTCCAAGTGGGTTTATCTGTTACCCTGAACCATGATCCCTGAACCGTGAACCAATGGAGGGGTGGCCGAGTCTGGCTGAAGGCGGCGGTCTTGAAAACCGTTAGGCGAATAGCCTCGTGGGTTCAAATCCTACCCCCTCCGCCAGCGATCCCGCCTCGCGGGATCGCGTTCACACTTCACAGTTAAGAGTTGAGAGTTGAGGGCAGAACCTGGGGTCTGCGGTTCTTCCCCTCAACTATCGGCTCTCGACTATGAGCCAGCACTAAGGGAGAGGTGGCCGAGCGGCTTAAGGCAGCCGCCTGCTAAGCGGTTGTAGGGTGATGAGCTCTACCCCGGGTTCGAATCCCGGCCTCTCCGCCACTCTTAGTCGCTAGAAGGCTAGAACGCTGGGACGCTCCGAACGCCGAAAGGCTTAAGCCTTTGCATGCTAGCCTCCTAGCTTGCCACCGTGCCAGCATTATTAATGCGCCCATAGCTCAGCTCGGATAGAGCGACGGACTACGAATCCGTAGGTCAGAGGTTCAAATCCTCTTGGGCGCACCACCAAACCAACAAGTTGGCTTTGCCTGCTCGATCAGGGTGTATCCTTGATGGCACGCTTCGCATTTCTGGATTGAGACTTGGATCACTCGTTCATAGGTGAAACTCTACAGGAAAGCAAAAGTTGAAATGAAGGAGGTAAAGCATGTCAGCAGCTACAGGCAGAAGCCCAGGTGAAGTTCGAGCCCGCTTAGAGTCGGGTGGAAACGCTTTGCTCGTCTGCGCCTACGCGGACGAGGCGAAGTTCAGAGGGGCAAGACTTGAGGGGGCGATTTCGCTGGGGGCCCTGAACGCGATGCTGCCTTCTCTTTCGAAGGATTCGGAGATTATCTTCTACTGAGGCTGACCCAACGACGCGAGCGCTGCCGGTCGGGCAGCCGAGTACAGGGAAAAGGGATACGCGAACGCGAACGTCCTTGCGGGTGGAATTTCCAGCTGGAGAGCCGCGGGCTATCCGGTCCACAGTGAGGGGTAGGCTCCTCGTCCCCCGAGCCGCGCTCGGGAACTTCTGTATACCCAAATCTTTCACGCTATTGATTTTGCTGTGTCGCGCCTCGGACTACGAATCCGTAGGGCAGAGGTTCAAATCCTCTTGGGCGCACCAACACACGATTAGCGGGCCGGTGCGAGCCGGAGAGAAGGGAGCGAACTACCCTAACATCACGAGAATGCTCCAGATAATCACCCCCACACAGTTCAGGGTGACACTCATCAGGACAAGATGCGTCAACAGTCCGGCACCCATGTCGTATCGCCGCCCGCAGACCAGGATGATGCCGATCGACGCTCCGATGGCCGCCCAGGGATTGGCGGGAAGGAACGTCAACGGAACCAAGATTGAGATGACGAGTATAAAGACGTCACGCATCTGGTCCCAGAATGGAGATGGCTTCTTCATAGCACCACCTCTACGAATGTCCAGCTCGCTGCGGCCACCAGTTGGCTTGCCGCCGCACCGTACAGCGGTATGTAGGCGATCCATGAACGATCGCCCCTCTTCATCCACGCCCTCGCCCACTTCGTGGACGGAACCCTCCAGATCCAATCCGCGCCTCTCTTGATTTCATGCTCTCCATACTTTGCGATCGCAAAGCAAACGACTCCTACCAAGGCCTTCTCCAGCCACAGGCCACCTTCCAGACCGAGGTGGGCCATCACAGCCCGCATCACGGGATTGCCCTCGAGCGCCAGTACTCCACCCATTCCCGCCAACGTCATTCTGATATCTGCGACCGCCGTCAGCGCGAAAAAGCCGAGACCGAGAGCGAGCTTATGGCGTGAGAGCAATGACCTGCATCCCCGCCTTTCTTCAAACGCCGCGGCCACGCCCCTCTTTCTTAAAGATACCGTCGTACAGCATTGCTCCCAAGAACCAGTGGATGCCGCCGGTATCGACTAGCATTAAGGTCAGCGCGGTATAGAGGAGCCATGTCTCTAGGTGGAGAGATGCTAGGCTCATGAGGACAAGCACTGAGCCCACAATCGGTATTCCGGAAGCCCACCGATATTCGACGTCGCTTCCTCGTGTTAATTTGTGAAGGGGATACCTCAGAAAGGATAAATAGAAATTTAGGGCACAGGAAAACCCACCTACAATCAGGGATACGTATGCGAGAGCGTCCATCCTCACCACAAATGTCTAAGGGCGGCGGCACCTATGCCGTCACCCGAGCCAGCAGTTTTGTTGCGTTTTGGGCTGGCATGGGTCGGCCGAGGAAATACCCCTGCGCCTCATCGCATTTGAGCGAGCGCAGATATGCCAGCTGTTCTTCTGTTTCTACACCTTCGGCAATCGCCTTCAGGTTCAGGCTGTGGGCCAGCGCGATAATCGCCGTGACAATGGCCCGATCGTGCGGGTCGTGTGTGACGTCACGCACAAAGGATTGGTCAATTTTCAACTTGTGTATCGGGTAACGCTTCAGATGGTTTAGCGAAGAATACCCGGTTCCAAAATCATCGATTGCGATCTGCACCCCTATGGCTTGCAACTGTGAAAGCAACCGAATCGCCTCATCCGCGTCCTGCATGATGCTCTCCGTCAATTCCAATTCAAGCCAATTGGGGTGCAGTCCGGTTTCCCTTAAAGCCCGGCCTACCGCCCCCAGTAGGCTCTCGTGTCTTAGCTGACGCGGCGATACGTTCACCGCCACACGGATTGGCGGAAAACCGGCCGTTTGCCACGCCCTGTTCTGTGCGCAGGCGCTGCGAAGCACCCATTCACCAATCGCCACAATCAGGCCGGATTCTTCCGCGAGCGGTATGAATTTGCCGGGCGGCATCACTCCCAAATCTGGGTGCCGCCAGCGCACGAGGGCCTCATAGCCGATGATTCGCCCGGTCCCTATATCGACCTGAGGCTGATACTCTAAAAAGAATTCTTCTCGTTCTAGTGCATGGCGGAGGCTGGTTTCGATGGCCAGGCGCTCAAAGGCCTGAGCATTCATGTCCGGCGAATAATGCTGGTAATTGTTCCTGCCATGCTTCTTGGCTCGGTACATCGCGACATCGGCATTTTTTACGAGGGTCTCGGCGTCCTGTGCGTCATCGGGATAAATACAGACTCCGATGCTGGTCGTGATAAAGAGTTCACGACCCTCCAGGACATAGGGCCTGGATAGCGTATCAATGATCTTTTGGGCCACTTTGGGAATATCGCTTGTCCGCGCGACATCTGCGAGGGCAATCGCAAATTCATCCCCGCCGAGACGCGCAACGGTATCGCCTTGTCGTACACAAGTGGTGAGCCGCTCAGCGACGGCTTGTAACAGCAGGTCGCCGACGCTGTGCCCTAGGGCGTCGTTAATGCTTTTGAAGTGGTCGAGGTCGAGAAAGAGAACAGACACGAGTCGTTTATGCCATTGGACGCGCGTTAGTGCCTGGGTCAGGCGATCCATAAACAGCCTGCGATTGGCCAAGTTTGTCAACGCGTCGTGATACGCTTGGCGCACAATGATTTCTTCCGCTCGCTTGCGCTCGGTGATATCCCGGGATATCCCCATTACACCCACGGGCGCGCCCGTTGCGTCGCGCATCACCGACGCAGATACGTACGAGTAAAAGATCTCCCCATTCTTTTTCTTGTTGGCAACTTCTCCCGTAAAACCACCATCCTGAGTGTTCTTGTGCAACTGGCGGCCCTCGGATGTGTCGGCATACAGGAGGTCGATGGGCTTGCCCAAGACTTCGGCTTTCGTATATCCGAAGACCTGTTCGGCGGCTCGGTTGAACTCCACGATATTCCGGTTCACATCCACGGATATGATCATGTCCAAAGAACTGTCGATGAGGTTCTCCGCGTAATCCTTGGCCGCCCGCAGTGCGTCGTCGGTCCGCTTGCGCGCGATAGCATACCGGATGGCCCGCACGAGCAAGTTGCGGTCGACCTGCCCCTTGACGAGACAATCCTCTGCCCCCTCCCGGACTGCCTTCACCGCTACGGCTTCATCGTCGAGGCTGCTCAGCACGATAATTGGAACGTGGGGCGCCTGGGCGCGGATCCTGGCCAACGCGTCAAGTCCGTGGTTGTCTGGTCCGGACAGATCGAGCAGGACCACGTCGGTGCCGCCAGCGGCCAGGCGCTCGAGGCCGGTCGTGAGCCGATCCACGCACTCGATGGCGAATGGCATGCCCCTCCCTTCACCCAGCATCTTCCGGATCTCGTGGGCGTCGTCGGCGTTGTCCTCAATCAGCAGCACTGCGATAGGTTTCTCGCTCATCGCTTTCCATTCACCGGCAGATCCACAAGGGGCAACCATAACGCCTGGATGGACTTGGTGACCGCGGTGAACTCCCCTCGGGCCACCGGCGAGGGGGTGGAGCAGTTTCCGTGCCAGGTTCAGGCCCCGGGGAGAGGTGGCGCGTGACCGGGAGGACTTCCATG
>LXTG01000100.1 GCA_001643535.1 candidate division NC10 bacterium SPGG6 | reverse complement strand
AACCGCGAGTCCTTGTAGGCGTCGGCGATATTGAGGCTCTCGCCGGAAATGAAGACCGAGCCGACGATACCCGAGTCCGCGCGAACCCGGATCTCGCTGACCTCACCGCCGAGCGCCACCCGCGAATACAGCTCGCCGCTATCTTGGTCGTGAAGGAACAAGGTGGCGCGCTCGGCCCGCAGGCGYTGCTTGATCATCTCGATCAGGYTCGGCAGCAAGACRTCSAGSGACAGCTCGCCGGAGACGATKCGATTGATTTCCAGMACYACCGAATACTGAAGYAGGAGGTCCGTCACCTCCTTCACGGTATCGAGGTTTTTCTCSCCGCCGAGGCCSGCCCGRATGACCGCGAGATCATCGTCRTCCAGAGGCGCATCGAACAACTTGTTGAGGACGAACCTCGTGTTACCCGGCAAGGCCGAATCGCCATGCATGCTCATGAAAGCGCCTCCCCCTGTCGGTTTGGGCTTATCGCTGTCCTGCCGGACGTTTGGGAAATACCGCCAGGACCGGCCCGTTTTCACTAGGTTAGCACGGATCCGTCTCTGACAACATCGCGTGATCCCGTGCCAGTGGCAACGCCTCGAAGGTCGTGGCGACGGCGCCACCGGGCCGACCATCGCCCGGGCATCGAAGGCGAACTTTGCTTCATCCGATCAAAAATCTGGCGTCGCCGATTGTCGGCTGGGCGGATGCGATCATCGACGCTCCTGTTTCGGCCTGGGTGGAATTAATGGGAGGCACAAGCCAACATCGCCGGCTTCATGAAGGTAGCCGACGCCAGGCCAGCAAGAGTTTTTTGGGTGCAACGGTGGAAAACAGTGTCATTGTTGTATTCCCTGGTGGTTTTCTGCCTTCGCTGTCCGGGAAATACGGGCAAAAAACAATGGAGCTCAGAGACCCACAATCGAAATGCAAGGTAACCTTAGTCGCGCGACCATAGCACAGTCGTGAAGGACCTACCGGGATCTCGTCGCGCAGGAGTTTCTCCACATCGGAATGGCGAAGTTCGTGCAGCGCCTTCGTGAACAATGGGGTCACTATAGATTATTCCCAGCTTCTCCCGCAGCGTGGTCTGCGACCAGTGCTCCACTCCCTTCGGCAAGGCGAGAGTCTGCTTATGGCTATTAGCGGTAGTAAGCGACGTAACCGTGCAGCGTCCGCTTAGGGCCAGGAAGCCGACATTGCGGTGCTTGCTATCGACCCTCAATTCCAGGGGTACGGAAACCCCTGGTTTTCCGTATACCTGTGCTCAGTGTAAGGGGGTGCCGCTACTGGGCGGCTGCTGATCGAGCAACTCCTTGATCGCCTGGATCACCCCCATCCACACCGCCTTCCCGTCCAAATCCCCGGCCTCAAGGCACTTGTCGGCCTGTTGGGCCGCGAAGATCGCGGCGTCCTCACCGTGCTGGTCGATCAGGAGCTTGGCCGAACGGTAAATATCGAGGTCAGAGGTCATTGCCTTGCTCGTCGCCATCCAGCTGCCTGCGCTTCTTCCTCGCTACAGAACCATCGCTCGCCCTTTGACGGGCTGATCTTTGTGCGGTCATACCAGCGGCCACCAAGCACATGGTATATCCGCTCGCCGCTCCGGCTGATGTTCCCCTTGATCCGGCAGGGCTGGTTTTCATTGGCGGCGCCCTGGGAAAGCCGCTTCCCCCTGCGCCATTCCCAGGGCAACACGAAGCGGGTGGCCCAGATACCGCGCCGCGCCAATTGAGCRTCGGCTTCCTGGTCAACATAGTCGAGAGAGTATCGGCGATAGGCCAGCGCCAGCCCTTGCAACACCATCCAGGCGTTCAAATTCTCACCGGCCACAGAACAGACGGCCACGATACGTCCATAGCGGTCACGGTCGCGTTCCTGGCAGGTGACGAGCCGGTGGTTGATGAAATTGGACAGAATGTTTCCCACGTCCGTCCCGCATTGCCATCGCTTGCCGTCTAGGTGGCATAGCTGCCTGCTCTCAGGCGCGTCGATCCCGTGAAGCCGGATACGCTGGCCGTCGATATCCAGCGTGTCGCCGTCGATCACGCGGGCTTGCCCGGTGATGTCGGCTAGGGCCATCGGCGATAACAACAGCGCCAGCGCGAAGGCAATCAGGTACGTTCTAAAAATCGCCATGCGAAAGCGATTATCCCACGAACGAACATGGATCAGAAGTCGGCTGGGGATATCAGAGGGGTCAAACGCTTCCGAAATCGTCGATCCCGCTTGGGGTGCCGATAAGGACGCGAATGAAGAGATCGAGGCATGCCAGCGAGCGTAGGTCGTACAAAATACCCATGTAGAACGCGTGGAGTTTTAGGATAGGATCATTGCTGGAAGGTTCCCGCAATGAGGCGGCAATGAGCAGCACAGTCGTTTGGTTGGGTTCGACGGCCGCGCTTTGGGTAATCTGCATCGTCGCATATACCGCGATCGAGGCCCTTGTGCATGACTACCGGACCCGGTTCGCGATCATGGTTGTCKYGGGCWRCGCCGTCGGAGCCTTGCTGGCCGGCGTGGTGGCCGACCTGTTTGGCATGGCGGCCTCCATCCACGTCATCGCCGTCCTGTCGCTCCTCTCGGGCCTGATCGTAGCAGTGCGAATGTACGAGACGCTTCCTGAAAGACAACTGCCAAAGGCGTGACGGCCGGTCCGGTGAAGCCTGGTCCCCGTGGGCTCGGCGATGTCCCCCGGGTGCCAAGACATGTGTCCTGGACACTATCACCTCTTGTGTTGATCTTTCTCACGCATTCGAGTACCATGACCCGATCTCGCCGGAGTCCTCAATGAGTTATCGCACTGTCATCTTTGATCTCTTCGATACATTAGCGGACTTTGACCGGGACCGCCTCCCGGTGATCCATGTGAACGGTGAGGCAATCCACTCAACCACCGCCGTGGTCTATCCCCTCTTCGCTGAAAGGTACAGTCACGTCCCCTTGGAGACTTTTTACCAGGCCTTCCGGAGAAGTTTTGATGAGGCAGCCCGTCTTCGGGAAAGTGAGGAGCGCGAGGTGTCCGCTCGAGAGAGGTTCGGTCTGTTCTTCCAAAACCTCGAAATCCCGGTCACACCGGAGATCGAACCCTTTCTGGGTAGGCTCCTGGACGCCCACATGACTTGCCTTGCCGACGCCATTCACGCCCCACTCGAGCGCCGAGAGCTGCTCAACTGGCTAAAGGACAGGTACCAGCTGGCCCTCATTTCAAATTTCGATCACGGTCCCACGGCCCGCCAGATCCTGGACCGGGCCGGGATGACCTCGTACTTCGATCTAATTCTCATCTCCGAAGAGATAGGGCAGCGGAAGCCCTATACGGCCATCTTCCAGACTGCATGCCAGGCCCTCCAGATTCGCCCGCACGAGGCTATCTTCATCGGGGATAGCCCCAGCATTGACATTGCGGGGGCAAAGGGGGTAGGCATGGCGGTCATCTGGCTGAATCGCAGGGGAGAACTGCTGGACGAATCAATCCCCCAGCCGGATCACACGGTGACACGCTTGGAAGAGATCAAGGGCATCTTGGGATAGGATAGAGTAGCTCCCCGCCACCGCACGATCTATCCCGAGGCCTCAGAGCACTCCAGGACTTATCGGCGCTTTTCCAACGGCACGTAGTCGCGGTGTCCTGAACCGATATAGAGCTGCCGCGGCCGGGCAATCTTCTGGTCCGGATCGAGCAGCATCTCCTGCCACTGGGCGAGCCAGCCGGGAGTCCGGCCGATGGCGAACAGGACCGGGTAAATGTCTACCGGGAAGCCCATCGCCTGGTAAATGATCCCCGAATAGAAGTCGACGTTCGGGTACAGGCGGCGCTTGACGAAGAAGTCGTCCTCCAACGCGATCCGCTCCAGCTCTAGCGCGATGTCCAACAGGGGATTCCGCCCGGTCACCGAGAAGACCTGCTCGGCGGTCTGCCGGATGATCTTGGCCCGGGGGTCGTAGCTCTTGTAGACCCGGTGGCCAAAGCCCATGAGGAGCGCCTCGCGCGCCTTGACCTTCTTCAAGAACTCCGGCACTTTCTCCTTCGATCCGATCTCCCCGAGCATCCGGAGGACCGCCGCGTTCGCCCCCCCGTGGAGCGGCCCGTAGAGTGCGGTGGCGGCCGCCGCCACGGCGGAGTAGGGATCGACGTGAGAGCTCCCCACGCTCCGCATGGCGTTGGCACTACAGTTCTGCTCGTGGTCCACGTGCAGAATGAAGAGAACGTCTAAGGCCTTCTCCAACACCGGGTCCGGCTTGTACTTTAACTCGGTGGCCTTAAAGAGCATGTTGAGGAAGTTGCCACCGTAGGACAGATCGTTATCCGGATAGGCATAGGGCATCCCGAGACTATGCCGATAGGCAAAGGCCGCCAGCGTCGGCATCTTGGCGATCAGCCGGTAGATCTGGTATTGCCGGTTCGCCGGGTCCAGGATGTTCTTGGCGTCCGGGTAGAAGGTCGACAGCGCCCCCACCGTCCCCACCAGGATCCCCATCGGGTGGGCATCATAGTGAAAGCCATCCATGAACTTCTTGATGTGCTCGTGGATCATAGTGTGGTGGGTGATGTGGTAGACCCACTCCTCCAGTTGCGGCCGGGTGGGGAGCTCCCCATGGAGGATTAGATAGGCGGTCTCGAGGAAGGTGCTCCGCTCGGCCAACTGCTCGATGGGGTAGCCCCGATACCGCAGGATCCCCTTATCCCCGTCGATGAAGGTAATTGTGCTCTTGCAAGAGGCCGTGTTCATGAATGCGGGATCGTAGCTGAGCAACCCGAAGTCGTCCTCGGACACCCGGATTTGCCGGAGATCGGTTGCCCGAATGGCCCCGTGCTCAATCGGGATCTCATAGGTCTTGCCGCTGCGGTTATCGGTAATGGTCAACGTCTCTTTGGCCATTCTTCCCACTCCTTTCGGCCGGTTGTGACAAGCCCTTCCTCTAGCCGGTAGCCGACCTCCCTCTGATTAAGTATGGCACAAGGACGGCACAACGCAACTGCAGAAATGCCTTACCTGCTTCCTTTCCGCCTATCCACTAGGAGGACATAATCCCTGGCCCGCGCCGAGATGGCAGCGTACGCCCCCTTCGCCACCAGTCGCGGAACGATCAGGGCCTCACCGAGGGCAATAAGCCGGATCGGCAGCCCCAGATAGTCCGGCAAATTCTCTAAGGTCGCACCCCCCTCGACCATCAGGGGTAGTGGGGGTAAGGCCTCGAGGACGGCTCGGACAAAGCGGGGGCCGCCGAGGGCATCTACGGGAAAGATCTTCACCACGTCCGCGCCGACCCGATGGGCCATCAGGATCTCGGTGGGGGTGAGCGCACCGAGAACACTCACGGCCCCCGCCTCCCGGCAGAGGGAGACCAGACTGACATCGCCTATCGGGCAGACCAGGAACCGGGCCCCCGCTTCAAGGGCCACTTCGGCCTGTTCCTTATTCAGGACAGTCCCGGCGCCAACGGTGAGGTCATGTCGGGGGGCCAAGGCCTTGAGAACCTGCACCGCCTCAGGCATGGTGAGGGGAATCTCGAGACTGGTGATACCGCCCGTTGCCAACGCCTCCGCGGTCGCCAGGGCCTGCTCCGGGGTCTTGGTCCGAATGAGTGCCAGCAGTTTCCGGCGCATCATCCCTTCCAGAGCTGTGTCTATATTTATGCTTTTTCTCTCCACCCTCTCTGCTCCAAGTCCTCCGAGTCTCTGGGGCGGCCTGGGGCCCCTTCGGATCCAACCGCCTCCTATTCTCGTGTCGCGTGCCCGTCGAGTTTATCTCGTCAAGGTGAAATTGCCAACCCCTCTCTGGCCGGTGCCCGGCTCGGGGCCCAGGAAATATCCGAAGGTCTAACCGAATTGACAATAATGTGCTATGATCTTTGCTGTCCACGCCTGGGGGGAGGTGTCATGATGCAGCATAAGGTCTACGGAGTCAATTTTCTGGTCCAGCTTCTCTCGGAGCCACCGGCAAGCTTGACGATCCACTGTCCACGAGGTTCCCCGATCCGGTACGGCCGGGTGATCGCCACGGGGGACGGCTTCGACGCCGGGGCCAATACCTTTCGGGAAATGCCCCCGCTAAGCGCGCTCGTGGCCTTCGAGGAGACCCCCGAGGGGGTGGAAGGGCATTATTTTTACCAAGGGCAGGAAGAATACCGGGTGCTCCATCTTGATGCCGTGATCATCGCCTACCCGCAGGAATAGCGCTTCTCCACTTTCCTTGGCCACAGCGTCGACGTCGCCCGAGAACAGTCTCATCCCCAAGCCACCTTCGCTCCACCATCCCAGGAAGGTCAGGAGGAGGAGTGCGAGGGAAAACCACTGCGGTGCCGTGCAGCCGACGTCTACCGTCCCGCCAGGCTTTTGGCGGTCCTAAACGCCCTCTCTCCACGGCTAGGCGATAAGGTCATGGGGAGCATCGCCTCCGGAAATGAATGAGGAAGCAATCAGCGAAAGATACGAGACTACTCCCTGCATGATCCGATTGATTCATGTCAGCAAGATTTACCACAAGGGGCCGCAGCCCATCCCGGCCCTTCAGGGGGTTACCCTCGATATCCGTCGGGCGGAATTTGTGGCCGTGATGGGGCCGAGCGGCTGCGGGAAGAGCACGTTGCTCCACCTCATAGCCGGCATTGACCGGTCCACCAGTGGAGAGGTGTGGTTTGAGGGACAACCCCTGAGCGCCATGCGTGAGACGGACCTCACGCGCCTCCGCCGAGAAAAGGTGGGTATCGTCTACCAGTTGTACAATCTCCTTCCACATCTGACCCTCTGGGAGAATGTCGCCTTGCCCCTCCTCCTGACAGGAACCCGCGCGCACGATATCCGCAGGCGCGTGGCCGAGGTGGTCAGGACCCTCGATCTCACGGAGCGGACCGATCACTGGCCACACCAACTCTCTGGGGGAGAGATGCAGCGGGCCGCCGTGGCCCGAGCAGTCATCACCCGCCCCTCCCTGCTGCTGGCCGACGAACCCACGGGCAACCTCGATTCGAAGGCAGGAGAAACAGTCCTCAGACTTTTGCACACCCTGAATCATGAGGAGGGGTACACCGTGGTTCTCGCTACCCACAGTCAAGAGACAGCCTCCTACGCCGACCGGATCCTGCGCCTCCACGACGGACGGATCCTGGAATGATCCGTAGGGCCCGGGGTCTCCTCCTCCTCCTTGGCCGCGGGCTGCAGCAGTTCCCGCTACGAGCAACCCTCACCACAGTCGGCATCGCCACCGGCGTCGCGGCCTTCGTCGCTATCCAGCTGGCAAACCACAGCATTCTGGCCTCTTTCCACAGAACCATCAATGCGGTTGCTGGCCGAAGCGCCCTAGTGGTTACCGCCGGAGAGCTAGGGTTTGATGAGACCCTCCTGCTCAAGGTGCGAGAGGCGGACGGCGTCAAGTATGCGGCCCCGCTCATCATGAGTATTGCACCGGTGGAGGGGCGACAGGGCGAGGTGCTCTTGGTCCTCGGGGTGGACCTCTTGGCCGAGGAGGCCTTCCGCGAATATCGCCTGTCGCGGCAAGAGGAAGCGGTCGACCTCAAGACACTCCTTCAGCCGGAGACCCTTTTTCTCTCCCGGTCGTTCGCTGCGACTTACCCCCTCACACCCGGTGACACCATCACACTCTTGACCGGTACCCGCCGCCGTACGTTTACCATTCGGGGCCTTTTGGAACCGCGAGGGCCTGCCCGAGCCCTGGAGGGACATCTGGCCCTCATGGATATCGCCACTGCCCAGGCGGCCTTTGACAAGGTCGGGAGGCTCGATCGAATCGACCTCGTCCTTCGGGAGGGGGCGGGGATCGACACAACGGCAGCCCAGCTCGAAACGGTTCTCCCCGGGCATCTCACGGTGAAGCGACCCGAGCAGCGCAACCGCCAGGTCGAAAAGATGCTGACCGCCTTCCGATTGAACCTGAACGCCCTGAGCGCCATCGCGCTCGTGGTGGCAGCCTTCCTGATCTACAACACTCTTTCCCTTTCGGTGATCCAGCGGCGCCAGCAGATTGGCATTCTCCGTTCCCTGGGACTCCGTACGGGTGAGGTTGTGGCCCTTTTTGTCGGAGAGGCCCTGGTCTTAGGAGGGGTCGGCTCACTCATCGGTCTCGGTCTGGGCACCCTCCTGGCAAGCCAGGTCCTCGAGACGATCTCCCAAACCGTCTCGAACCTGTATAGCTTCGTCCGGGTCACCCGGGTCGACGCCGACCCCTCCACCCTTCTGCTTGCCTTCGGCCTAGGCCTCTCCTTCTCCCTCGTCGCAGCCCTTTATCCCAGCCTTCAGGGAGCAAACATCCCCGTCCGAGAGGCCCTCAATCCAGTGCTGGCCGGTGAAGAGAAGCGGGGACCTGCTGTCTGCTCTCTCCTCGGCCTCCTGTTCCTCACCGGGGCGTACTGGGCCTCCCGGCAAGGCGCAGTGGGCGACACTCCGCTCTTCGGCTATCTGGCCTTGGTGTTACTCATTCTGGGCGGAGCCCTACTGACACCGTGGGCTATCCTGGGTGTTGCCTCGGTGGTCCGTCGCATTGGCAGAAGAGTGGGCAGGGGCGAATGGCTCCTCGTCGCTTCACACCTCAAAGGATACCGGGGACGGCATGCGGTGGCGGTGGCAGCGATGATGACCGCCCTGGCCATGTTGATTGGTGTGGCGATCATGATCGGAAGCTTCCGCCGAACCGTCGAGATGTGGGTGGAGGAGACGATCCGGGCGGATCTGATTGTGACGCCAGCCTCCCGCTTCACCAAGGGGGTCCATGCGATTCTGCCCGCGAGCCTGCTGGATCGGGTCCGCAACATCGCAGGGATTGCTGCCGTGGACCCCTTCACAGGACTGAAAATCCCGTTCCGGGACCGGCAGCTCCTCCTCGCCGCCGGGGATTTTGAGGTGGTGGCGGCCCGCGGCAGGCTTCTGTTTCTCCGGGGGGACTCCGGCGCGGTCCTCACCCGCGCCAAAGAGGGAGAGGGTATCATCATCTCCGAGACTGGTGCTCTGACTCATGGTATTCAGGAGGGAGACCATGTCATCCTCGAAACCCCCAACGGTCCGGCCTCCTTTCCCGTGGCCGGCATTTTCTACGACTACGCTACCGATGGGGGAAAGATCGTCATGGACCGAAACCTCTTCCGCCGGTATTGGGGGGAACGGGGGATCAACGTTTTGGCGGTCTATCTGACACCGGAATCGGATCCGGCTGCCGTGGCGCGGCGGATCAAAAGGGCGGGAGAGGGGGCAGCCCTCTTGGTCATGCAGAATCAGGACCTCAAGGAACGGGTCTTAGAAATCTTCGATCAGACCTTTGCCGTAACGTACGCCCTTCGGATCATCGCGGTGATCGTGGCTGCCCTGGGAATCCTGAACGCGCTCTGGGCCTCTGTCCTAGAGCGGCAGCGGGAGATCGGCATCCTGCGATCGGTGGGGGCGTCTCGCGCGCAAGTATTCCGGATGATCCTTCAGGAGGCAGGACTTCTTGGCCTGCTCGCTGAGATCCTGGGTGTGGTCATCGGTTTCTTTCTGGCGCTCGTTTTGATCCACGTCATCAACAAGCAGTCCTTCGGCTGGTCTCTCCTCTTCTCTTTCCCCCCGCATGTTCTCGTGACGTCGGCTGGACTCGTCCTGCTGACGTCCCTATTGGCCGGCTTCCTCCCCGCCCTGCAGGCCTCCCGCCTCGATGTCGCAGAGGCGATCAAATACGAGTAGCCACGATCACCAGGGGGGGGTCTCGTTTTCCGAACCGCTCGGGCGGCTACGCGGGCGGCTGCCCAATATCTTTTCGAGCATATTCCCGATAGAGGAAGTCGGCCTGAAGGGGGGTAAGGTTGAACTGTTGGCTGGCCCTATCGATCAGGAGGCCGAGGTTGGTCCCCGGGTTATCCTGGAGCTCGCCATTGATCCACTGCATCGCTTCCTTGAGTCCCTGCTCCACCACGCTCGCCTTCGGCGACGTCGTTCATGGTTGATAGTTCTTGGTTCATGGATTAAGAAGGCGAATACAGGTTTTTCCCTGAACCATGAACTCTGAACCCTGAACCGCGGGGTCCGACCATCGGACCCCGCTAGTGTCCTTCGCCCAAGCCCACAATGATGTACGTCCGGCTCCGGTCGTCCCGTTTCAGTTCCACGATGTGGTGTTTGGACGCGTCCTCGAGGAGCTTGGAGAAGGTACTGTACCCGTAATAAGACTCATTAAAGTCGGGACGCTTGCGCATCATGGTCTGCTTGACCATGGAGGCCCAGAGGATGTCCTTATTCTCCCGCGAGAGGGCCAGGATGGAATCGATCAGGAGTTCGAAGACCCCGGCTTTCTTCGCAGGTAGATTCTCCATCCGGGGTTTCTTGATCCCCCGGACCAGATCCTCGTAGTAGATGAACTCGTCACAGTTTGCGACCAGCAGTTCGGAGGACGAGTTCTTGACGCCCAACCCGATGACAAACTTATTGTTCTCCCGAAGCTTGGAGACGAGCGGGGAGAAGTCGCTATCCCCCGAGGCGATGACAAAAGTGTCAATATGCTCCTTGGAGGCCGAAAGATCCATGGCGTCCACCACCATGCGGATATCCGCGGAGTTCTTGCCACTGTACGACCGGCGGGGGATTTCGATGAGCTCGATGGCGGCCTCGTGGAAAGGCCGCTTGTACGCTGGATACTTCTCCCAGTCGGCGTAGGCCCGCTTCACCATGATCTTGCCCTTCTCGACCAGTCGTGTCAGCACCAGGCTGATCTCGAACGACTTATACTTGGCCTCCCGCACGCCCAGGGCAATATTCTCAAAATCAATGAAGACAGCCAGCTTGCGTTCGTCGTCCATCTGCTGCTCCTATGCCATAGTCAACAACAAAGCCCCGTCGGTTCCTAACCGCCCGGGGCCTCAGTATCTTTCACTCCTGCACACTTCCCATTTCTTTTTATATTTACCACAATATTGGTGACGCCGTCAAGAAGGAAAGAGGGACGTCCCCTTTTTCCCTTTTTCCTGGTCTATCCTGAACTACCACACGGCCAGGATCCTGGCAGGGCCTCCCGAGGCCCCCTGCACCCGCGGGACCCCGACAAAGAGGGTCGCACCCCCGGGGGGGAGCTTACCCAGATTCGCCAGGTTTTCGATCCCCCACCGGTTGGAGGGCAAGACCGCGAAGTGCGCTCCGAAGTCTGTCGAGGGACCGTGATCGAGACTCAGCGTATCCACGCCGATCCCGCCAATGGCCCGTTCTGTCACCAGGAATTCCGCCGCCTCCTGACTGAACCCGGGGAAATGCATGATCCCCTCGCTGTCCATATTCCGGTAGGCCACCTGGTCGCCCGCTCGATCCTCCCATCCGCTCCACATCAGCACCGCCGCCCCACGAGAAACGCGCCCATGCCTTTTCTCCCAGGCCTTGATATCTTCCACCCGCACCTGGGCGTCAGGGTCCCGCCGTGCCCGACTCCGGATGTCGATGACGACCACGGGGACCACAAGGGCCTCCGCAGGGATGTCGGCGGCCGACCAGCCCTTCGCGCTGAAGTGCAGGGGGGCATCTACATGGGTCCCGCTGTGCTCATGGATGTCCCAAGCATTGGCGAAGAAACCATCGGCCGCAAAGTGATGGGTGTTACGAACCGCGAGGGAGGGATATCCAGGCCAACTCGGAGATTCCGGGGTGAGGGTCTGGGTTAGGTCAACCACATACGAGATCGTGACGGGCCGTGCCTTGCGGCTGGCGCGGGATCGTTGAGCCACGGTCGCGAAGCCCATCCCCATCCAGCTCAGGGTTTCAGAGGACGAAAGTACCGATCGAAACATCTCCAACGTGGCCGACAGACACATGGCTCCCCTCCCACCTTTTCTAATTCATCCTTCTGCTTTCGCCGCCTCATCCTTCTCCAGGCTAGCCGTGTATTCCTGATGAAGTCAAGAGGTATGAGAAGAAAAGGCAGCACGTGCAGGCCCTGAGCGACATTGCCGGGAGTCCGAAGACCTTCCGACCAATCAGGATCGCCGCGGGCCCGAAGGGTTCCGGGCTCCTACGGAAAGGCTCGAAGTGAGGAGTTTGCGAGTGCTGCTTAGGGACAAACAGCAAGAGGGTGCGACCCCGCCCGTGGGCAGGGACGCCCCTCCCTCGGCCAATCAAGACGAGTCCTAAAACGTGAGGCGGACCCGGTAGGCGACTTTGACCCCACTCTCTTTGGGGATCTTCACCGGGAACTGTAACGTGTGGGCCTCCACCTTCTCGTAGGCATGGCTGGAATACAGCACCTGCCAGTCCCCCGGGATCGGTTCAACCACGGTCACCTCTACCTCCTCGTCCTTGTGGTTACGCAGAGAGATCTCCCACGCCACCTCGTAGACTCCCGAGGCGATCCTGCGCCAATCCTTCTGGATCCGCTCTCCCACCACATCGAAGGCCTCTCCCATTTTGATCTTTACCTTTTCATCTTTGGGGGTGTGGTCGATGCGGTCTTCCCCGATGAATTGCAGGCTCCCGGAGCGATCCGCCTTGTACACCCGAACTATCCCCTTCGGAAGCGGGATGCCCAGGTGATTTTCCTTCCTGTTGGCCACTTCCAAATACACCCCCACCTTCTGGTTCGAGATAGGCTTCCCGTACCGATTCCGGTAGTAGTGTTGGGCCCCGTAATAAATCAGTTCCTTCCGGATGGGGATCTCGGGGGCGCTGAGGAGGCTGATCTGCTTGGACTGATTCTGTTTGATCGTCGTCTTGCCGTCGAGCGAATAGAGGTGATACTCGAAAAACCCCTCTTCCTGAAAAGCCTGTTTCGCGACCTTGGTCCTGGCGGCCATCTCTCGCATGGCATCGGCCATCTCCCGCTCCCCCCTGGCCTGGTTCACATCACCCGCCACCAGTTTCAGCATGGCATTCTTGTAGGTGGCCCCGCTCCGGTTATCAATGGTGACCCAACCGGCCAGATCCCCTCGATCATCTTTCGCATTGAGCGTCAGGATATAATCGGCACGCCACGTGATTCCTTTGGTGAGATAGGTCGCCTCGATCACCTGAGAACGCGCGCGAGAGTTTTGGAGCCGCCAGACCAGCGTTGGCCTGGCAATGAGATTCTCCGGGATCGAGGGGAGAATCACTCGGCCAGGATAGTTAAGATAGATGGCCCCATCAATCTGATAGATGGGACCGCCGTTCACACTCAGGAGAAGGGCGTCGACCTGTCGCTCCTCTCCGGTGTAGTGATTCTTTTCCCAGAGCTTGACCCTTTTTCCGACATATTTCTCGAGAAGCTTCTGGGGATTGAGAAGGTCGTATTCGTAGTTCTGTTCGAGGATCCTGAGCTTCCCCGGATCGGTGAGGGACTTGAGGTGAACGGTGGCGGGGTTGATCTGAGCAGCAACATCCATGAACCGAAGGTCGTGAATCCCTGTGGGCAACTGGATCTGTCGAATGTCCTTCACCAGGCCCAAGTTGCCGTTGTAGATGGTCACCGCCACTCTCTTTTGATGCTGGCGGGTGGTGGTTGAGGTCTTCCTGGCCGCCAACACTTCGGCGGGACGGAGCAACATCACAGCCGAGAATAGCAACGTGGACAGAAGCAGCGATCGAATCA
>LXTG01000046.1 GCA_001643535.1 candidate division NC10 bacterium SPGG6 | reverse complement strand
CATCGGCCACTTCAAAGAGACCGGCCTTGGCGGCCACCGCCCCTGTAAAGGCGCCCTTCACGTGGCCAAAGAGCTCGCTCTCGAGGAGTGCTTCCGGGATCGCCCCGCAGCTGACGGCGAGAAACGGCTTCGTGGCACGATCGCTGTTTCGGTGGATGGTGCGAGCCACCAGCTCCTTCCCGGTGCCGCTCTCACCGGTGATCAAAACCGTGCCGGAGACCGCCGCGACTTTGCTGATCAGCTTATAGAGTTCGATCATCTTGGGGCTCCGGCCAATGAGCCCTTCCACCGAACGGGGAAACGCCTCCCCCGACCAGGGAAAGACCCCCGCCAATCGAGATGCCTTGGTCTCTAGGGCCCTGGTGATGACCTCTCTGATCTCTTCCACCCGAAAGGGCTTGGTGAGGTAGTCGTACGCCCCAAGCTTCATGGCCTCGATGGCCGACTCAGCCGACGCATAGGCCGTGATCAGGATGACAGGGACCTCAGACTGAAATTTCTGAAGCCCCTCCAATAGGCGGATGCCATCCAGGGTCGGCATCCTGAGGTCAGAGATGATCAGATCGAAACGAGCCTCTTGGACCGCCTGGAGGGCCTCCTGTCCGTCCTCCGCACACTCCACGTCGAAACCCTCCCGCTCCAGGAAGATGCTCAAAAATTCCCGCATGCCCGCCTCGTCATCGACGATCAAGATTCTGGTCATCGTACACCCCCGGCCGAAGAGAGGGTGGTGGAGCTCCCCGCATCAGATCCCACCTCTGAGAGCCGTCGAAGGAAGATCTGGAAGGTCGCACCCCCTCCCGGGGGGCTCTTGACCTCGATCCGACCGCCGAGGTCCTCCACCAGACGCTTGGCAATGGACAGCCCGAGGCCGGTCCCCCTCCCCTTGGTGGTATAAAATGGCTCAAAGATCTTGGAGAGCTGCTCGGCAGCGATCCCTTCACCGGTATCGCGAAATTCCACCGACCCAAACCCCTCCTCTGCCCCGATGACCACAGAGAGCGTCCCGCCCCCCGACATGGCCTGCAAGGCGTTCAGTCCGATGTTCCAGAAGATCTGCTTTAACCGGTCGCGATCGGCCATGACCTGGAGGTCCTCCACCCTCCTTTCGAAGTGGAGGTCGATACCGGGAGACCACTCCTCGCTCTGCTGGAGGAGGAACAGCGTCTCTTCCAGGGAGGACACCAGCTCGCATCCCCTCACTGGCGGCCTCGGCATCCGCACCTGATCGAGAAACTGGCCCGTGATCAATTTCAGCCGATCCGCCTCCCGAAGAATCACCCCCAAAATCCGCTCCTGCCCCTGCCCCTGCATCTCATCGTGGAGGAGCTGGATAGAGCCGCTGATGGCCGCCAAGGGGTTCCGGACCTCATGGGCAATGCTGGCGGCCAGCTCCCCGACCGTTGCCAGCCGATCCGCACGCCGGAGCTGTTCCTCCATCTGCTTCCGCTCCGTGAGATCCTGAAAGATGGCCACCACCCCCAGCACCCTTTCCTCTCCATCCCGGAGGGAGGAATAGGTGACGCCGATGGGAAGCACCGTTCCGTCCCTGCGGGTGAAGAGAGCCTCAAAGGCCTCTGCACGGGTCGGATCCTTTTCGCGGGCGCCGAAGTCCTCGAGGCCGGGGAACCCATCCAGGCCCACCTCACCGAAAAACGACCCGATCACCGCCTTCGCCTTCAGAGCGGTGATGCGCTCGGCTGTCCCATTGAAGGAGATGATGCGCCCCTCGAGGTCGAGGGTCATGATCCCGCTCGGGATGTTGGCAATCACGTCTTGATAAAGGGTCTTGAGATTCCGAAGGTCGGTCCGCTGCACTTCGAGTTGTCTCCCCACCTCCCGCAGCCGCTCGCCCAGATGGCTGCTTAAGAGCGCCACCAGGAAAAAGGCAACGATGTTGATGAAGACACGGAAAAACACGAAGCCAGTGGAGAGGTAGGTACTGGCGGCATCTCCCACGGGGGAGATGATCCGGTAAAACTCCAGATCGATCAGGAGCCCGAAGAGGATGCTGGCAAGCGAAGACATCAGGACGGCCCCCCGCCGGCCTAACAGCGTCCCGCTGCCAAAGATGGGGAAGATATAAACGAAAGTCAGGGGGCTCACAATCCCCCCGGTGTAATGGACCAACCCGGTGCTCAGGAAGAGATCGGCGGCGAACTGGAAGCCGCCGAACTCCTCCAGGCGCTTTACACGCGGGAGGAGGAGGAGATAGAAGGCACTCAGGGCGAAGGTCAGGGCCAACAGGGAGAAGAGGGGACCCGTCGGGTACGGGGGTCTTTCTTGCAGTTGAAAGATGGCTGCCGAACCGAGGAAAAGGATGGCGACCAACAGGCGGATGGCGATCACCCATTTGAGCCGCCTCTCCCAGCCTGCCTGCCTGGCTCCTCCTTCCTTTCCCCCCGACATCGCTGTGCCTCGCTGGCTGGGAAAATGAGCCTCAGGCCCCGCACCCCCGGTAGGCTACATCACGGTGATCAGCTTGAAGATGGGGAGATACATGGCGATCACCACGCCCCCGATGATCACCCCGAGGAAGATCACCAAGAGTGGTTCCAGCAGGGAGGTGAGACCGGCCACCGACGAATCCACCTCCTCATCGTAGAAGTCAGCGATCTTGTTCAACATGCGATCCAGGGCACCGGTCTGCTCCCCTACAGCAATCATCTGGGTCACCATGGGCGGAAAGACCTTCGAGGCCTGCAGTGGTTCGGCGATGGTCTTCCCCTGGGCAATGGTGGTGCGCGCCTTGAGGATCGCATCCTCCACCACCTTGTTCCCGGCCGTCCGCGCCGTGATGTCCAGTCCATCTAAGATGCCCACGCCGCTCGAGACCAAGGTCCCGAGGGTCCGGGTGAACTTGGCTACGGCCACCTTTCGGATCAGGGTTCCAAAGATGGGGAGCCTGAGTAACAGACCGTCGATGGCTCTTTTCCCGCCTTCGGTTCGGTAATACATCCTGAGCCCCACCACCGTACCCACGAGTCCCCCGATGATGAACAGGATATACGCCTGGACAAAATTGCTCAGTTTAAGCACAATCACCGTCGGGAGAGGGAGGCTTGCCCCGAACCCTGCAAACAACTGTTCAAAGGTGGGGATGACGTACATCAGGAGAAAGGTGACCACCACAAGCGCCACCGAAACGATGGTCGCCGGATAGAACATGGCAGTCTTGACCCGCTTTTTCAAGGTCATCGCTTTTTCGATATAAGCAGCCAGGCGGTTGAGGATCGTGTCGAGGATTCCGCCCGCCTCCCCGGCCTCCACCATGTTGGTGTACAGCCCACTGAAGACCTTCGGATGCTTCTTCAAGGCGGCGGAGAACGTGGAGCCCCCCTCCACATCCTGCCGGATATCCTGGAGCGTGCTCTTGAGGAACTTTTTCTCCTGCTGCTGGGCCAGGATGTCCAGGCACTGCACCAGCGGGAGCCCGGCATCAATCATCGTGGCAAGCTGCCGGGTAATGATGGCCAGGTCTTTCTCGTTGGCCTTTGCACCAAAGCCGGGGATCGATATCTGAATGTCCCTCGCCTTCGGTTTTATTGAAGTCGCCAGGACCTGTTGCCGCCTGAGCTGCGCGACCACGGCCTCCCGGTTGGGGGCTTCCATCTCACCGTTGATGACCTGCCCTGTACGTGTCCTTCCGCTGAAAGCAAAGACTGCCATTGCCTATCTCCTTCCCAATTGGCTCCCAGCCACGGGCATCTTAGCTCCCGCCCCCGATCCGGGGGACTGGGCCCGCTGGATCATCTGCATCAGTTCCTCGGCGTTCGAAGAGGTTCCGAGGGCAACTTCCCTGGTGATCGTGCGTCTCAAAAAATGGTCCAAGAGCGATTGGTTCATCGTCTGCATCCCCGATTTCTCCTGGCCCGCCTGCATCGTTGAATAGATCTGATGGACCTTGTCCTCCCGGATCAGATTTCGGATGGCGGGGTTTGGGATCATGACTTCTAGGACCATCACCCGCCCCTGACCATCCGCCCTTGTGATCAAGGCCTGGCAGAGCACCCCCTCCAGGACGAAGGAGAGTTGCGCGCGAATCTGCGGTTGCTGATGGGCCGGAAAGACATCGATAATCCGATTGATGGTCTGGACCGCCGAATTGGTGTGGAGGGTGGCAAACGTCAGATGCCCGGTCTCGGCGATCGTGAGGGCCGACTCGATGGTCTCGAGGTCTCGCATCTCCCCGATCAGCACCTTGTCCGGGTCCTGGCGGAGGGCCGCCCGGAGAGCCTTTGCAAAGGAATCGGTATCCGCATGGACCTCACGCTGGTTCACGATGCACTTCTTGTGCGTGTGGACGAACTCGATGGGATCCTCGATGGTGATGATGTGTTCAGAACGCTCGCTGTTAATCTTGTCGATCATCGTAGTCAGCGTGGTGGATTTCCCCGAACCGGTCGGTCCGGTGATGAGGAGAAGTCCCGATGGCCTGGCGCAAAGCTCTTCCACGACCTTGGGCAGCCCCAACTCTTGAAAGGTGAAAATCTTGTACGGAATGGTCCGGATGGCAACTCCCACTGCCCCCCGCTGCAGATAGACGTTGGCCCGGAACCGGCCAAGCCCCCTCACTCCAAAGGAGAAGTCGAGCTCTTTCTGCTCCTCAAACTTTTGCTTTTGGACATCGGTGAGGATACTATACGCGAGTTGCTTCGTCGCCGCCGGGGCGAGAGGCGAGTCCCCCAGAGGCGTCAGGTGGCCGTGGAGACGGATCATGGGCGGGATGCCGGTCGTGATGTGGAGATCTGAGGCCCCCCTCGCCACCAATTCCTTTAACATTTGATCCAGATTCGTCATGATTCCTCCCGCTGGAAGGATGAACCGCGAGGTGGAGGGCGTGACCCAGATCCTCTCGGGAACAAACCCCTCTCAGCGCTTGATTTCCTCCCTAGCTTTGGCTAGTTACCCTCATCGTCTCCGGGATGGTAGTCATCCCTTCTCGGATCTTCTGCAGGCCCGACTCCCGGAGCGTCCTCATCCCGTTCTTCCGGCCTAGCTCCTTTATCTCGCTTGCCGCGGCCCCTTGCAGGATGGCATCCTTAATATCGTCGGTGATGGCCAAGACCTCGTACAAGGCTATCCGTCCCCGGTAACCGGTATCGTTGCACTCCATGCACCCCTTCCCCTGATAGCACACAAGCGCTTTGGCCTCTTCGGGTGTGAAGCCGGTGTCGACCAGGGCCTGACGAGGCACCGAGATCTCTTCTTTACAACTGTTGCAGATCTTTCGACAAAGCCGTTGGGCCAGGATCATATTGGTCGAGGCCGACACCAGGAACGGCTCCACTCCCATATTGATGAGCCGACTGATGGTCGAGGGGGCATCATTGGTGTGCAGCGTGGACAGGACCAGGTGGCCGGTCATGGCCGCCTTGATGGCAATCTCCGCCGTCTCGTAGTCCCGGATCTCCCCCACCATGATGATGTCCGGGTCCTGCCGGAGAAAGGAGCGGAGGGCGGTGGCGAAGTTCAAACCGATCTCTGGCTTCATCTGGACCTGATTGACCCCCTGGAGGTTGAACTCCACTGGGTCTTCTGCAGTCATGATGTTGGTCTCGGTGGTGTTCAGGCGGTGCAGGGCCGAATACAGGCTGGTCGTCTTCCCACTGCCGGTGGGTCCGGTGACCAAGACCATCCCGTAAGGCAACAGAATGGACTTCTCGAAGATCTGGAGCGCCTGAGGTTCAAACCCCAGCATGGTCATATCCAGCTGCAGATTGGATTTGTCGAGGAGACGCAGAACCACCTTCTCACCGAAGAGAGTCGGAAGGGTGGAAACCCGGAAGTCAATCTCCTTCTGTCCCATCCTGATTTTGATGCGTCCATCTTGGGGGAGCCGCCGCTCGGCGATATCAAGCTGGGACATGATCTTGACTCGAGAGATAATGGCTGCCTTCAGTTTCATAGGAGGCTGCATGACGTCGTAGAGGATCCCGTCAATACGTAACCGGACGCGGAAGGATTTCTCGTAAGGCTCGATGTGAATATCTGAGGCTCCCTTTTTGATCGCATCGCTCAGGATCAGGTTCACCAGCTTGACCACCGGGGCATCCTCGGTGGCCCGCTGCAGATCGCCAACATCAGGTCCCTCGTCACTCTCGTCAACCGTGGAGACCTCCCGGTCGTCGAAGTCCCTCATGATGTCTTGAACGAGCCCGGCGGAGTCATAATGCTTGTTGATGGCATTCCTGATCGAGGTCTCGGCAGCCACCACTGGCTCGACCTTAAAACCGGATAAGAACTTGATGTCGTCGATGGCAAAGATGTTACTGGGGTCGGCCATGGCCACGGTGATAACGTTCCCCTTTCGGTTAATGGGGATGACCATGTGCTTTTGAGCAATCTCGGCCGGGACTAATTTAATCACGCTCTGGTCGATCTCGAAGTGCGCGAGGTTGATGGAGGGAACACCGTATTGCTTGCTCAGAAAGCTCGTGATGTCTTCTTCGCTGAGGTACCCCAGCTTGACCAGATTGCTCCCCAGGCGCCCCCCGCCCGACGACTGTTGCGTTAGGGCCTTCTTGAGCTGGTCATCGCTGATCAGCTTTGATTTGACCAACATCTCGCCGAGGCGACTCGACGCGACGGTCATGGCAACCTCCACGTGGCTGCGAACAGAATGATTGAGTGGGACCTCATTATACTGGCCCGATTCCGGATCCTGTCAAGGCCTCTTCTCCCCCCCGAGTCAGAGCCTGTCGCATGGCAAGGACCGGGGCCTTCTGCCCCGTCCAGAGCTCAAATGCCCGCACCCCCTGGTAGAGAAGCATACCAGCACCGTTTAGAATTCGGCACCCCCGCATCCGGGCCGACGCCAACAGTGGGGTCTCAGGGGGCCGGTAGATCAGATCACAAACCAACAAGTGGTCTGGCAACACCCCGTAATCGAACAAGGGCGGGTCTGAGGGCTCCATCCCCACTGGCGTCGCGTTGATAAGGATGTCCATTCGTCTCAATCGATCGGGTTGGATTTGTTGCAAGCCCAATGCCAAGACCTCGATATTTCGAGACAAGTTCCGAAGATGGCTGAGCACGGATCGAGCCCGGTCCTCACTCCGACTGAAGAGGCAGAGCTCTGCCACTGCCGCCCGCGCCAGGGCATAGGCCACCGCTTTGGCTCCCCCCCCCGTCCCCACCAGACCTACCCGTTTTCCCCTCGGGTCTTCCCCGGCCTCCTCCCGCAGGGAGGTCACAAATCCCTCTCCATCCGTATTGTGCCCGACGAGGACCCCTTCTCGAGGGACAATGGTGTTCACCGCACCGATGGAAAGTGCCTCGGAGTTGAGCTCATCCATGGCTTCCAAGGCTGCCTCCTTATGCGGAATGGTCACATTCGCCCCGCCGAAATTTTCAATCCCCCGTAAGGCGCCGAGAGCCTCTGGGAGCGCCTTCGGGCGCACCGCCCATGGGATATAGACCCAATCGAGTCCCAGTGCGGCAAAGGCGGCATTCTGCATCCGAGGGGAGGCACTGTGGGCCACCGGATCCCCTAACAAGACACACACCGTGGTTTTGCCCGTTATGGACATTGAACCGGAGAGAGGTCGATCACGAGACGACAGCACAAACGGCGTCCCTGCCACCCCGGTCAACCGACGATTTAGGGCTCTTGCAAGAGCCCTTGAGCAATGGCGGCCTCCAGGCGCTCGCGGATCTCTTCCATCCATTGCTCGTCCCGCACCTTACCCCCGTCCCGCTGGGTGACGTAGAAGACATCCACCACCTGTTCAACGTCGGTGGTGATCTTGGCGAGCCTGATGTCGAGCCCCAGCTCCCTGAGGACCTTGGAGATGGTGTAGAGAAGGCCCAGGCGATCGTGGGTGCGTACATCGATCACCGTGTGGGTCTCCGACACGTAGTTGTCGAACTCCACCCGGGTGAGAGGGGGTGTCCCGCCCTTCCGGGCAGGGCGGCTCAAGATCTCCCGTTGCCTGCCCAGGATGAGCTGCCCCACATCCACCTGACCGGCGAGCACCCCACCGAGGTCCATCTCGAATCTTCGCCAGGCCTCCCCATCGGTAATGGCTGCCCCCTTGCCGTCATCCACCTGGAACGCTCGGAGGACCAGCCCGTCTCGACGGGTAAAGATCTGGGCGCCCAGAATGTTCATCCCGTTGGCCGTGAGGGTACCTACAATCTGGGCAAATCGTCCCGGCCGACCGAACGCGCAGACAGTCACTTCACAGTGGCCCACTAGGGGATAGGGGGTCCACTCTACTGCCACCTCCTCGATCCCTCCGAGCCGCTCGACCATGCGGAGGTGGGATGCCACCTTCGCCGAGGGCACGGTCAGGAGGTAGCGGACAGGGACCTGTTCCAGATGGGTCTGAACAACCGGGAGGGAGAAGTCCTGGCGAAGCTCTTGGAACAGGTGCTCCTTGATCTCGGCCGCCTTGGCCATCTCGTCTATCCCCTCAGGGATCCCCCGGGTGAGGAGGGTATGGATGCGGATGTAGAGCTCCCAGAGGAGCGTCCCCTTCCACGCGGTCCACACCTCCGGAGCCACTGCCCGAATATCCAAGTAGGTGAGGAGGTAGAGCATCTTTAACCGCTCAATATCCCGGACCTTTCGGGCAAAATCGATGAGCATGGGTTCGTCATCCAGGTCCCGGCGCTGCGAGATGTGGGCCATGGCAAGGTGATGCTCCACCAAGAAACGCACCTCGTCCACGTCGGCGTCCGGGAGGCCCATCCTGGTCAGGATCCGCTGCACCATCTTCGCCCCCCGCTCCACGTGCCCGTGGCCTCCCGCTTTCCCGATATCGTGAAAGAGGACCCCCAGTTTCAGGATCTCCGGCCGCTTGAACTCGGCCACAATCGCCCGAAATTCCTCAGCGTAATGGATGGGGGCCTGATCCAAGGACTCCAGGTGCTCCAATGCCAGCAGGGTGTGCACGTCGACCGTGTACTTGTGGTAGAGATCATACTGTACGAGACAGGTGAGCTCGGTAAACTCCGGGACATATGCCCCCAGGACCCCAAGCTCGTGCATGAGCCGGAGCGTCGCTGCCACACCCTTGGATTCTCGAAGGATGGCCAAAAAGAAATTGAGGGCCCGGCTGGACTGGCGGAACTTGTCGTCGACCAGGTACAGATGCTCCCGGATGAGCTCCTGGGCGCCCGAGCTTAAGGAATAGCCGGTCTGGAGGGCGTACCAGAAGATCTTCAGGAGGCGAACCGGGTCATCCTCAAAGAGGCGTCGGTTCCGTGGAAGGACCTGGATCTCGCGATTGATTTCCGTCAAGCCGTCCCCCAAGTCCCTGGCCCTCAGTCGCGTCATGAGGCTCTCCTTCGAGGTCTGCACCTGGGTACATCGCTCGATGACTCGCTCTGAGAGGCGAAAGACGGTCCGCGCCTGGAGATAGTAATGCTGCATGCATCGCTCGACCCCCCGGGCCGCCCGGTCGTCGCCGAAGCCCAGGTGCGCGGCAGCCGGTTCTTGCAAATGAAACAGGAGGAGGTCGTTCTTTCGGCCCGACAGATAATGGAGCTCATTCCGAATCCGATGGAGAAAATCGACTGCCTGCCGCAAGCCTTGCAGCTCCTCCTGGCTCAGGAGGCCAGAGCCCCCCAGATCCTCCAGGCACCTCACCTCGTGACGGACCCGAGCAATCCAGAGCGCCGTATGCACATCCCGAAGCCCCCCGGCCCCTTCCTTGACGTGAGGCTCCTGTAGGTACACCGTATCCCCGTACCTCGCATACCGCGCCGCCCGCTCCTGGAGCTTTGCCTGGATGTAAGCATTTCCCCTTCTTCGCCTGAGGCCTCCCCGGAGGACGGCCTCCATCTGATTGTACAGGCCCTTGTCCCCAGCTAAGAGATGTGCCTCCAGCATCGAGGACCGAGAACTGAGGTCCTCCGCGGCCATCCGGGCACAGTCCTGAAGGGACCGGACGCTGTGGCCGATGCTAAATCCCAAGTCCCACAGGAGGGGGATGAGGAAATGGATGAGGGCATGAACCGATCGGCTGATCTGCTTTGAGTGGAGGAACATCAGATCGATGTCCGAGGCGGGGTTCAGCTCCCGACGGCCATAGCCCCCCAGGGCCAGCAAGGCACAGGGAAGATCGACCTGAAACGCCACGCGACAGGCCTCTTCGCTCCGGTGGTAGAGCTGATCGACGACCACATCCGCCAGGTCAGTCAGCCCTTTCACCACCTCCATGCCACGAGCGCCCTGCCGGTGCTGCTTGCAGATGGCCTGTCGCTCTGACTCCACGAAGTCTCGGAGAAGTCGGAGGAGTTGCTGGCGCTCCCGTGTCCCGTCCCGTTCCCCCGTGAGGAGCCTTGGCGCGTCCACGCTGCCAAAAAACCCGTCCAAGGCAAGAGCAAGTCGATCCCCGCGTTCACCGGTCAGCAGGGAGACTCCGGAATCGTCATAGCGCGGTGAATAAGCCACTTCTGCTCCACAGGGGCACTAGTCGACAGTAGTTGTTCAGTATACGGTCCGCCCCGAAAGGGGTCAAGGACATTTCCCGATGTCCAACAGACACGATATGATAGAAACCAGTCGCAGAAACAAGCTGTTTCGAGACGTAACCCCTCTTCCCCACTCCCGCTGCTGCCGACCTCCCGATGAGGGGTCTCCCCGAACAGCCTCCTCTCTCCCGCGACCGCAGGAGGCGAAACCTCCGATCCCCCTTGGCACACCCGGGTCGCCTGGGCGGAAAAATCCCTTGTTCCACCCGATTTCCATAGATATAGTGATCGAGCACCTTGCATTTATCCCGGGATGAGCGAGGCGTCTCACGGCAGGAGGAAAGGAGGGATCAATGTCCTATCGGGATCTTCGAGAATTCCTCCAGGTCCTCGAACAGGAGGGCGATCTCAAACGGATCTCTGCACCCGTAGACCCGATCCTGGAAGTCGCCGAAATCACCGACCGCATCGCGAAGGCAGGCGGACCCGTCGAGCTGGTGAAGTGCGAGACCATCGACACGGAGGTTCCGGCCAACGCAGAGATCATCCTGGAAGGATATGTCGAGGAGCTGCCGCCGGAGGACGGTCGGTACGCGTTGGCCGATGGGATATAGAAGCCTCAAAGAATGTGTCCTCGATCTCGAGCGAAACGGTCACCTGGTGCGCGTGACCGAAGAAGTTGATCCCTACCTCGAGATGGCGGAGATCCAGAGGCGCGTATATGCGGTGAAAGGCCCGGCGATCTACTTCGAGAACGTCAAGGGCTGCCGATTTCCCGCCGTCTGTAACCTCTTTGGGACCATCGAGCGCTGCCGATTTATCTTCCGGGACAGCCTCGAGCGAGTGAAGAAAATCGTCCGGCTAAAGGCCGACCCCTCGAACTTTTGGCGTACGCCGTTCAGCTTCGCCACAGTCCCCTTCACTGGACTCCAGTCTTTGCCTCGACGGGTATCGGAAGGGCCAATCCTCGAGGGGAGCACCACCATCGACCAGCTCCCCCAGATCCAGAATTGGCCCGACGACGGAGGTCCCTTTATCACGTTAGGCCAGGTGTACACCGAACACCCCGACAAGGGGGGCGTGATGAACTCCAACCTAGGTATCTACCGCGTGCAGCTCGCCGGGAACCAGTACCAGGTGGGAAAGGAGGTCGGGCTCCACTACCAGACTCACCGCGGAATTGGCGTCCACCATGCAGCAGCTATTCGCCGGGGTGAATCCCTGAAGGCAAGCATTTCTGTGGGTGGACCGCCGGCTCATACCTTTGCCGCGGTCATGCCTCTTCCTGAGGGTCTCACAGAGCTGCTTTTCGCCGGCATGCTCGGTGGCCGCCGATTTCGTTACACGCTGCGGGATGGTTTTGTCATCTCGACGGATGCGGACTTCTGCATCACCGGGACCATCGATCCCAAGAAAACGCTCCCGGAGGGACCCTTTGGCGATCATCTGGGATACTACAGCCTCGCTCACGATTTTCCCGTCCTCGAGGTTCAGAAGGTCCATCATCGCAAGGACGCCATCTGGCCCTTCACCGTTGTCGGCCGTCCACCCCAGGAGGACACCTCCTTCGGGCAGCTCATCCATGAGATCACGCAACCAATGGTTCCCGTAGAACTCCCGGGCGTCAAGGCCATCCACGCGGTGGACGCCGCCGGTGTCCACCCCCTTCTTCTCGCGATCGGCAGCGAGCGGTATGTCCCTTATGGCGAGCGGATTCCCCAGGAAATCCTGACCATCGCGAACGCCCTGCTCGGTTTTGGCCAGTGCTCCCTCGCGAAGTACCTTTTCATCGTTGCGGGGGAAGACAACCCCGACCTCGATGTCCACCAGATCGAACAGTTCCTCGGGCACGCCTTGGAGCGGGTTGACTGGACGCGGGACCTTCACTTCCAGACGCGTACGACCATCGATACGCTCGACTACTCGGGAACAGGACTGAATGCCGGATCCAAACTCGTCATCGCTGCGGCGGGCAACAAGAAGCGGGAGCTGGCGAGAAAAATCCCGGAGAATTTCACGCTGCCAGGGGGGGTATTCCAACTGTGCCCTCGCCATGCCCGGGATCGTCGTTGTCCAAGGACCGCCATTCTCCGATTACGACGAGGCCGAAATGGAAATGCACGCGTTCGCGAGCTTTCTCGACGAGCGGTGTAACCTCGAAGGCATCACCCTCATCGTCCTTGTGGATGATGCCGAATTCACCGCGAGGAACTTGAGAAACTTCCTTTGGGTGACCTTTACCCGATCGAATCCTTCCAATGACGTCCATGGGGTCGGAAGCTTCATCGAGCACAAGCACTGGGGGTGCCGGAAGTCCTTGATCATCGATGCGCGGCTGAAGTCCCATCATGCCCCCCCGCTTATCGAGGACCCCGAGGTGACCAAAAAGGTGGACGCATTAGCCAGGAAGGGGAAGAGTCTGTACGGCATCTTGTAGGCGCCCGCCTTAAGCAGTCAGCAGTCGGCTGTCAGCAGTCAGCTTCCAACATTTCGGATTGGGAATTGCGGATGTCGGATTTTCTAAGTATGGAGTTGGCTTTCAATTCGAAATTCGAAATTGGCAATCCGAAATCGAGCCAGGGCTGTTAGCTGACAGCTGTTCTCATCGGTCATCGGTCAGAGACTCGGGTGTCGCGGGCGGACCGGGTCGTATAGAAGCTCAAGGTCTTGAGCATAACGGAGAGGTCCACGTTCTGCACCTTGACCCCCTTGGGAACGAAGAGCTGCGTCGGGGCGAAATTCAGGATGGCATTCACCCCCGCAGCGACCAACCGGTCGGTGACCGCCTGGGCCGCACTCGCGGGGACGGCGATGACGGCCATCTTCATCCTGCGACGCCTGAGGACGGGGACGATCTTCTCAACGGGGCGGACCGGGACTTTGCCAATCCGCCGGCCCACTTTGCTGGGATCATTGTCGAAGACCACCGATATCCGAAACCCGCGCTGCTGAAAGCCCCGGTACCTCAAGAGGGCGGAGCCCAGGTTTCCGAGACCTACCAGGGCCACGTCCCACTCCTGGTCGAGTCCCAGGATCCGCTCCAGGTTCTGCTTCAGCTCCTCGGTATAGTAGCCGAGCCCCCGAACCCCGAACTGGCCAAAGTACGCTAAATCTTTGCGGACCTGGGCAGAGTTCAACCCGAAGCGCTTGGCCAACTGCTGGGAAGAGACCGCAACTGTCCCATCGGCGACAACCTCCTCCAGACACCTGAGGTAGATACTCAGGCGGGCGATCGTCCTTTCAGGGATCCGATGCCTGGTCGACCCGTCCGACTTCTCGCGCCTCATACCCCCTACCCCCAAAAGACTCGGATCGACCGAACCGCCAGATCCCACACCCCAGCCGGCATAATCCCCAACTGCAGTGTGGCCGCCGTCGCGAGTAAAAGTGTGATGAGGATGGCGGGGGAAACGACCGGACTCGGATGTCCTTCCTGGGGTTCCTCCATGTACATCACGACCACGACCCGGAGATAAAAGAAGACGGAGATGAGACTACAGATAACCGCGATCACCGTGAGCCCCACATAGTCGGCCTCCACCGCAGCACTGAAGATATAAAACTTCCCCATGAATCCCCCTGTGGGGGGGAGACCTGCCAGTGAAAACATAAACACCGCCATGGCGAAGGCCATGGCGGGATGGCGAGAACTCAAGCCGGCATAAGTGGAAAGGGTTGGTCTCTCCTCCCCCTGCCGGGCAAGGGCGATGATCACGGCGAAGGCCCCCAGGTTCATAAAGGCGTAGACGACGAGGTAGAAAAGGATGCTGGAAAAGCCTCGGCTCGTGCCGGCTACCAACGCCACCAAGAAGATACTCGATGAGCATGTGAATATTTGTACTTACTCTCCCAAAAATGAGAGGCCCCGGATTTCCGGGGCCCCTGGTCTATGGCGCCCCCACAATGATCCCGCTAAAGGGGTCAGCAAAGAGGAGGATCATGGCAATCAACAACACGTAGATGGCCAGAGATTCAATTAGGGCTAACCCGATGATCATCGCGGTTTGGATGCGTCCCGCGGCATTCGGTTGCCGGGCGATCCCCTCCAGGGCAGCAGAAATCGCCCGCGACTGAGCCAAGGCGGCCATGGCCGAGGCAATAGCCATCCCGAACCCTGCGGTCAAGACCGTTACCCAGAAATAAGTCTGGTCGAGCGGTGCGCCTGCCTCTGCAGCCCACACGAATGTGGTCGAGCCCAACGCCGCCAATACCGCTGTCACAATGCCCGTCAACTTCGATCGCATGCACGCCCCTCCTTCCCGAGACTCAAGTTGGTTCTACCGAGCGGGACATTTCTTGCCACTCGAATGCCTCTCGACCTTCCGCCTCAATGCTCTGCATGGTGGGTCTCTACTGCTCCCGCAATATACATGGTCGATAGCATCACAAAAATCAGCGCCTGGACCAATCCAGTGAAAATGACAAGCACTGAGATCAAGGGAGCCAGGGCATAGATAGGCCACATGATGGAGGTCAGGAACAGGATAAACAGAAACACCGTATCTTCCCCAAAGATATTGCCGAAGAGCCGGATCGAGAGGGAGAGGGCACGGGCCAGATGGCTGATCACCTCCACCAAGATGAAGGCCGGCACGAGGATCCACCCCATGGCGATCAGGAGAAATTTGGGGAATTCACCCACCGGTCCAAGGAAGTGCTTCAAATAGGTAAGCAGGCCCTGCTTTCGGACGCCGAAGTAATGGTACGAAACGAAGATTGCGATGGCCAAGGATGCCGTCGTGTTCAAGTTGGCCGTCGGGCTCCGGAGACCCGGAATCAGGATCAGGATGTTGCTAAAAAAGATGAGCAACCCCGCAGTGCCGATCAAGGCAAGATACCGCCTTCCTTCATGCCCGATGATGCTGTCCAGGATCCCGGTGAAGGCCTCAATCACCTGCTCGAGCACATTTTGAATCGGCCCCGGCACCTCGGTCAGACGCCGGGTCGCCAGGTACGACACGACAATCAAGAAGGCCATGACGATCCAAGTCATGACCACATGATCTGGAATGAACGGCCCGGGGATCCAGGGGATAAAATTTGGAATCCTGATCAGAGGGGGTGTCTCAATCGCTTCCACCGCTCACCTCACGGGACAGAACTGGGTCTTTATACCCCCGACGGTTCCCAGTGTCAAGCCGCCTATGGCAGCAGGCCGAAGACCGATGCCTGCGCAATCTTCAGAAACCATTGCGGAAAGATCCCAATGCCCAGTGTCCCCAGCACCGCAAAGGCCACCGCCGCATGCAAGGGGCGGGAGGAACTCAGGGCCAGACCCTCGGGGGCCTCCCCCATGTACATGACCATGGCGACGCGCATGTAATAAAAGAGGGAGATGGCGGTGTTGATCACGGCGATCAAGGTCAACCACACATACCCGGCGCTGATCGCGGCACTGAAGAGATAAAACTTTCCCACGAAACCGGCCGTGGGGGGGATCCCGGTCAACGAAAGAAGAAAGATCACCATAGCCGCGGCCGCGATCGGTTTCACCTGGCCCAGCCCGGCAAAGTCCTCAATGAGGTCCCCCTTCACCGTTTCGGTCTGGAGGAGGATCACCATCGCAAATGCCCCTGCCGTCATGAAGGCATATACGAGCACGTAAAACAGGACGGCGGAGATGCCCAACTTCGCTCCCGCCACAAAGCCGATCAAGACATATCCGATGTGGGCGATGCTCGAATACGCCAGCATGCGCTTGATGTTCCGCTGGGCCATGGCCACGACATTCCCGATCGTCATGGTCAGGGCGGCGAGGATCCAGAAGAGAACGGTCCAGTCAACCTGAATATGCGGCATGGCCCCCAGGAAGACCCGGAGGAGCGCCGCCACGCCAGCCGCCTCGGAGGCAACCGCCAGGAAGGCGGTCACCGCGGTGGGCGCCCCCTCGTAGACGTCCGGCAGATACATATGGAAGGGGACGATGGCGATCTTGAATCCGAATCCGGCCGTGAGCATCACCATGGCGAGGAGGAGGGCAGGATTGGAGAGATCGATCGTGGCGAGCGTGGCAGCGATTTCCTCGAAGCCCAAGGCCCCGGTCAGTCCATAGAGGAGGGAGATGCCATAGAGGATCACCCCAGAGGAGAATGCCCCCATGAGGAGGTATTTCAGGGCCGCCTCATTCGACTTTTGGTCCCGCTTGAGAAAGCCGCAAAGGATATAGATACTGATAGACATTGTCTCGAGGCCAATGTACAGAGTAAGGAGATTCCCGCCCGAGGCGATGAACATCATTCCCACGGTCGAAAAGAGCAGGATCGCGTAAAACTCCCCGACGGGAACGCCGACCAAGGGGAGGTAATCGATCGACATCAGGATGACCAGCAGCGTGGCAATCAGGAAGACCACCTTGAAGAAGATGGCGAACTTGTCGACCAGGTATGACCCGCTGAAGACGGAGACCGGACTTCCTCCCGGTTGGAACAACGGGACCGCAGCCCAGACCAGCAAAACCCCCGTTCCCACCACGCCCCCAATGCTCAGGGTCTCCATCCATCCCCGCCGGGCCGGCGCGGCAAAAGAGAGGACCAAGACGATGAGCGCCACACTCGCGAGAAAGACCTCCGGCAAAGCCTGAAGAACATCTGCAGGATTGTAGGTTCCTGGCATGGTCATTCCTCGTGACGGTCCCGCGCCCAGTTCCGGGCGACCGGTGTGGGGGTGGGCGCCTCCACCACCTTCCGGGCCTGATCGAGCCGCTTCACCACCTTCTGCACCGAGGGTTCCATCGCCTTCAAAAAGGGAGCGGGATAGAGCCCGATCCAGAAGAACATGATCACCAGCGGGATGAGGGTCATGACTTCGCGGAGGTTCAGGTCGGGCAGTCCCTTGTTCCTCTCATGGATCACCTTGCCGAACATCGTGCGCTGAAACAACCAGAGCATATAGGCCGCCCCCAGGACAATTCCGGAAACGGCGAACAGCGCCCACAGCCAGCTCACCTTAAACGCCCCCACCAAGATGAGGAACTCGCCGATGAACCCATTCAGACCAGGGAGGCCGATGGACGAAAACATGGTAATCGCAAAAAGGGTCCCATAGATCGGCATAACGGTGGACAGGCCTCCCATATCGGCAATCATCCGCGAGTGGATCCGGTCGTAGATGAGGCCAACGATCAAGAACAGGGCCCCGGTGGAGAGGCCATGATTGACCATCTGCAAGATGCTCCCCTGAAGCCCCTGCATGTTCAGCGCGAACATGCCCAGCATCACAAAGCCCATGTGGCTTACCGAGCTGAAGGCAATGAGCCGCTTCATGTCCTGCTGGACCAGACAGACCATCGCCCCGTAGATGATAGCGAAAATACTCAAGGTCACCATAAAGGGGACAAAGTAGAGTGTGGCCTCGGGAAACATCGGCAGGCTGAACCGGACGAAGCCGTAGGTCCCCATCTTCAGCAAGACAGCCGCCAGGATGAGCGAGCCGGCGGTGGGGGCTTCGGTGTGCGCATCCGGCAGCCATGTGTGGAAGGGGAACATGGGGACCTTGATGGCAAAGGAGAGGAAGAAGGCCAGCCAGACGAGGTTCTGGAAGGAAAGGAGGCTGGGAGACCACGGATAAGAAACCTTCATCAGCTCCAGGATATCAAAGGTGTGCGTGCCGGTCTGCGCTCCGGCATAGAAGTAGACCGCCAGGATGCCGAGCAGCATCACCACGCTGCCGAAGAGGGTGTAGAGGAAGAATTTGATGGCCGCGTACAGGCGGCGAGCTGGATGCCCCCAGATGCCGATGAGGAAGTACATGGGGACCAGCACCACTTCCCAGAAGACATAGAAGAGGAAGAAGTCTAACGCGAGGAAGACACCCATCATCCCTGTATGCATGAGGAGGAGAAAGAAGTGATACTCCTTCACCCGCTCGGTGATCGCCTCCCACGAGCAGAGCACCGCGATGGGTGAGATCAGGGCAGTGAGACACACCAACCAGAGGCTGATCCCGTCTATCCCCATGATATAGCTCACCCCGATCGTTGGGATCCAGGAGACCCTCTCCACGAACTGGAATTCGGCGCTCCCGAAATCGAAAGAGAGTGGCAGCGCCAATGAGATGAGGAGGGTCACCCCCGTAACGACAAGGCTCACCCGCCGGATAAGGCCTTCCTTGTCCCGACGGATGAACAAGAGGAGAATGGCCCCTGCCAAGGGGAGAAAGGTCACGATGGTGAGCAGTGGCAATGTCACTCCACTCATGGGAAACTATTCCTCCGCTTCCAGGTCCAAGGTCCCGTCGGCAAAGCCCCGCTCACGAACAAGCCCTTCCGGAGCCTGGACTTTGGACGTCGGACTTCAGAAGATGATATAGGCGCTCACAATGAAAAAGATCCCAATGGTTATCGCCAGGATGTAATTCTGGACCATGCCGGTATGGATCAGCCGCAGCCCCCGACTGCCCCCCTGTATGATATCCGCGATCTTGTTGACAAGCCCATCTACGATTTTGATGTCAGTCCAGTCGGAACCGATGCTGACCTTCATTGTGACCGTCGCAGCTCTATTGACCGCCCCGTCCACTACCTTCTCATCCACCCGCGAGAAAAAGCCGCAGAGACCCCGAAACCCATCTCCAAAGATGGCCCAATACAGCTCATCCACATAATACTTGTTATAGACCCACCGGTAGAGCCCCTGGAGCTGTGCGACCCAGATCTCCGGTACGTTTCGGTAGCTGATGCTGACATAGAAGAGATACGCCAGGCCGATCCCAGCCCCCGCCACGAGGACGGAGAGCACCGCCAGCGGCAGGACCAGGCTCGATGCCGCCTCAGCGACCTCCCCCCCATGCGCGAGGACCGGCGCGAGGAACTCATGGAACAGGCCGTGCTCCGGCGGATACCCCACCACCATCCCTGCCACCACGGAGCCGACCGCTAACACAATGAGGGGAATCCCCATCGTCGGCGGGGCGTCATGAATGTGAGGGGCGTGATGGGGATCCCCCCGGTACTGGCCCTCGAAGGTGAGGAAATAGAGCCGGAACATGTAAAACGCGGTCAGAAACGCCCCCACCAGCCCCAGCAGCCACACCACGTAGTGGCCTCCGTTAAAGGCCGCAAAGAGAATCTCATCCTTCGACCAGAACCCCGCTAGCGGAAAGATCCCCGCATTCGCCAGCGCCCCCGCCAGAAAGGTGAACGCCGTCACCTTCATATGCGGGCGTAGGCCCCCCATCCGCTGAATGTCCTGTTCCTCGTGCAGCGCATGGATCACCA
>LXTG01000025.1 GCA_001643535.1 candidate division NC10 bacterium SPGG6 | reverse complement strand
GAAGGAGGCCCTGCAGCTGCTCGTCCAGTCGCTCACCGAGATCTGTTCCTATGCGAGGTCCAAGGGAGACATCCGGATCGTCCTGGAGACCTTCGATCAGAAGCTAGACAAGCGCTGCCTCATCGGGCCCCACACGGATGCGGTGAAGGTCTCTGCCGAGGTTCGGAAAGTCGATCCTAGTTTTGGGCTGATGCTCGATCTGAGCCACCTTCCGCTCCAGGGCGAGACATCGAAGGAGGCGCTCCAGGTCGCCAAAGACCAATTGGCACACATCCACATCGGCAATTGTGTCAAGAAAGAGGGACACCCTGCGTACGGCGATCAGCATCCCCGGTTTGGCATCGAGGGGGGAGAAAATGATGTTCCCGAGGTCGTCGAGTTCCTGCGGGAACTCTTCCACATCGGCTATCTCGGGGAGGGGAAACGACCCATCGTGGCCTTTGAGGTGAAACCCTTACCCGGGGAATCTTCCGAGATGGTCATCGCAGGGTCCAAACGCACGCTGGTGGAGGCGTGGTCGCGGGTATAGGATTTTCATGTCTTCGTGCATCGGCCGATCTCGAATCAATCATGCTCCCCCTTTTTCTCCGCGATAGGTCTGATCGGTAACCAAGGGGGACGCGATGGCGTTCAGGTATGGCGTTCGATTGAGCTCAGAGAAAACGTAAGGGGGGAGGACCAATGAAGAAACAGGGTGTCGAGAATGATCACGCCGACGATGTGTCCCCCACTTTAGGTGGGTTCCGTGGTTGCCCTAAAATCCCTTGACAACGCTGTGGGCCGAGATATCATCATAATTCAAACGCGATTTCACGCTTCGAAAATCCCGACGAAACAATACGGTTCCCATCAGGTGAAGGGAAGACAACGGAGGGGGCGATGATTCAAGACAAGGCGCGAATCATCCGGGAGATCGAACAGATCGTCGGGCCCAAGGGAGTGGTCCACGAGGAGGACGAGCTGCGGGTGTACGAGACCGATGGACTCACCATCTTTAAGGCCATGCCGGATGTGGTCGTCCTCGCGAGCACGGCCGAACATGTGGCTGAGTTGGTCAAGCTCTGCCAGCGGGAGAAGATCCCCTACGTGCCGCGGGGGGCGGGAACGGGACTTTCAGGCGGCGCCCTCCCCCTCGACGGGGGGGTCATGATCGGGATGAACCGGATGAATCGTATTCTCGAGGTGGATTACGACAACAAGAGGGCGGTCGTGGAGCCCGGGATGGTCAATGTCTGGCTCACCAATGCCGTGGGGCCTCGCGGCTACTACTACGCCCCGGATCCCGCAAGCCAGATCGCCTGCTCTATTGGCGGCAACGTGTCCGAGAATTCCGGAGGGGTCCGCACACCGAAGTATGGCGTCACCACCAACCACATCACGGGCGTCGAAGTAATCCTCCCGAACGGCGAACTCGTGTCACTCGGAGGGAAAACCCTCGATGCACCCGGCTACGACCTCCTCGGCGTCTTCGTCGGTTCGGAGGGAACCTTCGCGATTATTACGAAGGTGATCGTCCGCCTGATGCGAAAACCCGAGGCGGTCAAGACCCTGATGACCGTCTTCGAAAACTTGGAGGACGCATCCAACACGGTCTCCGGCGTTGTGGCGGCAGGGATCGTCCCGGTCTCCATGGAGATGATGGATAACAACAGTATCGTGGCGGTGGAGAAGGGTGTGGGGGCGGGCTATCCCACGGACGCGGGCGCGGTCCTCGTCATCGAGGTGGACGGGCCCCGGGCCGAGGTCGAGGCCCTGGTCGATCCCATCAGGGACATTTGCAAAAAGAACAACGTCCGTGAGGTGCGGCTGGCCAAGGACGACGCCGAGCGGGCGCTGCTATGGAAGGGACGAAAGGCTGCCTTCGCCGCCATGGGGCAGATCAGCCCCGACTATTATGTCCAGGACGCAGTCATTCCTCGGACAAAGCTTCCTCAGATATTGCAGCAAATCAGCAAGTTCAGTGAAGAGTATGGGCTCAGGGTCGCCAATGTCTTCCACGCCGGCGATGGGAACCTGCACCCACTGATCCTGTACGATTCCAGAAACGAAGGGGAACTCGAGAAGGCAGATGAGATGGGGTCGAAGATCATGAAGGCGTGTATCAGCATGGGTGGCAGCATCACCGGCGAGCACGGGGTCGGCCGAGAGAAGCGGGAATACATGCCCCTCATGTACACCGACGACGATATGGAGGCTATGAAGAAGGTAAAACGCGTTTTCAACCCGGATGGGATCCTGAATCCCGGGAAGATCTTTCCCACGACTACGCCGGACGTCAAAGTCGGACTCGCCGGGCAGCGCCCCATCGTGGAAAAGGTAGTCGGGCAGATGTAGGAGAACAATCATGCTGTCAGAGGAAAGCTTAGTTCAACGCCTCAGCGCCCTAGTGGGCCCTGAGCACGTCGTGGCAGGCGCGGAAGTGTCGGGGTACGCCGTGGACGGCAAAACCCCGAAAGCCGCCGCCTTCCCAGGCTCGGTGGAGGAGACCTCGGCGGTCATGACCTTCGCCTCGGCAGAAGGGTTGAAGGTCGCTCCCTGGGGCAGTGGGACGAAGATCCCGTTCGGCGGTATTCCCGAACGGGTGGACCTCGTCCTCGGCCTCCGCCGCCTGGGCGAGGTGGTGGACTACGTGCCGGAGGATATGACGGCCACGTTCCAAGCGGGTACTCCTTTGAAGGATGCCCAGGCAGTGCTGGGCCAAAAGGGGCAATGGATCGCCCTCGATCCCCCCCACGCCGAGCGGGCCACCATCGGCGGGGTCCTGGCCACGAATTCGAGCGGTCCAAGGCGACTTCGCTATGGGTCGTCTCGGGACTTTCTGATTGCCATCAGCGTGGTGCATGCGGACGGCAAGATCACCAAGGGAGGAGCCAAGGTCGTCAAGAACGTGACCGGCTACGACATGCCCAAGCTCTACATCGGCTCCCTGGGCACCTTGGGGATCATCGTCGATGCCACGTTTCGGGTCTACCCCGTTTTTCCTGTGGAGAAGACGTACCTCGCCCCCTTCCCCACCGCCGAGGCCGAGCAGCAGGTTCTGAACAAGCTCCTCGATTCCACAGTCGTCCCTAACGCAGTCGAGTTGCTGAACCCCGACGCCGCCCGGCGGACTACCGCGCAGGCGGGGCTCACGTGGCAGGAAGGGAGCTACGGGCTGGCGGTGGCGATCGGCAGTGTCCCCGAGGCGGTGCAGGCTCAGATTGCGGCTGTAGAAAGGCTCTGCAGAGAGGGGGGGAGTTCCCAGGGGCACATCTTGGAGGGGACGGTCCACCACACCTTCTGGCAGGCCGTCGGGGATTTCAGCCTGGGTGACGGCCAGCAGGCGGTGCTGAAGGCCAGCGTCCTGTTGACGCAGGTGGCACAAGCCGTCAGGATGGGGGAGGCGGTGGCCGCCAAGGCCGGCCTCAGTCTCGGTATCATCTCGGAGGCCGGTTCCGGGATCGTCCGATACTACCTGAGCGGCGATCGGCCCGACCGGTTCCAGCAGGGGCTCGCCGAGGCCGTGAGCACACTCAGAACCTTCGCCCAAGCGACCGGGGGGAGCCTCGTTGTCCTCGAGGCCCCGCCCGACGTCAAGGGTGCCGTGGACGTCTGGGGCTCGGTGGGAAACACGTTTCCTTTGATGCAGGGGCTCAAAGACCAATTTGATCCACAGAGGATCCTGAACCCGGGGCGGTTCGTAGGGGGACTTTGAGATGGGACAGCCAACGGCGGAGAAAACGGGCGCGCGCGGATTCGACCACATCGATCCACCCGACACCGAGATCTACCTGGACTGTGTGCACTGCGGCTTTTGCCTCCCCACATGCCCGACCTACCTTGTCCTGGGAAACGAAATGGACAACCCGCGGGGCCGGATCTACCTCATGCGGGCGGTGGACGAGGGGAAGGCGAAGATCACAGACAGATTCGTTGAGCACATGAATCTCTGTGTGCTCTGCCGCGCCTGCGAGACCGCCTGTCCCTCCGGCGTCAAGTTCGGCTTCATCATGGAGGCGGCGAGGGGACAGATCGAGCGGAACTACCAATATCCTCCCAAGGAGCGTCGTTTCCGTAAATTTATTCTTGATACGTTCACTGACCTCGGGCGCATGAGCACCCTCACCTCCCTCCTCCGTTTTTACCAAAAGCTCGGCCTCCAAAAGCTGGCCCGGTCCTCAGGAGTGTTGGGTTTCTTTGGCCGCCTGGGGAAGATGGAGGCCCTCCTGCCTCCGATCCCGGACCGCCAGGAGCTGCCCGAGGTGATGCCTGCAAAGGGCGAGAAGCGGGGCCGAGTAGGGCTCCTCATGGGTTGCGCCCAGCGTTTCTTCCTGCCCCAAGTCAATGAGGCGACAGCGCGAGTCCTGGCCGAGAACGGGTTTGAGGTCGTGATTCCGAAGGATCAGGCGTGCTGCGGCTCGCTGCTCGTACACGAGGGGGAGCGGGAGCGAGGGAAGGGGTTCGCCCGCGAAACGATCGATGTCTTCGAGCGGGCCAGCGTCGATTTCATCGTTGTGAACGCGGCCGGATGCGGCTCGGTCATGAAGGAGTACTGGGAGCTCCTCCACAACGACCCGGTCTACCGCGAGAGGGCGGAAGCCTTTAGTAAAAAGGTGCGGGATGCGTCGGAGCTGATCGCCCAAGCCGATTTGAACGGCCGGCTTCGCGAGCTCAAACTCAAGGTTACGTACCACGACGCCTGTCACCTTGCCCACGGGCAAAAGGTTCGGCTGCAACCCAGAAAGATCCTCAAGGCCATCCCCGGGGTTCAGCTCGTCGAGCTGGCCGAATCGGATTTCTGCTGCGGCAGCGCCGGGGTCTACAATCTTCTTGAACCGGATGTGGCTCAGAAGTTCCTGGACCGGAAGATCGATCGAATTAAAGAGACGGGGGCCGAGGTGGTCGTCAGCGCGAATCCGGGCTGCACGTTCCAGATCGAAAAGGGTCTGAAAGAGCAGGGCTTGAACATTCGGGTCCTCCACCCCATGGAGGTGCTCGACGGGGCCTATCAAGGCACAATTCCGCCTCAACCTTAAACCATGGGAGCCCCTTGGGCCCACCCGATTCGAGAGGCGTCAAGAGGAGAGGGGCGAGGTTCTTCGGATGGGTTGGAAGCACTGACTGAACCAGAGGAGCATGAGCATGCTGAAGGAGATGGATCTCTCGCAGGCGGTGCCCCGGGGCACGACTGCTATCACGTTTCGGTATCAAATTGAAAGCCAGGGAGATGGGGCGACACCCCTGGCCTGGCTCGCCGACAATCCCCGAGGAGAAAACCCGGTCCTCCTCACGGATCGTACAGGCCAGATCACTCTCCGGTTTCGGACGTCCCAAAAGCTTTACTACCACCTCGGCGACCCACGCCTTCACCTGAACCTGTGGATCGTCGAGTACAACGAGCTCAAAAAGCATTCCTGTTGAAGGTCTCTCCCTTGTCTTTGAGCGCCCTGCCTCGCGCCTCAACATCCATCGATACATCTGCTTGATTTACGCTGGCATAGAAATGCTCGGAGAGCAGATCCAGAACATCGGTAAAAATTTCCCGGGTCACAAGCATTTCTGGTTTCATAGACACCCCGGCACGCGTGGGTTACGCTGTGCTGACATAGCGGCAATAGGTTTCGCGTATCCTCAGGGCACCGATCAGCCCGATCACAGAGAACGCCAGCATGATCCCTAACGCGACCTGATAATTCTCCATGGAATATGCACGCACACCCCCGACGATCGTTCCATCCCAGCCCTGATCCATCGTCCAACCGACGAGCGGCTGCAGAATGGCCGCCCCCAGGAACGGGCCGATGTTCACCACGCTGGTGGCCATGCCGGACAGGGCGGGCGGATTTACTTCCTTGGCGCTGGCCCACGTCAGGGTAAAGCCGGAAGCACTCAACCCCATGAGCGCGAACAAAGAGTAGCTCGCGATCAGACCAAGTTGCCAGCCAAGCAACATGGGCAGCCAGCAGAGGCTGTACATCGCGACACCAGCGATGATGACCGGACGGCGCTTGCCCATGCGGTCGGACAGTGACCCGGCAAATAAGGATCCAACGGCAAAACCGGTTAGCAACACGGCCGTATGATTCGTCGCCATGGCCCGCGACATGCCGTACACATCATACAAATACGGCACGGCCCACAGCCCTGCAAAGGTAAACAGTGTCCCGGCGACACCCAGGGCGGGCCAGAAACCCGGCCAGGTTTCACGATTCTTCATGACCTGTATCAGCCCGTGATACCAATCTCCCTGATGCGGTGGATGCGGATTGCCTCCCTCGACCTCCCGCATCGTCGGAAGGCCGGCCTCGGCGGGGCTATTAGGCACCATGAACCAGCTCACTATCCCAAGCACGATGGAATATATCCCAATTCCGACGAACACGGTGCGCCACGAGGTGTACGCGAGGACCCATGCCAGCGGTGCGGCAGCCAGGACCGCGCCCAGGTTCCCGAGAAGTATCGTCAAGCCGGACATGGTTCCGAAATGCCGCTCATGAAACCACACCGCGTTGATTTTCATAGCGGAAAGAAACATCACGGAAACGCCCAACCCCACGAGCAACCGCCCCACGGAGGCAACAATGAGCGTACCCGCACTGCCGAAAAGGATAGACCCGCCACCCGCCACCAGCCCGCCGATCGTGACGACCTTGCGCACGCCAAGCGTGTCCACCAGCACGCCGGTCGGAATCTGCATCAACATGTATATGTAGAAATACGAAGCGGCCAGGGCGCCTAGCGCCACCCCGCTGGCCTGGAATGATTGCTGTAATTCTCCGGATATCGCTGCCGGCGCCATGCGGTGGAAAAACGAGAGGATGTAGGCGAGC
>LXTG01000086.1 GCA_001643535.1 candidate division NC10 bacterium SPGG6 | reverse complement strand
GTCGGCGTCGGCACTCAGCCTGGCGCCCGCCACGGCGCTGACCGCGGACGCGCTGGTGGCGAGCTACACCTACTCCGATCCGGAGTCCGACCCCGAGAGTGGCTCGCAGATACGCTGGTACAAGGATACGGTGCTGCAGTCGGCCCTGAACGACTTGACGACGGTGCCGGCAGCCAACACCGGGCGGGGCGAGCAGTGGTACTTCACGGTGGTACCAAACGACGGCGCCAGCACCGGAACGCTGCAGACGTCTGCTCTGGTGACGATCGGCAACACGGTGCCGTCAGCGTCGGCGTTGAGTCTCACACCGGCGTCGCCGGTGACGACCGATGCGTTGGTGGCGAGCTACACCTACGTGGATCCGGATGGGGATCCCGAAAGCGGCACCCAGATCCGTTGGTACAAGAACACCGTATTACAGACATTGTTGAACGACCTGACGACGGTTCCGGCCGCCGAMRCGCTTATCCTTAATGAGGCCAGGACCCCCGTTTTCCCCTTGGACGAGGAGCGGCCGGTCAGCGAAGAGCTGCGACTCACATACCGGTATCTCGACCTCCGCCGCCCGTCCCTCCAGAGAAACTTGTGGATCCGAGATCAGGCGTCCCAGGCGGTCCGAGCCTTCTTCCATCGGCATGGATTCATCGAGGTGGAGACCCCGGTCCTCACTCGCAGCACTCCTGAGGGGGCCAGGGACTATCTGGTTCCGGCCCGGCTCTACCCCGGCCAGTTCTTCGCGCTTCCCCAATCTCCTCAGCTATTTAAACAGCTCTTGATGGTGGCCGGACTCGACCGCTATTTCCAGATCGTCAGGTGTTTCCGCGATGAAGACCTACGGACGGACCGACAACCAGAGTTTACGCAGATTGATGTAGAGATGTCTTTCGTGGACCGGGAGGATATCTTGATCCTCATGGAGGAACTCATCGCCGCCATCTTCCACGAGGTGAAGGGAGTCGAGATGGACCGGCCTTTCCCCCGTCTTCTTTACGGAGAGGCAGTGGCTACCTACGGTCTCGACAATCCGGATACCCGATTCGGGATGTTCCTCGTCGATATCAGTGACCTGTGCCGGGGGACCACCTTCCGCCCCTTTGCGGAAGCCCTCGCCAGAGGGGGACAAGTCAAGGGGATCAAGGTGAAGGGAAAGGCCGAAGTATTCTCCCGCAAGATGATCGACGACCTCACCGAATTTGTGAAGGGCCTCGGAACGAAGGGCCTCACCCCCTTCCGGATGACGAAAGATGGGCTCCAGTCTCCGGTCACCAAGTTTCTGGATCCTGGCGCCCTGCAGGGGATCAGTCGCCAATTCGAACTCGAGGACGGGGACCTCGTTCTCGTGATCGGCGACAGCCCGACGGTAGTGGCAGAGTCCCTCGGCCGCCTTCGGGTGAAGTTGGGACATGAACTGGGCCTGATAGAGGAGACGCTCATCCGGCCGGTATGGATCACCGATTTCCCCCTCCTGGAGTACAGCGAGGAGGAGAAGCGTTACGTAGCGGTTCACCACCCCTTCACGGCGCCCGTAGACGAGGACATCGGCCTCTTTGAGAACGCCCCCGAGAAGATGCGGGCCAAGGCGTATGACCTCGTCATCAACGGCCAGGAGGTGGGTGGGGGCAGCATCCGGATCCACCGTCGAGAGGTTCAGACCAGGATGTTTGCCACCTTAGGCCTTTCCGAGGCCGAGGCGAAGGAAAGGTTTGGTTTCCTCTTGGAGGCCCTCGACTTCGGGACGCCGCCCCACGGTGGGATCGCCTTCGGGTTCGACCGGCTCATCATGCTCCTCGCAGGAGCCGAGTCAATCCGCGAGGTGATCGCCTTTCCCAAGACCCAGCGAGCCCAGTGCCTTATGACGCGTGCCCCTGCGGGTGTGGACCCGCTTCAGCTCAAGGAGCTCCGCCTCAAACCGGATATTGACTAACCCATTGGAATATCTATGTAAAAAAAATGCTTTTTCCATTGACAATGGCAGGATCAGGGGAGTAGCCTTTTCTTGTATCGAGTAGAGCGGAGGGGACGGTCACAGCCGTCCCCTGATTACTCTCAGGAGGGGAAGTATCCCACAGCAAATGAAAGGCGAAAGGGGCACTGTTCGCAGGCAGGTCCTTCTCCCCCCTGGCCGGGAGATCCAGGCCCTCTTCGGGCGGAACGACGAGCATATACGAATGGTGGAGGATGGTCTCCGCGTCCGATTGGTGGTCCGGGATGGACTCCTGACCATTAGCGGGGCCGAGGAGCAGGTCGGCATCGCCGAGAAGGTGATCGGTGAACTCACCACCCTCTTGCAAGGGGGACGGACCATCGGAAGCCACGACGTGAAGCTGGCCCTCCGGCACATTGTCCAGGAGGGGGATGAGACCTTCCGGAAGATCCAGGATGAGGTGATCGAGGTCTCTCCCAAGAAGCGTCCGGTCCGACCCAAGAGCCTCGGGCAGCTCCGGTATATCGACGTCATCCGGACCCACGATATCGTCTTTGGCATTGGCCCCGCCGGGACCGGCAAGACCTACCTGGCGATGGCTATGGCCGTCTCGGCCCATCTGAAGCGACAGGTGAGTCGGATCATCCTCACCCGCCCAGCAGTGGAGGCGGGCGAGCGTCTCGGGTTTCTACCTGGGACCCTGTACGAGAAGATCCACCCGTACCTTCGTCCCCTGTACGATGCACTGTACGACATGCTCGAGACGGAACGAGCGAACCGCCTGATCGAGATGGGCGTCATCGAGATTGCCCCGCTCGCATTTATGAGGGGACGGACTCTAAATGATGCCTTCATCATCCTCGACGAGGCTCAGAACACCACGTCCGAGCAGATGAAGATGTTCCTCACCCGGCTCGGGTTCAACTCGAAAGCGGTGATCACTGGCGACATCACCCAGGTGGACCTTCCCCCAGGCAAGATCTCGGGACTCATCGAGGTTCGCTCGGTCCTGAGGGATGTCAAGGGGATTGATTTCATTTATCTTGGCCAGGCGGACGTCGTCCGCCACGAGCTGGTCCAGCAAGTCATTCGTGCCTATGAAGAGCACCAGACCTCACTCCCGGCCTCCGAAGACCCCAAGCGACACGAGGAGGGCCCGGAGACGGCCCGAGGAAGCTAAGGAGTCGGCTGCGAGTCCACCCTGTGAACTTCCGACCGATAATTTGTCTTGGCCATGATCCCTTGGGACGGTCTTTCTCTTTGAGGAGGCGATGAAGATCTCGCAGTGGCTTGGGCCAAGGGCGAAGAAAGGTAACGATACCAAGACAGGGAGCAAGTCAACGATTCTGCCCCCCTACCGCTACCGGCTTTCCCCGATGGGTCAGCTCTTTCGGGCCTCGGAGGAACGGCCTGTCATTCCCCTTATTTTAGGCGTCCTGCTGGTGTTGAACGTAAGCCTGGTCATCGCCTCGTATCGCCCTCTTCCCCTCGGTCCCTTTTCGGTCCTTGCGGTCTTGTTCTTCGTTGTTTTCGTGCTAGGGGCCCTCTACTTTTATGTCTGGTTCCTCGAGACCCGACCGGTGATGTCCCACAAGAGGCTTTACCTCTTGGGGACGGTGATCCTCCTGGCCATCGTGATCAGCCGCTTCCCTGTCCTGTTCGTCCTCGAGTCCATAAGCCACAGGTATCCTTCCATTCCGCTCCACTCCCTCTACTATGCGGTCCCCGTGGCCCTGGGGAGTGTGCTGCTCGCGGTCCTCTTCGATGCTCGGACGGCCTTTGGAGGGGCCGTCGCCTTGGGCATTCTCACCACGCTTATGGTGACGGACGAGGTGACTTTCCTCCTGTTCGGGTTGGTGGGTGCCATCGTTGGTGCCTTCGTCATCCGGCGGACCCAGGACCGAGCTACCTTCTTCAAGGCGGGGTTCTGGGTCACCGTGGCCAATGGCTCCACTGTTATTGCCTTCATTCCAATCTACGGCTGGTCAGGCCCAGCGTTTGGGTATGAACTGGGGGCCTGCCTCGTGAACGGGGTGTTAGTTGCGCTCTTCTCCTCAACACTCCTTCCCGCCCTGGAGTATCTGTTCGGCACCGCCACCGATCTCAAGCTCCTTGAGCTCTCCAATCTGAACCGGCCCATCTTAAAACAGCTCATGAAGGCTGCTCCCGGGACGTATCACCATAGCCTGATGATGGCAGAGCTGGCGGAGGCAGCAGCCGACGGTATCGGCGCCAATCCGCTCCTGTGTCGGGTCGGCGCGTATTATCACGACATCGGCAAGGTCAGGAAACCGACCTACTTCATTGAGAACCAAATGGATGCCATGAACAGGCACGATACGCTTTCGCCAAGCCTGAGCAGTCTTATCGTCATCTCTCACGTCAAGGATGGAATCGAGATGGCGCTGGAACACCGGCTGCCGGCTGCCATCGTGGATCTCATCCCGCAGCACCATGGCACCCGCCTCGTCACCTATTTTTACGAAAAGGCCAAGGGGTCTCAGGATCCTGACCTCAGCGAGGTGAAGGAAGAGGATTACCGGTACCCCGGCCCCAGGCCTCAGACAAGGGAGGCGGCGATCCTCATGCTGGCTGATGCGGTCGAGGCGGCGGCAAGGACGTTGACCGACCCCACCCCGGCCCGGATACAGGCGGTGGTCCAGCGGATGGTGAACACTATCTTTCTCGAGGGGGAACTCTCGGAATGTGATCTCACCCTGAAGGATCTGCACCAGATTGGCAAGGCCATGGTTCGCGTCCTAACCGCCATCCACCACCACCGTGTGGACTACCCCGGGTACAAGTTCGAAGAAGGGCAAAAGAAAGAGGGAGAGAAGAAAGGGGATGGGGATACAGATCCGAAATCGGCAAAGGAGGAGGCAAGTCGGGCTGTCGCGGTTACAAAGGGTGGGGGAGAGGACGTTATACGTCTTGGGCAGACCGAGGAATGAGGTCTCGGTGCTCCTCGTCGGTGATCGGGCCATGCGGCGGCTCAATCGGGCGTATTTAAACCACGATCGTTCCACCGACGTCCTCGCCTTTCCGCAGCAGGGGGATTCCCCATCGCCGTGTCCGCATCTCCTCGGCGATGTAGTCATCTCGGTCGAAACCGCTGCCCGCCAGGCCCAAGAGCATGGCCATTCTCTTGCTCGAGAGATGGCTCTCCTGTTGATCCATGGCATCTTACACCTCTTCGGCTACGACGATACGACCCCCGCGGCCCGTCGCCGCATGTGGACCAAACAGGCCCGGCTTCTTGCAATCTCGTGTAAGTCACAATCCTGAAGGCCGCTGAAAAAACATTCCGCCTTGCTCTCAATCACCTCTAATACTGATCCAGGCCCCTCCTGTCTCAGCCCTTCCTCCGGGGATAGGACGCACAGCGCGCAGGATCGAGCGGCGGGCTAGGACTCAGGGGCGACCGCCGTCTGCGAAGATCGTCTGTCTCCCTGGGACCAGGAGTACCCTGGTCCCAGGGTACTATCCTGGCGTGGAAGGCGCCTTCATCACAGCAAGCCGAGGAGGGACCAGTAAAGGACCGTGACGGGGAGGATAAGGAATACGGTAACCAAGGCGAGGAGGAGCATGGCCTTGGTTACCTGGGCGTGGCTGAAGGTCTTGAATCCCAGCGCGAGGATTTGACTCGTAGCGGGTTCCAAGGACTTTCAGAGAGAGCAGGGCGAGTCGCTTACCCAGCCCGCTCTGAAGGACCCCTTCTCCGAGCAGGAGACTGGCAAAGACCAACCCAAAGGCACCGGTGGCAAACCCTGACAAAGCCGTGGTGGAGTCCGCCACTCCAAGGAGGGGGACGAAAATCAAGACGAGGACACTCGTCCATGCCTGCGGAATCGGTTCCAGCGTCCAGTAAAGGATGGCAAAGACCACCAGGGCAAATCCACGCTGCCCTTGAGGCGGGAGTCCCGCGATCGGGGTAAGCCAGACGAGGAGGGGGATGGCGACTCCGATAATTTCCCTAATGGCTTTGTTCGTGGAAATGGGCATGCCGAGAAGTCCTCATGGAGGCGAAAGATGGCAGTAATCACGGCACATTACCCCTTCTGACAACCCTTATCAAGACGCATCACGACACCCCTGTCTTTCGCATACCATTGTGCAGGAGTCTGGCACGTGAAATGCTTTTGCTGTCCCGTGCCTCCTTACGGCGGCTCCGTATTCGCATGATCCGCCCGTCCAGCCGCCAGGGCCCAGGAGGAGGGCGGGGACGGCCTCGGACCCCTATGGCTGTCGCCACGACCGGAAGGGGAGTGGGTGGGGGCACCAATAGCCCGCCGCTTGACACCACCTGTCTATCGGGAGATACTTGGGGACTTCACAGCTGATACGGGGATGAAACCGGGGATTCCGATAGCCTTAGCCCACAAAAAACGGGACACCTTATCGAGCGGAGTCCGGCCCGGAGGGGGGTGGGCGGGGCCTCCGGTCTAACGAAAGAAATGCAGCCATACTCCACGGTGTGACCAATGGAGGAAAGGAAAAGTTTCATACGAAAGCCTGGGAGGGAGGATGAGGCAGCGGGTCTTGGTTGCTGACGATGAAGGGTCTTCCCGGAAGGGGTTGAAGGCGCTCCTTTCAAACTGGGGCTACGACGTCGAGGAAGCTTCTGACGGAGAGGAAGCCTTGCAGAAGGCCGTCGCCTTCCTCCCAGCCGTCGTGGTCGCCGATCTCGTCATGCCGAAGCTCGATGGACTGGGGCTCTTGAAGGCCGTTCAGGAGGAGTTGCCTTTCGCCACAGTCATTATCCTCACTGGCCATGGCACCATCGAAACAGCCGTCTCCGCCATGAAGGACGGGGCCTACGACTACCTCACAAAGCCGGTGGACGTTCCGCGGCTTAAGATCCTGATCCAGCGGGCCTTGGAAAAAGGCGAAGCGCTCCGGGAGGTGACCCTCCTTCGGCGGCGGTTGAAAGAGGTCTGGGGGTATGGAAAGCTGGTGGGCAAGGGCAAAGCCATGCAGGAAGTTTACCGACTGATTGACCTCGCGGCTCCTACAGCTGCTCCTGTTCTCATCTCAGGAGAGAGCGGGACGGGCAAGGAGCTCGTGGCGCATATCCTCCACGAGCTCTCGCCCCGGGGCCAAAGAGCCTTCGTCGCGGTGAACTGCTCGGCCATCCCGGAGACACTGTTGGAGAGCGAGATCTTTGGTCATGAAAGAGGGGCGTTCACCGGCGCGATGGAACGGAGAGTTGGCTGTTTTGAGCTGGCCCATGAAGGAACGATTTTTCTCGATGAGATCGCCGAGATGAGCCCTTCGACCCAGGCGAAGTTCCTGAGGATCCTTGAGGATGGTACGGTGAGGCGGCTCGGGGGGAAGGCGGAGATCAAGGTAGACGTGCGGGTCCTGGCTGCCACCAACAAGGACCCCATAAAGGCGATTAAAGAAAGGACCTTGCGGGAGGATCTCTACTACCGCTTGAACCTCTTTAGCCTCGCCCTCCCCCCTCTCAGGGACCGGAGGGACGATATTCCCTTGCTCATCCAGGCCTTCATTGAGGAGTTGAACACCAAATACGAGAAAAGGATCAAATCGGTCGATGAGGTGGCTCTGCGGACTCTCATCCGGTATCCATGGCCGGGAAACGTCAGAGAGTTGAGAAACACGATCGAACGGGCGATTATCGCCTGTGGAACCGACCTCATTACCTTACAACACCTCCCCCCCAGCCTCACGGACAAGACGAGGGACGAGAGCCCTGACGCCGTCGACATCCCTCTCGGAGTCACTCTCGAGGAGGCGGAGAAGGACCTCATCCTCAGAACGCTCGCCTCCGTGAACAATAATAAGACAAAAACTGCTGAGATCTTGGGGGTCAGCCTGAAGACCCTCCACAACAAGCTGCGTCGATACGGTGTTTAGAATGCGCTTCGGCATCAAAGGCAAAGAGGTCGTGGCCATCACCCTGCTGACCCTCCTGGTGGTAGCCACCACCACCTTTATCCACCTTTCCCAGTTGACCAGGGTTGTCGTCCAGGAGGCGTTGCAGCAGGCAGAGTTGATCGCGAAGCAGATGTACGCTCGAAGCAGTCGCTCCCTCTCCCGAGCCCGAGGTCAGAATCCCGCGGAGATCTTGAGGCGGGATCAGGAGCTGAGGACCCTGCTTGACGCCAGTGTCGGATACTCGCCCCACCTCCTGTACGCCCTCATTGCCGACCAAAAGGGAAAGATGATCTTAAACAGCGAGCGGGAGAAGGAAGGCTCAGACGCCCCCGAGAGACCGAGCCTGGAGCATCTCCTTTCCCTCGATCCCATCGGTCGCTTCCGCGCGCTTTACGAGAGGGGAAAAATTTACGAGACCACGCTGCCCCTGAGTCTCAACAACAAGCCCTTCGGAAGTATTCGGCTCGGGATCACCACCAGCCTGTTGAGGAGGGAGCTGAACGCCTCCTTGCAAGAGAGCCTCGCCCTCGCTGGCCTCACGCTGCCCGTGGCCTGGCTCGTGGCGATGGGCTTAGGCACCCTCATCCTGAAGCCAATCCGCAGGCTCACCCGGGAGGTGGATCGGATCGGGCGGGGCGACTTCGAGATTGATGCCCGCCGTGGCCGGGGGGACGAGATTGGCGAACTCACCTCCCAGCTCCAACTCCTTGGCCAACAGCTTCAGGCAGACCGCCTGAAGATGCTGGGCGAGAAGGCTCAGCTTCAGCAAGTTGTCGATCACTTGGAGGACGCGATCATCCTCTTCACCCGAGACCGCCGGATCCTTTTCTTCAACAAGGCCGCCGAGGTCGTCGTGAGAAGGCCGCTTGAGCACGTCGTCGGATGGCCGTGGGAGGACATGCTGGAGCCATCCCATCCCCTCCAGCCTTTGCTGGAGCAAGCCTTTGAGCAGCAGGTCGGCTTTCGCAATGCCACCATCGCACTCCCCCGGGATGGAGGCCACAAAGAATTTCTGGTCTCAGTCTTCTTCGTGACAGATGCCCAGCAGGCGATGGGGGCCATGGTTGTTATCAAGGACCTCGAATCAATCAAGACGCTTCAGTCCTTGATCAGCTATTCCGCCAAACTGACAGCGCTTGGCAGGCTCACTTCAGGGGTGGCCCATGAAGTCAAAAACCCCCTCAACGCCATGATGATCCACCTCGAAATCGTGAAGGAAAAGCTCGATGTGCCTCCGGAACAGGTTAAGCAGAGCCTGGAGGTCATCGGGAGCGAGATCCGGCGGTTGGATCGGGTGGTCCAAGGCTTTTTGAAGTTTATCCGCCCTGAAGAGCTGAGCTTGAAGCTGCTGGACGTGAACGCCCTCTTGAAGGATGTGGTGGCTCTCCTGGAGACCGAATGGCAAAAGGACGGGATCCGCTTCGCCTTCCAGTTCGATCCCATCCTTCCTCTTATGGCTGCCGACGAAGAGCTGCTGCGGCAAGCCTTCCTGAACATCCTGCTGAACGCTTGTCAGGCTATGCCAACCGGTGGTACCGTCGCCATTTCGACGGAACAGGAGGGGGGCGAGATTGTCCGGGTGAGCATCGCCGACACCGGGGTCGGGATCCCGCCCGAAGACATCGACAAAATTTTTCACCTCTATTACACGACGAAACCCGGTGGAAGCGGCATCGGTCTCTCGTTGGTTTACCGGGTCGCCCAGATGCATGATGGCTCCATCGAAGTCTCATCTAAGGTCGGCCGAGGGACAACCATGGTCGTCCGGCTCCCAGTAGGCTAGGTCCATTCATGACCCCGCAGGGAGACGTGCCGCGGGGGAGCGCGGAAGAATCTATAGAAGCAGTAGCGATGAAGCCGCTTTGCTATCCTATTCTCCTTGCAGTCATCATGGCGGGCTGTGCCAAATCGAAGGCCGTGGTGGGCCCGCCTTCTCCCGCTCCGCCGAAACCGCACGCGGTGGAAGAGAAGCCGGCTTCCACTGCTCCCAAGCTCTTGCCCCAGGTGGGCGGTGAGAAAGAGGATCAAATGAAACATGAGGCGGAGGCCAAAATCGAAGGAACAGAACAATTGTTTAGTCGGATCGATCAGGAAACCTTAGGCCAGGACCAGCAGGAGATCTTTTCAACCATTCGGGTCTTTCTGTCTAAGGCCAAAGAGGCACTTTCGATCAAGGATTTCCTTCGGGCTTTCAATCTCGCGGACAAGGCCCAGGTCCTAGCGGAGGAACTGGCGCACATCATGAGATGAAGAGAGAGCTCGCTCGACTTCTTCCATCGTTTCCCTGCAATCCTTCCTCCTCTGCCATAAGCGAAAATATTGCACACTGTGTTTCGTGTAATCCTTACATCAGTGCCATGTAAATCTTACATGCATCCATGCTCGGAAAGGCTCACCGCCACGCACACCCTGCGGTGGGGGTCAGTACAAAACAGGGCAAATCAGGACGATTCCCCTCGCCCGCGGTGGCCCTTCCTACGATTTGGCATGGAGTCTGCCTTATCCTTATCCATGCGGTTGCTTGTGAGGGATACTCTGGACGGGATAGCTGTATGGGAGGTAGGTCCAAACGCTATCGCTCGATGAACTGCCGGCAAGCTTCCCTTCCTTTCCGGGCGGTTGTTTTGAGGTAGGATTGGGCGGGAGAAGGGATCGGCAAACGGTATGGGCCTGATGGCGTTCTCCGGAAGGGGGATATGGAGAAAAGGCAGTTCACTCCTCGAAGACGTGGCGGGGCGAAACGAATCCTTTTGCATGGGCCGGATGCCATAGATACGCTGCAGCCCATTGAGCAGTGCCGCGAGCCAGTAGCTGTACAGAAGAAGAAGATTCTTGTTGTGGATGATGATCGCCATTGCCGCGAGGGACTGCAGGTGTCGCTCCTGGGTGCAGGGTATACAGTCGAAACGGCAGCAGATAGCTGGCAGGCCATCAAGAAGATGAAGGAATGCCCTTGTGAGGTCGCCATCATCGACCTCGACCTTCCTCCCGTACATGGGTTCGCCCTGAGTGGTTGGGATCTCGTGCGCATCTTCCGGATTTTCAACCCAGCGATTGCCATTGTTGTGGTCGGCGCTGAAGGAAGCAAGGATGTAAAGGCCCAAGCAGAGCAGTTGAAGGTCTCGGAATTTCTCGAGAAGCCGATTAGTCCCGCGAGGCTGAAGGCGATCGTGGGCATGCTTAGGCTGTAATCACGGTAGCATGGAAAGAGATCCGCTTGAGGGGCGGCCACAAAACCCTTTTGGTTCTCATTGATTTATGTGATCATAAGATGTGCCGGGGTGGCACCCGATAGCAGCGCGCCGTGGGTGGGGGCGTGGTTCGTACATGGCGTGGGGCTTCTCTTGGAGTGATTTCGGGAATATAAAGATACGGTCGACATGGCCATAGGGCAGACTACCGGGGTCGCCGAGGGGCTCCTCATTGATGAACCCGAGAAGGATAAGTCGCCAGAGAAAGAAGGCGTAAACGGGCAGCGGTATTGATGGCGATTGCTTCGCGGCGAATCCCCTCGACGAATTTCGGGAGATCCGAGTAAAGATCAATCGGGAGGGAACGACCGTGGAGCAAACCGTAGACCGTCCCGCGAGCCGCCAGCATCCCCGGGTCCCGCTTCGGATGCCCGTCTTCTGCGAAAGCCCGGCGATCACTGGCTATCGGACCGTCGGTCTCACCCAGAATGTGAGCCGGGGTGGGCTGCTGCTCGAAGTGCCGCAGGCGCTGGCGCCGGATACCCCCACGCGCCTCCTCTTGCTTATGGGGGATCGGAACGCCCGGGCCGAGGGGGCGGTGGTCTGGACGGCCGAGGATCCCCCCTCCCGCATGGGTCTCAAGTTCACCATGATGACCGAGGCCGACCGCCTCGCCTGGGAGCAGCTCCTGGACCTTCAGGCAGGCCCGAAATCCCGGGCCTCTGTCCGCATCCCGATGGTCCTAGACGTTACCTGCCGGGACCAGCCAGATACGACCCTGCCAGGCCGGATCGAGAACCTTAGCGACGGCGGCCTGCTGCTCGTCCTCAGCCAGGACCTCTCTCCTCAGACGCAGCTGACGGTGACGGTTCCACCGTGGCTCACCCTCCCCTCAGTGGAGGCGGAGATGGAAGTGGTGTGGACCCGGTCCGCGCCTGAGGGGGACGGTGTGCTCCACGGCCTGCGCTTCCGGGCGGACGACATCGGCAAGGAACTCTTCCTCATCGGCACACTCCTTCGTCAGATCGTGGCCTCGGATGAGGAAACACCGGGAGGGACAGCGGAGGGGATTTGGGCCAAAGACCCCGACGAGGGGGGGTGGAGCGAGGGAGGCGAGTGAAAAAAGACGGGCGGCGCCATCCCCGGTGGGTGGTAGGGGACCGGCCCGGGACGACCTTGTTCCTGAGCCTCTTGTTAAGCGAGCAGCAGGTGGGGTTGGAGCGTCAGGTGGTCCGCTCGGTAGCCCACCGATGTGAAGTCGGGTCGGCTGGGGAGCGCGACCTCATCTACCGGACAGGGCTAGAGTTTATGGAAGGAGCCCTTTCCTCACGGATGCGGCAAGAGAGCCGGCGTCGAGTCTCAGGGAGGTCGTCCCGACGGTCTTGAAGGCCGAGGATCTCCTCGGCCCCTTCGAAGAAACTCCTTGACACCGGGAGAAGGCTTCGGTATCCAGGGAGAACTGGAATCGCGCGAGAGGTCGAGAGGCCCCAAGGCCGGGCCGCTCGATAAAGGCCATGACGCCTCAAGGAGGAATAAGTTCCTTCCTGAGGCGTCTTTATTTTTTGGGTAAAGTCCCACTTTCACCGCCGAAGTGAATTTTCTGCGCCAGCAGTCTGTTGAGCTGGGGGATCCATGGGTGTAGGGACTCTCCCCGATGATTGCAGCACCACACATACGGTAAAAAAGATGAGCCGGGACGGAGCGACATTGGAGCAAAGCAGGGAACAAACCCAAACGCGCCAGTATCCCCGGTTTCGGCTCCGGTTGCCGGTCCTCTGCGAGAGCCCGGCGGTCCCAGGTTACCGGACCTTCGGCCTCACCAAGAACGTCAGCCAGGGGGGGCTGCTGCTCGAGGTCCCACGGCCCCTGGCCGCTGGCACCTGGGTGAGCCTCCTCCTAATCGCGGGGAACCAGAGCGCCCGGGCCGAGGCGGTGGTGGTCTGGCTGGCCGAGAACACTCCCGGTCGGATGGGCTTGCAGTTCACCGAGTGGGCCGGGACCGATTCCCTCATCTGGGGGCGGCTCCTGGCGTTCCAGGCGGGCCCGACCCCCCGTGCTTCCCTCCGCATCTCCATCGATTTGGAGGTCACCTGCCGGATGCCCCCGGATACATGCCTGCCGGGCCGGGCGCAGAATTTAAGCGACACTGGAATGATGATTGTGCTTCCTCAAAGGGTTCCACCCCAAACGCGTTTGAGCGTGGCGGTCCCTCCGTGGCTCATTCTCTCCCCCGTAGAGGCTGAGATGGAAGTGATATGGACGCGGGATGCTCCCCATGGGGACGGCGCGATCCATGGCCTGTACTTCCTTGCCGACGACGTCGGTAAGGAGCTCTTCCTCATCGGTACTCTCCTGCGGCACCTCCTCGCATAGAATAAGGCCTTTCCCATATCCTTCCCCCAACCGAGATGGCCAAGGGGGACTAGCTCATGGCCGATCGACAGCAGTTCGGCTGTCTAGTACCCCTCCAAATGTCAGCTATCAGCAGTCAGCGGTCAGCATCAACAAATTGTTAGCTGTCAGCCGCTAGAATGCTGGTAAGCTGGCTTGCTGGAATGCTTGGAGGGTTATAGCGTGGCATGATTCTCGGTGTGTAGGTATTCCAGGTTCGTAGCCTGCCGGCCGTCCAGCGGTCCAGCCCGCTCGCGAGCTAGCCGTCCAGCATTCTAGTAACGGACAGCCGGTTGCTGATAGCTTCAGAATGGCGGAAATCGGACCGCTCTGCAGGTCGTAAAGATCGTGGATTGCCGGATCGCCCGGACCTTGCTATTTTTCGGGTAGGGGGAACACTATGACTATGATGGGGGGCCCCGCAGGCCATAAGGCAGGATTCATTCCTGTCATCGGGCGGCCCAACGTGGGCAAGTCCACCTTAATCAACCGCTTTGTGGGTCAGAAGGTCACCGCTGTCTCTCCAAAGCCACAAACGACCCGCAATCGGATTGCTGGTGTGAGAACGACCGAGACGCACCAGATGATCTTCCTCGATACTCCGGGCATTCACCACGCGGAGAACCTCTTCAACCGAGAGATGGTCAGGCTCGCTCTCAGGACCTTAGAGGAGGTCGATGTCATCCTCTGGATGATCGACGCCTCCGATGCCCTTTCCGATGAGGACCGACTGGTCCAGGGCCATCTGAGGGAGATGAAGACCCCGATCCTTATAGCCCTGAATAAAGTCGACCTGGTCGAGCCGAAGCAACACCTCCTCCCCGTGATGGAGGAGTGTCAGACGCTGATGCCGTCATCCGAGGTAGTCCCCATCTCGGCCACGGAGGGGGTCAACTTGGACCGGTTGGAGCGAGTCCTGCTCACGTATCTTCCAGAGGCCCCTCCTTTCTTCCCTCCTGGGCAGGTGACAGATCAGCCCCAATATCTTCTTGTGGCTGAGATTATCCGGGAGAAGGTTTTTGAGGTCGTACACCAGGAGGTTCCTTATGCCGTGGCGGTCCAGGTAGACGAGATGCAAGAGCGGCAGGAGGAGGGGGTTCAACGCCTGCCAGAGCTTGCTCCATGACAGCTTGGATATCGTCATGGCCAT
>LXTG01000034.1 GCA_001643535.1 candidate division NC10 bacterium SPGG6 | reverse complement strand
TAGAGAAAGCGGGGAGAGGCATGAGAGGGATCCACCATAGCCAGGACCCGCCCCCGAACGTGCGGGGCCCCCATCAGGAGCAGCCCCACGAGAGGCGCCATCCCAAGGCCCACCAGGGCCAGGTGCGAGACTCTCGTCCCAGCAACAAAGAGGAGGGCTCCCACGCTTGCGAAGATCACCAGGGCAGTCCCGTAATTGGGTTGGAGCACAATGAGTCCTGCCACGACGGCAGCGAGGATGACGGGAGGCAAGAGTCCATCCGTAAACTCGCGGACCCGCTCCCCCTTCCTCGCCAAGAGGCGGCTCAAGTAGAGGATGAGCCCGAATTTGGCGAATTCGGCCGGCTGAAATGAGAGGCTGGCAAACCGAATCCACCGTCGAGCCCCGTTCACCTTCGTCCCCACCTCCGGGATCAAGACGACGATCAAGAACAGGACCGAGAGGAGATAAAGCAGGGGGGCCCACCGCTGAAGCTGGCGGTAGTCCTGTCCCAAAACCCAGATGAGAGTGGTGAGACCCACGACTGCCCATACGACGTGCCGCTTCAGAAAGAAAGAAGGATCCCCGAATTGCTCCTGGGCCCGAATGGCGCTCGCACTGTACACCATGAGAATCCCTAGGCCCACCAAGATCAGGGTGATGGTGAAAAGGACCTTATCGTACTCCCCCCGCATCGCGGCCTTCTCCTCAATCCCTGAGCCGTTTCACCGCCGCCTTGTACGCCCGCCCTCGCTCTTCGAAATCCCGGAACATGTCGAAGCTCGCACAGGCCGGGGAAAGGAGGACCACATCCCCTTGAGCGGCGAGGGTAGCCGCAGCCTCCACCGCCCCTTCCAGGCTCGCAGCCTCCTGGACGGGACAGACACCTTGCAGGGTCGCCTGCAGCTTCTCCCGAGCCTGGCCGATGAGGATGGTCGCTTTCACTCGCTCCTTGACTGGAGGGATCAGGGGCCTAAAGTCGGCACCCTTATCGAGCCCGCCGGCGATGAGGACCACCTTTCCTGCGGGAAAACTCTCGAGCGATTTCACCGTGGCCCCCACGTTCGTCCCCTTGGAGTCATTGATGTACTGGACCCCGGCGATCTCCGCCACCGCCTCAAGGCGATGCTCGAGCCCCCCAAACTGTTTCAGGACTTCCCGCATGGAGTGGGAGGGAACCCCCAACAGTCCCGCAGCGGCAAGGGCGGCCAGGACGTTTTCGGTGTTGTGGGCTCCCCGGATCTTGAGGTCCTGCCGGGAACAGATGGCCTCCCCTTTCCCTCCCAGTCGGAGCCAGAACGTTTCCTCCTTCAAAAACGCCCCCTCCTTCACGGCTTGACGCTGACTAAAGAAGATCTGTCTGGCCTTGCCTTGGGCGCCCGCTTCGACGGTCAACGGGTCGTCGGCGTTCAAGATCGCCATGTCATGGGACTGCTGATTGAGGAAGATCCGGGCCTTCGCCCCCGAGTACTGGGCCAGGTCCGCATACCGGTCCAGGTGATCCGGCGTCACATTCAGCAGGAGGGCCACCTGAGGACGGAAGGCCTCGATGGTCTCCAGCTGAAAGCTGGAGATTTCGGCCACCACCCAATACTCTGGAGAAAGCCCCGGCACCACGTCGCAGAGCGCGGTCCCGATATTGCCTGCGACTATCGCCTTTTTCCCCGCGTGCTTGACCATCAGCCCGATCAAGGTGGTGGTCGTACTCTTCCCGTTTGTCCCGGTAATGGCAACGAAGGAGGCTTCAGTGGCCCGAAACGCCAGTTCGACCTCGCTCCAGACTCGGACCCCCTGGGACCGGGCCTGCTGCAGGAGGGGGAGGTTTGATTCAACCCCTGGGCTCAGGATGATCAGGTCGGCCTGGAGAAACGTCTCCAGCCGATGGCGTCCGAACTCACACCGCACCCCTCTCCGTTCGAGGTCGGCGAGATTGGTCTCGATCTCTTCGGCCGGACGATGATCGCTGCCGGTCACAAGCGCCCCCCGACTCACCAGGAGCTTACACGCAGCGGCCCCGCTGCGCCCGAGCCCCACGACCGTCACTCGCTTCCGTTGCACGTCCAATGCCCGCTTGTCCACCATAGTGTTTCCCTGTTCACGGTTCACAGTTCCCAAACAGTTCAGAGTTCATGGTTCATAGTTCATGGCCAACGGTTCATGGTGGATGGTTCATGGTTCATAGTTCATGGTGGAGCTCGGACTATAAGCCTTTGGACCCTGAACCCCCAACTCTGAACCCTGAACCGTCTGTGGACCCCGAACCCTGATCCCTGAACCGCTTGAACTCTGAACCATGAACGCCTCTCATCTGAGTTTCAAGGTGGTGAGCGAAATGAGCGCCAGGAGGAAAGAGATGATCCAGAACCGAACAAAGATCTTGGGTTCCGCTAACCCGTTGAGTTCGTAATGGTGGTGGATCGGCGCCATGCGAAAGATCCGGCGACCGGTCGTCTTGTAGGAAAAGACCTGGAGGAGGACCGAAACGGTCTCGATGACAAAGACCCCCCCAATAATCACGAGGAGGAGCTCGTGTTTGGTCAGGACCGCCAACAGGGCGAGTGCCGTCCCAAGCGCCAAGGATCCGGTGTCTCCCATAAAGATTTGGGCGGGATACGCATTGAACCAGAGAAATCCGAGCGAGGCCCCCAAGACCGCGCCTCCGAAGATGGTGACCTCACTCGATTCGCGAACGGCGATCACCTGAAGGTAGCGGGCGATGGTGGCATGTCCAGCCATGTACGCCAGCACAGTATAGGCGCCAGATGCCATAATCATCGGTCCCGTCGCCAGCCCGTCCAATCCGTCAGTGAGGTTGACCGCATTACTGCATCCGACGATCATGAGCATCACCAATAAGATGTACGCCGCTCCGAGGTCCGGCACCCACCACTTGACAAAGGGAATGCTCAACCGGGTGGTGAATCCATCCACCGGGGCGAGATAGAGGTAGCAGCCCACGCCAAGCCCGAGGAGGATCTGACAGGCAAACTTGTATCGCGGGGCTAACCCCTTACTGCTCTGCCGTTTCAGCTTCAAGTAATCATCTATAAACCCCACCACCCCCATGGCCAACGTCCCCAGGAGGATGAGCCAGACAAACCGATAGGTGAGGTTGGCCCAGAGGAGCGTCGATCCGGTGACAGCCGTGAGGATGAGCAGCCCGCCCATCGTGGGCGTTCCGGCCTTCCCGATATGGGTCCCGGGACCATCCTCGCGGATCTGCTGACCCACATGAAGTCCCCGGAGCCGTTTGATGATATAGGGGCCCAGGACGAGGCTGAGAAGCAGGGATGTCATGATCGCGCCCGCCGTGCGGAAGGTCACATAGCGGAAGACGTTGAAGACCGTGTGATACTCGACCAGTGGATAGAGGAAGTAATACAGCATTACAGCCCCTCGAGGATTTTTTCGAGTCCCATCCCCCGCGATGCCTTCACGAGGACCCATGGGGCCCTCCCCAAGTGCGCCCGCAGTACAGCCTGGGCCTCCTCATGGTCGCGGCAACAGGTGATCCTTGCCGTATCAAACCCAGTGCGGACGGCCCCCTCACCGATCGCCCGCGCCTTCTCCCCCAGCGTAATCAAGTGTGCCGGGCGCCTTCGGGCCACTAAAGCGCCGACACTCCGATGAGCCGCCTCCGACACCGATCCCAGCTCCAACATGTCCCCGAGCACAACAATAGCCTCTGCCCCCTTGCTCATGTGAAAGAAGGTCTCAAGAGCCGCCGCCATAGAAGTCGGATTTGCATTATAGGCGTCGTTGATGATCACAGCCCCCGAGGGATGGAGGACCTTTTGCATCCGCATGGGTGCTGCCGGCGCCCGCTCGAGGCCCGCGGCGATGGCATCCAGATCAAGACCGAGGGCGGTCCCCACGGCGGCGGCAGCGAGCGCGTTGGACACGTTGAGACGGCCTGGCACGTTCAGTCGGACCGGCCGCTTTCTCCTCCCGGCACAGAGCGTGAAAAAGGTCCGGCCGTCACGTTGCACGCGGGCCCGCTCCGCCCGGACGTCCGCGCCGGGGCCGACGCCGAAGGTGAGAAGACGACCCCGAACCCTCGGGAGGAGAGGGCTGAGATACGAATCATCCAGGTTCAGGACAGCCACCCGCTCTCCACTGAGAAAAGGGAGGAGTTCCCCCTTTGCCTCGGCCACCTCTTCCACCGACCCGAGAAACTCCAGATGAGCTTCTCCGATGTTGGTGATCACCCCCACGTCCGGCTCCGCCATCTCCGTGAGGCGATGGATCTCCCCCCGCGCGTTCATCGCCAGCTCGAGGACCGCGACCTGATGCTCTCGCCGGAGCTGGAAAAGGGTCAGCGGTACGCCGATCAGATTGTTCAGGTTCCCCGAGGAGACGAGGACGCGAAACCCCTGACGGAGGATGCTCCCCGTCATCTCTTTCGTGGTGGTCTTCCCGTTGCTTCCCGTAATCACCACGACCCTCACCGGATACCGCCTCCGCCACAGTTGCGCAATTTGTCCCAGAGCCCAGAGCGTCTCTTCGACCTGAATCACGACGAAACCCGGGGGGAGGGGGATCCCGGAGGGACAGCAGACCACACACCCCGTGGCCCCTTGCGCCAGGGCTTGCGGCAGGAAGGCATGGCTGTCGAAGTTCCTCCCCTTGAGGGCGATGAAAAGGTCCCCAGGCCTGAGCGTTCGGGTGTCCGTAGAGAAACTCTCCACGCCCTGATCCGGCTCGCCGGCGATCAGGGTCCCCTTTGTGGCCGCCACTATGTCTTTGACCGCGAGTCCAACCATCGCCCTCTCCGGTTCAGGGGTAAGGGTTCATGGTTCATGGCACGCGGTTCATAGTTGATGGTTCATGGTAAAGCCAGGTTCTTAATCCATGAACTCTGAACCCTGAACCCTGAACCTCATTGGTCGTATCCCAGCTGCCGCAACACATCACGGGCCACCTGCCGGTCATCGAAGGGAATGACCTGGCGTCCAACGGTCTGCGTCCTCTCGTGCCCCTTGCCGGCAATAAGGATCATATCCCCGGGCCGGACCTCCTGCAGCCCCGCCTCGATCGCCTCACGCCGATCGACGCGGACGATGGTCCTGTCCTCCCCTCCCGGCACCCTTTTCACCCCCTCCCTGATCTCCTCCACAATGGCTTCGGGCGCCTCGCTCCGAGGATTATCGGAGGTGAGGAAGACCCGGTCAGCCCACTGGGCAGCTGCCTCTCCCATCAGGGGGCGTTTCTTCCGGTCCCGGTCGCCACCGCAGCCGAAGACGACCGTGAGTCGCCCCGTGCAGAGTTCGCGGAGAGCCCGGAGGACCCACGCGAGGGCATCGGGGGTGTGGGCATAATCCACCACCACATCGAAGGGTTGCCCTGCCTCAACAGGCTCCAGCCGGCCCGGGATGTTGCGAACCGTGGCAAGACCCTCCACCACTCGCTTTACGGGGATCCCGAGCGCGCCTCCGACACCGACCGCCGCGAGGAGATTGTACAGATTATGCCGGCCGAGAAGCGGGGACTGAAGCTTGCCCGTCCCCCAGGGGGTTCGGATGGTCGCGCGGATCCCTTGAAGGGTATAGGCGGGAGTCAGCGCGGTCACATCTGCCTCTGCGGTGAGCCCGTACGTCACCACCCGTCCAGGCATCATCTCCTGGAGTCGTTTCCCTGCCGGGTCATCCAAGTTGAGAACCGCGGCCCCCTCCTTTTCCCGGAGCATTGTGAAGAACTGCGCCTTGGCCTCGAAATAGTTCTCCATCGTCCCGTGGAAGTCCAGGTGATCTTGGGTCAGGTTGGTAAAGACGGCCACGTCAAAGGCGCACCCTAACACCCGATGCAGAACCAGAGAGTGGGAGGAGACCTCCATAACGACGGCATCCGCTCCTTGCGCGCGCATCCACCGGAGCAGCGCCTGCAGATCCGAGGCCTCAGGGGTCGTCCGCTCCGCCTCCCGGCAGACCCCCTCGCACCGGTACTCGACCGTGCCGATCACCCCGACCCGGCGGCCGCCGGCTCGGAGCACCGCTTCAGCGAGATAGCTCACCGTGGTCTTCCCGTTGGTCCCCGTGATCCCCGTGAGGCACAGCTCACGAGATGGAGAGTCGTAAAAGCGAGTCGCCACATGGGACAGGGCGCGCCGAGACTCTCCGACCTGGAGGATGGTCCCGGGGACCGGTGGCCCTCCGGCTGATTGAATATCGTGGTCCACGAGGACGGCCACGGCCCCCCGGCGGACGGCCTCGGGGATGAAACAATGCCCGTCATCTCGCGCTCCCCGAATGCACACAAAGAGACTCTGCGGTCCCGCTTGCCGGGAATCGTACTCGACCGCGGCGACCTCCTCATCCAGGTCCCCTTGCAGGAGGGTATAGGGCAAGCCGTCAATTAACTCTCGAAGGAGTTTCATAAGATCTCTGAACTACTCGCTCGTCTCGGGCATGGATAGGAGCAATTTCGAGATAGCCCAAAACCTCCTGCGCGATTTCCCGAAAGACAGGGGCCGCCACGCTCCCCCCCCAGGCAAGGCCCTCCGGCTCATCAATAAGCACCAGGATGGCGAGCCGGGGATCTTCGGCAGGGACGTAGCCGACGAAGGAGGCCATCACCTTGGTGTGCGAATAGCGCCCGATTTTCTGGTCGAACTTTTGCGCCGTCGCGGTCTTGCCCGCCACGCGGTAGCCCTGCAGCGCCGCCGCCTGTCCCGTCCCCCGCTCCACGACCTCGGTCAAGATCGAAGTAAGGGTCCGGGCGGTCTCGGACGAGATCACTCGCCGGACCGGGAGGGGCCGGATCTCCTCGATGCCGTCTCCTGCGTTGCGAACCGCCTTAACCACGTGGGGGCGGACCAGATTCCCCCCGTTGGCCACGGCGCTCATGGCAGCAATGAGCTGCATGGACGTGGCAGCGACTTCGTGCCCGAGGTCTCGAATCTTCGTTCCCGCCACCTCGATCACCCCACCCTCACCGTAAAAGAGATCGTTAGGGCTGACCAGTTTCTCTTCCAAGGCGGCGGCGGCGAGGACCAGTTTGAAGGCGGATCCGGGCTCGTAGGAATCGGTCACGGCCCGATTCCGGCGCACGGCGGGGCGATATTTCCAGTATGTGTTGGGGTTATAGGAGGGGGTGTTGGCCAGAGCCAGGATCTCGCCGGTGGCCGGATCCATGACAACGACCGTTCCTGCCTTCGCCCCGGAGCTTCGAACCGCCTCGGTGAGGTGCCGCTCCGCCACGTGCTGGATCACCTCATCGATGGTGAGGTACAGATCCGAGCCCGCGTGGCTCTCCTCGGCCTCTCGAAAGACGATTCTCCTCAGGGCGTCGACCCGGCCGACGAAGGACCGTGACCCGCCAGTCAAGAGGCGATCATATTCAAGCTCTACCCCCTCCAATCCTCTGTCATCAACCCCGACAAAACCGATGAGGTGGGCTGCGAGGTTCTTCTTAGGATAATACCGTTTCCCTTCGGGAACAAGGCCGACCCCCTGAAGGTTCAACTTTACGAGAGCCTTCACCCGCTCCGGATCGACCTTGCGTTGGATCCACACGAAGGGTCGATCACTCCGGAGCTTTCCCTCGATCTCGCGTACGGGAAGCTTGAGCACCTGGGCCAACCGGGATGCGGTGGCCCGAGGGCGCTCGATCAAGCCGGGATGGGCAAAGACCGACGCCGCATCCAGACTGATCGCCAATGCCCGACCCCTGCGATCATAGATCGTCCCCCGCTTCGTGGCCACCGGGATGTGGCGTCGATACTGCCCTGTGGCTCGAGTGCCGAGATCGTGATGCCGAATGATCTGGATGGAGTAAAGGCGAGCGGCCACGAGGCCCAAAAAGGCGGTAAGCAACAGGGCCAGTATGGCGATCCTAAACCGAGACGGGGTGCCAAAGGAAGAGGTCATCGGCAATTCTCCATTGACCTTACCCTCCCTCTCGCTTCTCCTCAAGCAGGATGATCTGCCCGGGAACGGGATTGACCATGCCCAGCTCACGGCGGGCGAGGTCTTCGACTTTCGTCAGGGAGCGGAGTCGGCCGAGCTCCACCTCAAGCGCCTTGCCCTCTTGGATCAGGCTGACCTGCGCTACCCGGAGATCCTCTATCTGATAGCCAAGACGCACGACCTGGATATGTTGCCCCACGTAGAGGAGCAGACCGAGCAGCAGAACCCCGCCGGCCACGAGTATGGGTTTAAGTTCCGGTTTGAGCCGCTGCTTCCCACGCCGAGCCCGGACGCCGAAGGGGAGTTCCGGCTGCAACCATGTTAAACGGGCCTTAGACGTCACCCTCCATCTCCCGCCGCTCCGCGGCCCGAAGCTTACCACTCCGAGCGCGAGGGTTCTGTGCTGTCTCCTCGGCTGTAGGCGTGACAGGACGTCGGGTAAGGATCCTGACACCCGGGACCGCCCCGCGTGCCGCCAGCCGGCGGAATAGATGCTTGACCACCCGATCCTCCAAGGAGTGAAAGGAGATCACAACGATCCGGCCGCCAGGCTTCAGCAGTCCGGCCGCCCTCTCGAGTCCCTCCTCCAGCCCGTCCAATTCCTGATTCACGGCGATTCTGATCGCCTGAAAGGTGCGGGTCGCTGGATGGATCCGGCGTGGCCAGAATCGCCGCGGGATAGCCCGGGTCACAACCGCAGCCAGATCTCGTGTGGTCTCCAGAGATCCCTGTCTCCGTGCGCTTACAATCCACCGGGCGATCTGACGCGCCCACCGTTCCTCTCCGTACTCCCGGATGATCCGTGCGAGGCGCTCCTCCGAAAGTTCGTGAAGGAGTTCTCGGGCCGCCGGAGCCCCGCTCTCCCGATCCATCCGCATATCGAGGGGGCCCTCGATGCTGAAGCTAAACCCCCGGCTGGGATCGCCAATCTGCAGCGACGAGACTCCCAGATCAAAGAGGACCCCGTTCAATCCCTCCAAACGCAGTTCCGACACCAGGCGAGGAAGCTCTCGGAAATCCTCCCGGACCAACCTCACCCGGTCGCCGAACCGCCCCAACCGACCCGCGGCAACTCTGATCGCCTCCGGGTCCCGATCGATCCCCACCACCCGACACGGCGGTCCTGCCGCCTCGAGAATCGCTTCGGCGTGGCCTCCGCCCCCGACGGTGCAGTCCAAGTACACTCCCCCTGCTCTCGGCTGCAGGGTGGCCAACACTTCCCGGACCAGGACCGGAATATGCCCAATCTTCACCCCGCCATGGCGAGCCGCTTTAGCCGACAAGCTTCCAGGGCCCGCAGCTCCTCCGTGTAGTGCTCAAAGAAGGGGTACACCCCGGCGTCCCGAAACGTTTCTTCGACCTCAGAGGAGAGCGCCAGCAGACTCACATCGCCACCGAAGCGCCGGAGCCGGCAGAGGGTGCTGCTCAAGACCTCCAGGCTCTTTGCATTCACGGAACAGAGGAGGCTACAGTCCAGAATGACCTGAAGGTAGCCCTCTGCCATCACCTTGATGATGGCATCCCGGAGCGCCATCATCCGCACCAGATTGATCGACCCGTCCAGGCGGAAGATCGCAATCCGCTCCGTTTTCCGCTTCTCCACCACACCCATCTCTCCTCCTTGATCAAATCCCCAACTGGGCCAACTTGCTGGCGATATCCTCAAAGCTCACCGGGGAGGCGGTCAGGAATTGCTCCCACCGCTCCCGATCCCAGATCTCGATCCGACTGAGCGCCCCGACGATAATCACCTCCCGATTGAGCCCCGCCTTCTCCCGATGGTGAGGCGGGAGCAAGATGCGCCCTTGCCCATCGACCGGGCACTCACTCGCCCCGGAGTAGAAAAGGCGCAGGAAGGCGCGGATGTCCTTTTCAAAGTTACTCTGGTTTTGTATCTTTTCTTCAAGGCGAGCCCACACATCGAGAGGATAGGCGGTAATGCAGGTATCAAAGTCGGTGAGGACAAGGATGTTCTGTCCCCGATCCTGCAAGGTCTGACGGAATTTGGAGGGGATGCTGAGTCGCCCCTTCTCGTCGATGGTGTGCGGGAACCGTCCGATGAATCTCATGCTGATGCCCTATATGCACACTCCATACCATTTCCATCCATTTCATCCCACTTAGACCGCAAAAATATATACCCGCCCCCCCTTTGTCAAGAAAAATCAATACCTTCCGACAAATTTTCTGTGGTCGCAGGCCGAGCACTCTATTTTGGGGGAAGGAGAAATTGAAGGGACAGATATGGGGCTAAGGCGGAAAACTGCCCGAGCCGGAGGGCATCAACTTGGCCGGTGTTCCCCATGCCCTTTAGAGCGTGGCGGCAATCCGGTTCTGCTCGTCCACGTGGACAATCTTGGGTTTGTGCTCTGCCGCCCGGGCCTCCTCAATCAGGGCGTAGGCTGCAATGATCAAGAGGTCGCCTCGATGCACCAGACGCGCCGCCGCCCCGTTGACGACGATCTTGCCCGAGCCGGCCTCACCCGCGAGGGCATACGTCTCAAAACGGGCGCCGGTGCTGAGGTTATATACTTGCACCTGCTGGTAGGGCAGGACATTAGCAGCGTTGAGAATCTCTTCATCGATGGTGATGCTTCCCTCGTAGTGGAGGTTCACCTCCTGCACCACCGCCCGGTGAATCTTGGAAGCCAGCATGATCCGATGCATTTCATCCCCCCTTTCAGTGCGTATTCATTAAAAGGTTGTCGATGAGACGCGCCTTCGAAAAGCGCACGGCCAGCAGCGCGACGGCTGGGCCCTCCACTTTTTCCAGAGACTCCAGGGACTCAGGATCGCAGAGGGCGACGTAGTCAATCGTGGCAGAGGTCCCTTCTTGGATCACCCGATGCATCTCCTCTACGAGCGCTCGCGCATCCTGCTCCCCACTCTTGACTCGATCGGCTACCCCGCAGAGGGCCCGGTAGAGCATCGGGGCCTGCCGCCGCTCCTCGGCCGTCAGGTTCACGTTTCGGGAGCTCAAGGCGAGCCCATCCGACTCCCGGACGGTGGGCAGCACAATTACCTCGACATCCATATCGAGATCTTTGACCATCTGGTGAACGATGCGGGCCTGCTGGTAATCCTTCTGGCCGAAATAGGTCCGGTGTGGCTTTACGATATGGAAGAGTTTCATCACCACCGTCGTCACCCCGCGGAAATGCCCGGGGCGGTACGCCCCCTCCCACCGGCCCGAGAGGCTCTCTACCTCGACAAAGGTGGCATACCCGGGCGGGTAGACAGTCTTCTGTTCAGGGACAAAGACGAGATCGGTCCCCTCTGCCTCCGCCTTGACGAGATCCCTTTCGAGGTCAACAGGATAATTCTCCAGATCCTCTTGCCGATCGAACTGGGCAGGGTTGACAAAGATGCTGACTGCCAGGATGTGGTTCTCGATGCGAGCAGCCCGGCAGAGGGAGAGGTGGCCTTCGTGCAGGTAGCCCATGGTGGGGACGAAGCCGATCTGTCTTCCCTGCTGTCGGAGCGCAGTCACCCTGCTCTGCATTGCCGTCACATCGCGGATAATCTCCATCGGTGTACCTCAGCCTCTCCCGAGGCTCTTGACCTGCCGACGCCGTCGGTTCAGATGCTGCTCCCATCGACGGCTTTCCCCTTCATCGAAGCGGAACGCGTGTTCGGGACCCGGGAACTGACCAGCTTTGACCTCCCGGTGGTACTGCGCGAAGGCTGCCGTGATCGTCTCCTTCAAGCCGGCGTATCGCTTGACGAACTTGGGGGTAAAGTCGTCGAAGAGGCCCAGAAGGTCGTTGGTCACCAGCACCTGGCCATCGCAGGAGGACCCCGCCCCAATCCCAATCGTGGGGACCCGGAGCTCTCCCGTGATGACTTCTGCCACCTGCCAGGGAATCCCTTCGAGGACGAGGGAAAAGATCCCCGCGTCCTCGAGGAGTAAGGCCTCCTCCAACAGCCGCTCGGCGGCAGCCGCGGTCCGGGCCTGGACTTTGAAGCCCCCGAACTGATGGACCATCTGCGGGGTGAGTCCCAGGTGCCCCATCACCGGGATGCCAATACCTGTGAGGCGCCGCGTGAGGTCTGCCACTCCTCGCCCCCCTTCCAGCTTGACCGCATGAGCTCCCGCTTCCTTGAGAAATCGCCCGGCGTTCCGGATCCCCTCTTCCTGGCTCACCTGATACGACCCGAAGGGCATATCGGCCACCACGAGGGCCCGTTTCACCCCCCGGCTCACGGCCCGAACATGGTGAAGCATCTCCTCCATGGTGACCGGCAGGGTGGTCTCATAGCCGAGCCCCACCATGGCTAACGAGTCCCCCACCAGGATCACCTCGACCCCCACCTCATCTAGCAGCCGGGCAATGGGGTAGTCGTAGGCGGTAAGCATGGAGACCTTTTCACCGCGATCCTTCATCTCCTGTAAGGTGACCGTCGTTACCCGCGCTGTCGCCACGATCGATCCCTCCTTTCGTTCCGATGACCGTTGACCGATGACCGATGACCGCTAAAGGCGTTCATGGTTTATGGTTCATGGCCAAAAAAAAGACCTCCCGGCCGTGCCGGGAGGTCCTCGGTTGCCCATGCTGATCTGACACCGTCAGCGAACTCGCCACTCCCGACGGTCTCCGTTCGGGGTGACTTCTCTGCCGGCTCTCGAGGTGTCCTGTCCTGCCCGTCTCGGTCCGCTTAGGATCCAAGCGGGACGTAATACTGCGTTCCCCGCTTCATCGAATGGATCTGTCTGATCAGATCGTCAAGGTCCCCCTTTCGTTTCACAAAGTCGATTTCCGTCGTGTTGACCACCAACAGTGGGGTCTCGGTGTAATGGAAGAAAAAGTGGTTATACGCCTGGACCACATCCTCCAAAAAATCGCGCGGAATGTCCCGTTCGTATGCACGCCCCCTGATGGCAATCCTTTTATACAATGCCTCCACGTCCGCCTGCAAGTAAATAACGAAGTCGGGCTTGGTGATGCGGGCCTCCAAGAGGGTGTGGATCTTTTCGTAGAGGATGAGCTCGTGATCATCCAATGTCAGATACGCAAAGATCCGGTCGCGCGGGAAGAGATAATCGCTGACCAAACGCTGCTGGAATAGCTCGAACTGCAGAAGCTCCTGCTGTTGACGGTAGCGTGTCAGGAGGAAATAGAGTTGGGTCTGAAACGCATGACGCCGCATATCCCGGTAAAAATCTTTCAGGAAGGGATTTTCCTTGGCCGACTCCAGGACCGCGCGCGCCTGCAGACGCTGGGCCAGAAGGTCGGCCAGCGAGGTTTTCCCAACCCCGATCGGCCCCTCTACAACGAGGTAGTGGGGCTCGAACGCGACAGTCACGGAAGGGACCTCTCTTCGACCCGGGCGAAAAACCAGTCCCGGGCGACCATTCGAACTTCGGCACCAGGGGGAAGCTGGGTCAGGAGGTCATCGACACGGGTCCCCAAGCTTGGATGCGCCAGGCCGGGGTCGAGCTCGGCCAGCGGGACCAGGACAAAGCGCCGTAGGTGCATCCGAGGGTGCGGGACCTGAAGTTTCGGCTCCGTGATGATCTGGGAGCCGTAGAGGAGCAGGTCTATATCCACCACTCGTGCTTCTCCCCGTTGCCGGACGCGCGGCCGGCCGCAGGCCTCCTCCACCTGTAAAAGTGCTTCCAGAAGCTCCAAGGAGACGAGGGAAGTCTCCACCTCCACCACGCTATTGAAAAACCAGCTCCCCGTCACGTCCACCGGCTCCGTCTCATACAGGGAGGAGATTCGGAGGAGTCGGATCCCGGGACGGCACATGAGGAGAGCGAGCGCGTGCTCCAGTTGTCCCTGCCGATTCCCCAGGTTGGCCCCGAGACCGAGATAGGTACGGATCATCCGTCTCGCCCCCGCACGATCTCCACTCCCGCCGTCCCCACGCAGTCCGGGACCGGCGGCGCACACTTCACGACCCGGACCCGAACCTGCTGGACCCTGTACCGCTCGAGGAGGTCCGCAGCAGTCGCCTCGGCCAAGGCCTCCAGCAGCCGGAAGCGTCGCGTCCGGCCGATCGCGGTGACCCGCTTCACCACATCGGCGTAATCCACCGTCAGGGCCAGGTCGTCCGAGGTACCGGCCGCGCGCAGGTCGAGACCCAGTTCCACGTCCACGAGGAACCGTTGCCCCAAGATCTGCTCCTCCTCCCGGGCCCCGTGGTTGCCGTAGAAGCTAATGCCGGTAATGAGAACTTTGTCCGAGGTCCGAGGTCCGACGTCCAATGTCCAACCCCCCCCTGGTTCAGAGTTCATGGTTCGTGGCACGGGGTTCATGGTTAGTGGTTCATGGTTCATGGCCAAAGCCAGGTTCCTAATCCATGAACCGTGAACTATGAACCGTGAACGGTTTTTCCTGTCTGCGGTCGTCGGTCGTCGGTCTGCTAAAGGCTCAGCTTGGCGATGCGCCCTACCGCCTCCCGGATCCGTTCCGCCGGGACGGTGAGGGCGGCCCGGATAAACCCTTCGCCGTGCGGCCCGAAACCGACTCCCGGCGTCGTAACAATCCCCGCCTCCCTGAGGAGCCGCTTGGTCAGATCCGTCGAGCTATACCCGGACAGGACCGGGATCCAGACGTAGAAGGTGGCGCGAGGCTTGGTCACGGTCCATCCGAGGCCGTTCAGGCCCTCCACGAGGATATCCCGTCTCTCTTGATAAATCTTGCAGTGCGCCGTCACGCAGTCTTGGGGGGCCCTGAGGGCCTCGATCCCCGCATACTGGATCGCCTGGAATACGCCGGAATCCAGATTGGTCTTGATGCGGCCAAGCCCGGCCAGGACCTCGGCGCTCCCCACGGCAAACCCGATGCGCCAACCGGTCATGTTGTAGGTCTTTGAAAGCGAGTGATACTCAATGGCCACCTCCCTGGCCCCCTCGACACCCAGGATAGAAGCGGGCCGGAAGCCGTCAAAGGCGATCTCGGAGTAAGCGGCATCGTGACAGAGGATGAGGCGATGTCTGCGGGCAAAATCCACGGCTTGGATAAAGAATTCCTCGGCGGCCACGGCCGCGGTCGGATTGTTGGGATAATTCAGGAAGAGCATCTTGGCCTTTCGAAGGACGTCGAGCGGGATAGTATCCAGATCTGGCAGGAAGTCGTTCGAGGGGTAGAGGGGGAGGGGGT
>LXTG01000039.1 GCA_001643535.1 candidate division NC10 bacterium SPGG6 | reverse complement strand
TGCCGTGTTCTGTCTACATGGGCGCCGTCGATATCGTACGGCAGGCGCCGAATGTCGATCGCATGCGCCGGCTTGGTGCCGAGGTGGTTGCGGTCGAGTCCGGCGACAAGACCCTGCGTGCCGCGATCGACGAGGCGTTGCGCGCCTGGGTCACTGACCCGGAAGGCATCTACTACATTCTCGGCTCGGTGGTCGGCGCGCATCCCTATCCTTACCTGGTGCGTGAACTGCAGTCGGTCATCGGTGTGGAGGCCCGGCAACAGATGATCGACCAGGCTGGCGGCTTGCCCGACGTCGCGTTTGCATGTGTCGGTGGTGGGTCAAACGCGATCGGCCTGTTCTACCCGTTGTTGGGCGACGACATCGAGTTGATTGGTGTTGAAGCGGGCGGTACCGGTGACGGCCTCGGGCAGAATGCAGCGACGCTTGCGACCGGAACGCCCGGCGTATTGCAGGGCTCTTACACCATCATCCTTCCTCTCATGACCGCTTGCATTGTCGCCAACATTGTATCGGTCTCCCTCAGCCGCGAGAGCATCTACACCCTGAAGCTAGCCCGTCGGGGGCTCTCCATCGTAGCGGGCAGGGAGGTAAGCGTTATGAAAGCCCTCCGGGTAAACGAGGTCATGACCGATCGGATGCACACTTTCTACGAGGGTACCCCCTTGTCGACCCTATTGGAGGAAGCCCTCAGCAGCCCCTGTTCCTACTTCCCCGTGGTGGACGGTAAGGGCAATATGACGGGCATCTTCAGCCTTCAAGACCTCCGGATGGTTCTCATGGAGGACGTCGCCGCTCTGGGACCGCTCGTAGTGGCCAGGGACATCGCCACCACCGATGGGCTCATAACCGTCACGCCTGAAGACGACTTGGACTCGGTATTTAAGAAGTTCGGCCAGAAAAACATCGAGGAAATCCCTGTCGTGAGCCCTGAGGAGCCCTCACGGGTCATAGCGATGGTTCGGCGCAAAGACGTAATCGAGGCTTACAACAAGGAGATTCTGCGGCGAACCGCCACACAGGCCTAAGGCTCCTCCAGGGGGGGAAGGGCCTTCCAGCGCTCTAGGGCCGCGATGTCGTTCTCAAATGCGAACTCCTCCGCTGGAGGCAGTTCGTCCGGGCCGAACCAGCCGACTTCACTCACCTCGTCCGTCGGGTGGGGCTCGCCCAGTGGTGAAGCCCTGATGTGGATATTGAGGGAGGGTCCGTAGGTGCCTGCCGCCTCGCGGAACACTCCTAGCACCTCGTGGAGGCGAATTTCACAGCCCACCTCCTCTCGGGCCAGTGCTCCCTCAGCTGTTTCGTCCAATTCCACGAACCCTCCGGGCAAATCCCACCTCCCCGCGCGGGCCCCCTTTGCCCTACGGGCGAGGAGCACCTTGCCGCCTTCCTCTATAACGGCAGCCACCACGGGCCGGGGGTTCTCATATATGATGGCGTCGCAGGAAGTGCAGACGAGGCGGGCTCGCGGGTCACCGGGGAGAAGGCTTCGTCTCAGGGAGGATCCGCAGTAGGGACAATAGCGTAAGGGTTTGTCCGTAATCACGTCACCTCGCCGTGGGCTGGAACGATAGGATAGTGTCGGCGTCGAGCTCCGTAAGGCTTGCAAATTCGGCGTCGGCCATGGAGAAATCGAGCCCCCTCTGACGCATGTCTGGGACCGCGAGGCAGATCATGCCGGCAGCCTTCGCTGCGCGGGCCCCGTTAATGGTGTCCTCCAGGGCCAGGCAAACCGAAGGCTCTTTAGCGAGCAGCTCGGCGGTCATGAGATAGATATCGGGAGCGGGTTTCCCGCGGGAGACCATGTCTCCGGAGACAATGATAGGGAAATAACGGTGTAGGTCAAACCGGTTTAAGACGAAGTGGATCTGGTCCATCGGGGAAGACGAAGCAAGGGCGATTGGCACTTGGCGCTCCACGATGGATTCTAACAGCGCCGAAAACCCGGGCATAAGCTCCAATCGTTCGTGGCAGAGCTTTCGTATAATGTCGTAGCGCTCGGCGATAATCGCCTGAATGGAGTCTTCCAACCCAAGCCGCTCTTTGATGACAGCTGCGCTCTCCTCCTTCTTGCGTCCCATGAGAAGGCCGTCGAACTCGCTGCTGTAAGTATGGCCCTTGCTTTCGAAGTAGAGCCGTTCGGTTTCTTCCCAAAGCTCCTCGCTGTTGACCATCAACCCGTCCATGTCAAAAATGATCGCTTCTATCATCGTAGAGGTCCGCTCCTTCCACTTCATCGGCCTCCTTCTCCCAAGGAGGAGAGCTCATGGTTCACGATATCAACGATGGCGGCGCTCTCCGCCTCGTCGAGCTTCGTCTCCACGGCCCCCACGTTTTCTTCGACCTGCTCGGGGCGTTTAGCCCCAACAATGGCGCTGGAAACCCCTGGCTGCCTCATGACCCAGGCGAGGGCGAGTTGACCGACGGTGACACTCCGCTTCTCCGCCAGGGGCCTCAGGGCTTCGACCACCCGAAGGTTGGCCCGATACCGTTCGTCCTGGAAACTCTCATAGGTGGCCCTCCAGCCGGTGAAGGTGCTGTCTGGACCGAATTTCCCTGTGAGCAGCCCCATGCCCAAAGGGCTGTAGCAGACCACACCGATGGCCGCCTCGCGGCAGAAGGGGAGGGTGGCCTCCTCAGTTTGACGGTCAAGGAGGCTGTAGGGCGGCTGGAGGCAGACGATCGGGCCTACGGCCAGAGCGCGCTTCATTTGGTCCACGTCGTAGTTGGAGACCCCGACGGCATGGATATATCCCGCCTCCACTTGGTCAAAGGCCCATCCTATGGTCTCCTCCACGGATACGAAAGGATCAGGCCAGTGGATCTGATAAAGATCGATGCGCTCAACCCTGAGCCGCCTTAAGCTATCCCCGAGGGCCATCTGTAAGTGAGAGGGGCTGCAGTCGTGGCGTATATGGCCCCGTTCATCCCAAGCCAGGCCGCCCTTGGTGGCTACCACGAGCCCGTTGCGGTCTTTTCCCAGCGCCTCGGCCAGGATCTCTTCGGAGTGGCCGAACCCGTAGGCGTCGGCCGTATCAAAGAAGTTGACACCGAGGTCCCTGGCTCGATGGACGGCCGCGATGGATTCTTCGTCATTAACAGGCCCCCAGCCTTTGCCCCCCATAGCCCAACAGCCAAAACCCTGGATTGAAATGG
>LXTG01000061.1 GCA_001643535.1 candidate division NC10 bacterium SPGG6 | reverse complement strand
CCCCTTCCCCGGAAGGCCTTGGATGTGACCAGCCCCGCCGTGACGGCGACCCTTCGGCTCCTCCAGCCGGACCTGGTTATTCACGCGGCCGCGTTCACCGATGTGGACGGTTGCGAAAAGGACCCAGGCAAGGCCTTCGAAGTGAACGCCGAGGGAACAGGGCACGTGGCCCGCGCCTGCCGTGAGTTAGGGGTACCGCTCCTCTTCTTCAGCACCGATTATGTCTTTGATGGTCGCAAGGGGACGCCGTACCGGGAGGAGGATGCGGTCAACCCCCTGTCCGCCTATGGCCGATCCAAGTGGGAAGCGGAGCAGCAAGTCCGACGGTATCTCAAGGATTACTTTATCGTCCGGACCTCGTGGCTTTACGGGCGCACGGGTCGGAGTTTTGTCCGAACCCTCCTCACACGGGCCAAGACGACTCCAGAGCTTCAAGTGGTCCACGACCAGGTGGGGTGCCCCACCTGGGCTGCTGACCTTGCAGAGGCGGTGGCTTGCCTCATCGAAAGGGCACCATTTGGTCTCTATCACGTCACCAACAGCGGTCACTGCAGTTGGTTCGAGTTCGCTCAGGCCATCATTGCCGACGCGGGCCTTTCCGGGGTTTCGATCTCTCCGATCTCGTCCGGGGAGCTTGGCCGCCCGGCGCCCCGCCCCGGGTACTCTGTCCTGGAGAATGAGGCCTGGCTCAACATTTTTGGTGAGCCGCTGCGGTCCTGGCGGGGGGCCCTCCGGACCTTCGTGGGGCAGGGCGGGTTCGATGTCTAAAGGACCCCCATGCACCAGCGCGAGGTATTAGGTGTTACGTGTTGGGTTTTGGGCGGTTGCAGCCTGCCGCAGGCGCTCCACGTACGCCAGGGGAAGCTGGGTCTGCCCCAGGCGGACGTCTCCTTGAGCCAAGCCGTGACAGTCCGAGCCACCGGTGATGAGCAGGTTGTGCTCTGTGGCCGCGCGCGTCAAGGTGAAAATATCCTCGACATCGTGGGAAGGGTGGAAGACTTCGATCCCCTGAAGACCTGCTTCGATGAGACTGGTCAGGAGTGCCAGTCCGCTTCTACCCGGATGGGCGAGAACCGCGACTCCTTCCGCTTGCCGGATGACCGCAATGGCCTGCCGGGCGGTCAATCCCATCCTATTGACATACGCTGGTCGCCCCTGGGCGAGGAAACGGTCGAAGGCCTCCTGCCGGCTGCGCACGGACCCTCGCGCGAGAAGAGCCCGGGCGACGTGGAGCCTTCCCACCGTTCCCTTTCCGGCTATTTGGAAGACCTCGGTCAGGGTCAGGGGGACTCCCAGTCGGTGCAGACGGCGGAGGATTTCCTGGAGCCGGTCTCGACGTGTTCCCTCAAGGGTGTCCAGGGTCCCCTGGAAAGTCGTATCTTCCCAGCGGATAAAGTAACCCAGAATGTGTATTTCCTGACTATCCTCATGTGCCGAGAGTTCGACCCCTGGGATGACCTCGACGCTCATCTCAGCGCCTGCCTGGAGGGCCTCGGGGATTCCGGCAACGGTGTCATGGTCGGTGAGGGCGATCGGACACACATTTCGGCAGGCCGCCTGGGCAACGACCTCTCGGGGGGTGAAGGTCCCATCCGAATACGAGGAGTGCAGGTGCAGGTCTGCTCCCGTGGGGGACGAGGCATTCATACGACGGCCTCGTCCGTTTCGGGATCACAGGAGTGCATCCTGTCAGGGGAAAAGGCCAGATGGATGAGCTGGCGGGGCTCGGTCCGGGTATGCGGGGGAACCCGGGCCACGACCGTGTCGTTCCCCACCCTCATATCCAAGAGGATCTCGGCGCCCAAGGGCTCTACCACCTCCACCGTGGCCGGGATGGCCTCGGGGCGCATCCCAAAGGTCACCCGTTGGCCTAGGTATTTTTCCAGGGAACGGTGATATACTGAACCGATACGGAGCCGAAAGCCAGAGGCCTCGAGGCACATCCCGCCATCAGACGCGTGGACGGTTCCCGGGAGGAAGTTCATGGAAGGGCTGCCGATGAAACTGGCCACGATGCGGTTCCGGGGACGGGCATAGACTTCCAGTGGGGTTCCGACTTGTTGAGTCAGTCCATCTTTCATTACTTGGGCGTCCAGGTTCCAGAGCGGCTCGTCGAAGAGGAGGACGGCTGGCTTGCGGACGATCGCTCGACCCACCGCGACCCGTTGTCGCTGGCCCCCCGAAGGGGCCGCGGTTTGCGGTGAAGGAGGGAATGGATCCCCAGCATCTCTGCGGCAACCGCGGCTCGCTGGTCGATCTCGGCCTTGGACAGCTTGCGAAGCTTGAGGCCGAAGGCCATGTTATCGTAGACCGACATGTGGGGATAGAGCGCGTAGTTTTGAAAGACCATGGCGATATCTCGGTCCTTGGAGGGAAGGTCGTTGACCACCCGGTCGCCGATGTGAACGGTTCCCTCAGTGATCTCTTCCAGCCCAGCCACCATACGGAGTGTGGTGGATTTGCCACAGCCCGAGGAGTCGACCAACACCAAGAACTCGCCATCGGCGATCTCCAGGGTAAAATCCCGGACCGCGATGACGTCGTCAAACCTTTTTGTCAGGTCCTTGAGGAACACTTGTGCCATGGTTTCCCCCTGCCCGCTTGCAGGAAGGTGATTCGCTCCCACGCGTTCCTCACTATACGCAACCCGGTCTGTCGCCGTCAAGGGCAACCCATCGAAGGTATTGCTGTTTTGGCATGCCGCATGCATTTTGGGCATAAATATTCGCTGCAGAGGGTGTGATGCAGTTTGACGTCATTCCCCAAGGGGGCCGGGATTTCGAGGCCGTCTTCGGTCCCGTGCTCGACCAGATCGTGGGGCTCCTCGAGGCAGAGGCGGGAATCCTCTGGATCTGGGAGGAGACCACAGCCGCCTTTATTCCCACCCTGTGTCGCGGTCGGGAAGTTTGGGCTGCGACCTGGAGTCCGTCTGATCCTGAGGGGATCGGCCAGGGCGATCTCGATCCCTGCCGGGAAACGCTCCTCTTCGATGTCTTGCCGTCCGACTGCCCGTTGCCGGCGGGCGAGCACAAGATTCACTCCTTGGCGAGCGTGCCGCTGTTGGTGGAGGGGACGAGGGGGGGATTTCTGGCCGTCTACAGCCAGCGGCAAGGCCATTTTGCCTCTCGGGACTTTCGGTTTCTCCAAATAGTCGGTCAACTCATGGGGCGTACGATCGAGCGTCTGGACTTCCCGGGTGGTGCGCAGGCTCGCCCACCTCTTCAGTCCCGGGAGGAAGAGCACGGGTCTCGGCAGATACGGGACGTCAGCAGCACCCTGATCGATGCCATGGATGTGGGGATCATGGTACTAGATGTGGAAGGACGGTGGACATTCGGGAACCGCCAAATTTACGAGATGCTGGGCTACGCGGCATGGGAAGGCCCGGGGCAATTGGGGAGCCCAGACCCCCTTCCCGCCCCCGGGTTCCGCGCGAGCGACCTGTCCAGGCTTCACCGACGGGACCGGGCTTGCATCTTTGAGACCCGGCTCTTCCGAAAGGATGGCAGCCCCTTTTCCGCCCTCGTAAACAGCACTCCGCGGCGGGGGGCCAGCGGAGAGTTTCTCGGGTCGATCGTAACGGTGACCGACATTACCGAACGGAAGCGGTGGGACCAGCAGGTGATGCGCTCGGAAAAGCTGGCTGCCCTCGGGACGCTCGCGGCCGGGGTCGCCCACAATATCAACAACGTCCTGGCGGCTATCGTGGCCAGGACCGATTTGCTCTTGCGTCAGGTTCAGGACCAAGAGATGAAGCGGTGGCTCAACAGCATCCAGCAGTCTGCCCTGGATGGGGCCAGCACGGTCCGCCGGCTTCAGGACTTTGCTCGGACCGGGGTACCCGAGTCGATGGTCCCCGTCGATGTCAATCGGGTCATCACCGAGGTCCTGCAGTTTACAGAGGCCCGATGGAAGGACGAGGCGGAGCTCAAGGGGACCAGGATCGATGTGGTCACGGAGCTCACCGAGATCCCGATGATTACGGGAAACCCGGCAGAACTCAGGGAGGTCTTTACCAACGTGGTCCTCAATGCGCTCGATGCCATGCCGACCGGCGGACGCTTCACCGTGCGGACCGGTTTTGAGCTCGGCAGTGAGGAAGGGCCACGGGTCGAGGCGGTCTTCGAGGACACCGGGGTCGGCATGACTGAAGAGGTGCGGCAGAAGATCTTCGATCCCTTCTTCACCACCAAAGGGGTGAAAGGGACCGGCCTGGGTCTCAGCACTTCTTATGGGATCGTTGCGCGCCACGGCGGCTCGATCACGGTGGAGAGTGAGCTCAGGCGGGGGAGCAGGGTTTGCATCGCCTTCCCGGTTCCGGCGGAGCTCCCCCGGGGCCCGGAAGCCCTTTCCCCTCCGGCGGGGCGTCGGACCGGGCGCATCCTGGTGATCGACGACGAACCTCATCTGCGGGAGGTGGTCACCAATCTTCTCAGGTTGGAGGGGCATATGGCCGTGGGTGTGGAGTCCGGGATCGAAGGGGTAGAGGTGTTTCGGGCAGAGCCCTTCGACGTGGTGGTCACTGATCTCGGAATGCCGGATCTCACCGGGCTGGAGGTGGCCCAAAAGGTCCGCGCGTTGTACCCGGAAGTCAAGATCATCCTGTGCACCGGGTGGAACGCGGCCTTGAATCGGGCGGAGCAGGAAGCGTCGGAGATCGATCAGTTTCTCGAAAAGCCTTTTCGCCTGGACAAACTCCTTCACCTCGTCCACGATCTGCTTCGGGGAGCGGCTCAGCCGGATTCCCAGCGGCGCCGATAGTAGGGGGGGAGGCAAGCGAGGCAAAGATGAGTGAGCAGGTTCGGGTCCGGTTTGCCCCGTCTCCTACGGGGTATCTCCACGTGGGAGGGGCGCGGACGGCTCTGTACAACTGGCTCTTCGCCCGACATCACGGCGGAACCTTTCTCCTGAGGATCGAGGATACCGACGTGGGCCGCTCCACGGAAGAATCGGTCGAGGCGATCACCGAGAGCTTACAGTGGCTCGGGCTCGATTGGGATGAGAGCCCCTATCGGCAGGCGCACCGGCTTTCGCTCTACCAGGAGCATGCCGAGCGGCTGCTCGAGACTGGCAAGGCTTACCGATGTGTCTGCACCCCCGAGGAACTCGAGGAGCGCCGGAGGGCGGCGCTCTCGGCTGGGCGATCCCCCCGGTACGACGGTCGATGCCGCGAGGTGCAGCCGGAGCCGGGAAAGTCATGGGCATTGCGCCTTCGGGTGGGGGATGCAGGGGTGACGGTCGTGGAGGACCTGATCCATGGAAAGGTTCGCTTTGACAATGCGGAGCTCGATGACTTCATCCTGGTGCGGTCGGACGGAGTGCCGACATACAACTTTGCCGTGGTGGTCGATGATGCGGACATGCAGGTGACCCATGTGATCCGGGGGGATGATCATTTGTCCAACACCCCGAAGCAGATCCAGGTGTACCATGCCTTGGAGTTTCCCTTGCCCCGATTTGCTCACATCCCTATGATCCTGGGACCAGACCGCACGCGTCTTTCCAAGCGCCATGGGGCGACGTCGGTGCTGGCCTATCGGGAGCTGGGCTATCTGCCAGAGGCGATGGTGAATTACCTGGTCCGCCTCGGATGGTCTCACGGGGATCAGGAGATCTTTCGTCGGGAAGAACTCATTCGATATTTCGATATTACGCGAGTGGGCGATACCCCGGCCATCTTCGATCAGGCCAAGTTCGATTGGCTGAATGCCCATTACCTTCGCGAAGCTGATCCCAAGCGCCTGGCGGACCTCCTGGTCTCCTTCTATCGGCAGGCGGGGATCTCACCGGAAGAGATCGAGGCCAAGGCAGTGAGGTGGTCCAGCTTGGGGAGAACGGAAACCTTTGGGGAGGCGGTCATCCATACGTTCCGGGAGCGAGCTAAGACCCTGGGGGAACTGGCCCGGGCCTCCCATTTCCTCTTTCGAGTTCCGGTCGATTATGATGTTCAGGCCGTGGAGAAGCACCTTCGGCCCGAGGCCCTCAGGCATCTGCGGGAGCTTCACGATAGATTGAAGAGTATTCGTAGTTTTGACGCGCCTACCCTCGAAAAGTTCTACCGAGATTTCGTGGCTGAGAAGGGGCTAAAGCTCGGAGATGTGGCCCAGCCCACCCGGGTCGCGCTGACCGGCCGGACCGTAAGTCCACCGGTGTTTCTCGTGATGGAGCTTGCGGGCCGCGAGATCTGTTTGGAGCGCCTGGGGACGGCTTTAGACCGGCTACACGCCTAAGGCAGTTTTCCGGAGAGAGGAGGATCGGTGTGGACCTGCAAAAGCTGATAAACGGCCTTCGGTCGGAGGTCAGCGTCCTGGAAAAGGAGCTGAGGGTCGATATTCCGCAGAAGATCGAGACGGCCCGTGGCCTGGGGGACATCTCCGAGAATGCCGAGTACCACGCGATCAAGGAGCGACAGGGCTTCGTCCAGGCTCGGATCGTCTCTTTGCAACTACGGATGGCGTCTCTCTCTGCCATCGACCCGAAAGCCGTCCCCAAGGATCGTGTCGGGTTCGGCTCGATCGTGCATCTGCGTGACACGGACCAAGGCGGGGAACGGGTGGTCAAGCTCGTGGCCGCGGAGGAGAGTAATGGAGAGAAGGGATGGGTCTCCATCGCCTCCCCGATTGGCCGGGGCCTGGTCGGCCGACAGAAAGGGGAGGAGGTCCGCATCCAGACCCCGGGAGGGGTGAAGGCCTTCAAGGTGACCAAAGTCATCACCCTGCACGAGCAAAAAGAGCCACTTTCGGCTTGACTTTCCGACACCCCTCGGCAATAGTGAGGCCATCCACTGCCCGGATTCCTTGAATCCGGGCCTCTTTAATTAATCTCTGAGGAGTCATTGCGGGGTCGGATAACGGTAGTCCACCTGACTCTGGATCAGGTCGTCGAGGTTCGAGTCCTCGCCCCGCAGCCACCCCTCCCGCGTTGCCGGCCCCATCGTCTAGCCCGGCCTAGGACGCCGCCCTCTCAAGGCGGAAACGGCGGTTCGAATCCGCCTGGGGCCACCAAAAAAATCAACGAGTTAGTGCACTTTCGTCCCCAGGACC
>LXTG01000024.1 GCA_001643535.1 candidate division NC10 bacterium SPGG6 | reverse complement strand
CCGACGTGTGGAAGCGTGCCCTGCGGCCTGAGGAACTGACACCCCCGACCAAGGCAGGCTTTTTCTGGGATTTCAAGGTCAAGATCACAAATCCGAGCAGTACGGGGGTCAGCCTCGACCGCCTGCATCTCACGGTCCAGAACCTGTGGGGGCAGAGCTGGCCCGGGGATCAACCCTTGAACGTAAAGGTCAGGGTGGGCGATGAGGAGCAGATTTTGGTCCATGGGCGGCTCGCCTCTACAGATCCCAATGATCTGGCGAGCCTCACAGGGGTCGAGACCTTGACTTTCCTGGGTCGGCGGGACGATGGCAATCCGATCAGCTTCACCGTCCGCGTGCCACTCGACTAGTGACCGGTCACCGGAGAGTTGAGGGTCGAGAGTCCAGGGTTGAGAGTTCAGGGTCGAGCATTCTCGGTCGTCGGTCGCCGGTCATCGGTCGTCGGATATCGGTCAGCTCTTGGTGCGTGCTTTGGCCCCGGCAAGATCCTCCAGCAGGGTGATGACGGCCGAATGGTCCAGGGCCCCCCGACCTTTGACCCGAAGGGCCGAGAAGAGTTCTTGGACGACGGCGGTGGTCGGCAGGGGAACCTGTAAGGCTCGGGCTGCCTCCATGATGAGGCCCAGGTCTTTATAGTGGAGGTCGACCGTGAATCCGGGCTGGAAATTTCCCTTGGTGATCTGCGGGCCCTTCATGTCTAAGCACCGGCTGCCCGCCATGCCGCCACTTAAGGCCTGGATGAGACGTTGAGGGTCCAGACCGGCCTTTGCCCCGAGTGTCAAGGCCTCACCGATGGCGGTGAGGTTGATGGCCACGATCACCTGATTGGCCAGCTTCGTAAATCCGCCCGCTCCGGCAGGTCCCATGTACGTGATTGTCTTTCCCATGACCTGAAAGATGGGGACGGCAGCTTCATAGACCTCTGAATCTCCGCCGACCATGATGGAAAGGATCCCCTCGATGGCCCCCTTCTCCCCCCCGCTAACCGGAGCATCCAGGGCCTTGACCCCCTTTTTTTTCGCCGCCTCGTAGATCTTTTGAGAGACTAGGGGAGAGATCGTGCTCATATCGGCCAAGATCGTGCCTGACTTGGTTCCCTCCAGGACGCCGTTCGCGCCGAGAACGACCGCCTCCACATCGGGCGAGTTCGGCAGCATCGTGATGACCACCTCAGAGGCTGCAGCCACCTCCTTGGGCGATGCGCCCAGGGTGGCCCCATCCCGTTTTAGTTCCTCCATCGGTGGCTGGCTGCGGCTATACACGTTCAGGGTATAGCCCGCCTTCAGGAGGTTGCGGGCCATAGGCTTCCCCATGATCCCGAGTCCGATGAAACCGATCTTTTTCGACATAGCGATCCCTCCTGTCCACCGTTCGTGGTTCATGGTTGAGGGTTCATAGTTCATGGACCGTGAACTCTCAACTCTGAACCCTGAACCCTGGACCCTGAACTACATTGCGCGAAGCACCTCGGGATTGAGCAGATTGGGTGGCCGGTTTCCGGTCAATCCTGCCACACAGTTTTCTGCGGCCATCCTGGACATCTTGAGCCGGGTGTCGACGGACGCGCTCGCGGCGTGAGGGGCAAGGAGGACGTTCTTTAGCTTGGTGAGGCCCGGGGCCGGCTTTGGCTCTTTCTCATACACATCGAGACCCGCCCCCGCGATCCACCCCTCTTTTAAGGCCTTGACCAGCGCCTTCTCGTCCACCACTGGGCCCCGAGCGGCATTAATCAGGATGGCGGTCTTCTTCATCAACTTGAGTTCGGAGGCGGAAATGTAGTGGGTGGTTTCCGGGAAGAGGGGGACGTGCAGGGTTACAATGTCCGACTCCTGCAAGAGGGTCTTCTTATCGACAAAGGTCGCCCGAAGCTCTTGCTCGATGATCGGATTGGCCCGTTGGGCATCCGTATAGAGGATCCGCATATCGAAACCCCGGGCCCGCTTGGCCACGCCCTTCCCGATTCGGCCCAGGCCGCAGATCCCCAAGGTCTTATGGTGGACGTCGTGACCCAGGAACTGCATGACGCCCCAGTACTTCCACTTGCCGGACCGGAAATATTTGTCGGCCTCTACGAGCCCGCGCGCCGTGGCCAGGATGAGACACCAGGTGAAATCGGCGGTGGTGTCGTCCAGGACCCCAGGCGTATTGGTGACCATCACCCCCCGCTTGGTCGCGGCGTTGACGTCGATGTTGTTATAGCCCACGGCGACGTTGCTGACGATCTTTAGCTGGGGGCTCTTGGCCAGGACCTTGTCGTCGATGGTGTCGGTGAGGAGGCAAATGAGCCCGTCTTTGCGTTGGAGCTTCTTCAGAAGCTGGGGAGGGGAGAAGGGGACATCCCGTTGATTCGAGTCCACCTCACAATGTTTACTCACCAGTGCGAGGGCTTCAGGAAAAATTTGCCGGGTGACCAACACCTTCGGTTTCACGGGGTCTCCCTCCCTTTTCGAATGGTAAAAACCGGTTTCGGTGTTTAGGTGGCTCACAATCTAAGAGCTGGCCCTGTTCTTGTCAAGGGGTTTGACGCTTCCCTTTCCGGGTTCCCCATTGACAGGCCTCGGGCTGGGTGGTAGAAACGGGCCGCGTGGCGCGGAGTTTTCATCAAAACGACAGGAGGGGAGCATGGGACTCGAGGTCGGGGCGAGCTACACCATCGAGCGGCGGGTTGAGCCGGAACATTCTGCCGATAAGCATGGAAATCCCGGGGTGGATGTCTTTACCACCCCCCTCCTTTGCGAATGGAGCGAGGAGGCGGCGGTTTTCGCGGTGACCGAACGGCTTGAACTCGGGATGATCACTCTCGGGACGCGCATTGAGTTGAAACATCTCGTGGCGACTCCCATCGGGATGGTGGTCAGGGTGACGGCGACCCTGAAGGAGATCGATGGGCGGAAACTCATCTTCATCATCGAGGCCTATGACGAAAAAGAGAAGATCAGCGAGTGTACCCACGAACGCTTCATTGTCACCAAGGACCGCTTCATGCAAAAGGTCGCCGAGAAGGCGAAAGGGTAGGAAAGCGAGCTCGCGTCCATGCTTGGAGCAGGTGGTGTGTATGCGGACCGGCGGGTCACATGCTGAGGGGAGATTCTCACAGGCAGGAAGATGCTGACCATCGACGGCTCCTACGGGGAGGGAGGAGGGCAGATCCTCCGGACTACCCTGGCCTTGAGTGCCGTGCTCGGCCGGCCGGTGCTGGTCGAGAAGATCCGGGCCGGACGGAGAAACCCAGGACTTCAAGCGCAACACCTGGCTGGCGTCAGGGCGTTAGCCGAGATCGCGAGGGCTGAGGTCGAAGGGGCCACGGTCGGCTCGATCTCGCTCCGGTTTGCTCCCAGTCGGATCGCTCACGGCGAGTATCGGTGGGAGGTGGGAACAGCCGGGGCCATCTCGCTCGTCCTGCAGACGATCCTCATCCCGCTGGCGCTCGCTGCATCTCCTTCTCACATCTCCATTACGGGTGGAACGCACGTTCCCTGGAGCCCTCCCTTTCCTTATATCGAGCAGGTCCTTTTCCCAATCCTCGAGCGCATGGGGCTTCAGGCGTCACTCGCGCTGAAGCGGTGGGGGTTCTACCCGAAAGGAGGCGGCGTGGTCGAGGGGAAGATCCAGCCCTCGGTCCTGCAACCGCTGACGCTTTCCCGGCGAGAACCCCTCGCAGAAATCGTGGGCCTCTCGGCGGTGGCGGGGGTGCCGCTGCACATCGCCGAGCGCCAGCGGGAGCGGGCACTATCGCGTCTCAGGCCGCTCGGGGTCCCATGTCGGATTGAACTCCACACGGGTGAAGCGCGGAGCCCCGGAACGATCCTTTTTCTGCTGGTGAAGTGTGATAGAGGACGGGCCGGATTCAGCAGCCTGGGGGAGAAGGGGAAGACGGCGGAGCGGGTGGCGGATGAGGCCTGCGATCAGGTCTTTGCCTATCTTGAGAGGGCGGGAGTGGCTGGTCCGTACCTCGCCGATCAACTTCTCGTCCCTATGGTCCTTGCTCCGGGCTCCTCCTCGCTCACCACGACCCGGGTGACCGAGCACCTGCTCACCAATCGATGGGTGGTGGAGCAGTTTCTTCCCGGTCGCGTAAAGGTCGCGGGAGACGTGGGCGAGCCGGGACTCGTCACTGTCAATTAAATGCGATGAACATGTTGGTGGACCAGCACCTTCGGCCCCTCGCTCCGGACCTCTCGCGGCGACCCTGTTCGGTCCGAAAGCGTTCGGACTTCCGGCCATGTCGCTCGGAGCCAACAGGTGCTGTTGCCGGGGGAGCAAGGTTCTGCTTCCCTCACCGGTTCAGGGTTCATAGTTCGTGGTTCATGGCCAACAGTTCATGGTGAATGGTTCATGGTGGTGCTCGGAGTATAAGCCTATGGACTTTGAACTCTCAACCCTGAACGCTGAACCGTCTGTGGACTCTGAACCATCAACTCTGCACCCTGAACCATGAACGAACTTATCGTACGTGTGGGCGTGTTTTATCATGAAAGCTTCAGCCGGCGGAGCTACCTCACCGTCGGCCGGCGGCTGGCTGATTTCCCTGGTGCCCTCGACGCGCTTCTGCAGGAGGACCGGTTCCGCCTCTACCGGTGTCCGGAGGTCTCGGACGAGCTCATCCTCAAGGTCCACACCCCCGAGCTCATCCCGGAGGTAGAGGCAGACCCCCTTTGAAGCACCGCCAGGGTCTCCGTGGGAGGCGTGGTGGCGGCAGCGGAGAAGATTTGTGTCGGAGAGGTGGATCGGGCCTTCGCCTTCATCGGGGCCGGGGGGCATCATGCCGGGAGGGAATTCTTTGGTGGGTACTGCTGCTTCAACGATGTAGCAATCGCCATCGCCCACCTTCGGAACAGCTATGGGATTCGCCGCTTCGCCATCCTCGATACTGATGCGCATCACGGCGATGGGACGAGAGACATTTTCCACGAGGACCCCGACATCCTCCACGTCTGCATCTGTGGCATGGGCTATGTCTCTCCGGACGGGACCAAGGTGGATGTCCCTGCCCCCTGGGGGGGGCGTGACCCGGACGAGGCGTACCTGGAGACGGCAAAGGCCGCCTTTGCGGAGAGGGCGCGGACCTTCCGCCCAGATCTCACCGTATGGTACTTCGGTTTTGATGGCCACCAGGGGGACTACGGCGATATGGGGCTTTCTCTTCGTGCCTTCGTGGGTCTTGCTGRTTTCATGGTCGCATCGGCCCGGGAGGCCTCCGGGGGGAAGCTCCTCACGGTAYTAGGGGGAGGCTCCCGRACYGATCTSGCCACGCTCATYATTCCGCAGGTGATCCGCCGGCTGGGAGAAGAATAGTCACCCCCGAACCTCCGAAACCAGCCAAAGGTTCCTGTCGCAGCGGAGGAGAGGGGCTGGCTGAATGATTATAGGCTAGGGTGAATTGCAATGTTTTCTACGAGACGTATTGTGTTCTCGGTGCTTCTATTTGAGACCCTCGCTATTGTCATCGCGTTGGCATTAGGGTACCTGCAGGGGAACATAGAAACACCCTTTAAAGAAGGAGGGCTCATCACCTGGGTCTCTTTTCTTCAGCTTCTTCTCATTGCGGGATTGTCCTGGAAGGTGTTTCGGTTACACACTATTGCATTGAATCCTCGTGGCTGGCGATCCCCTCAAATGGTGTGGGCAATTATCGCGGTCGGTTTTGTTTATCTGGCTTGTGATGAAGTAACCCTCATACATGAGACTCTGGACAAGCTCATTCATAGCCTTTTCGTGGTACGGGAAACCGCGCTGACTGATAGGCTCGACGACATTATTGTTGGGTTCTATGGCCTGGTCGGCATAGGTATTCTTTATTATTACCGCGAGGCATTCAAGAAGTATGTCGAAGCCTTTCCGTTCCTCATCAGTGGTTTTGTTTTTCTCTTTGTCATGGTTGGGTTCGACATTGTGGGTAATCGATATGACCCGTTTCTTACGATGACTGAAAATATTTCTCTCCGTGCAATGCTTCATGCKKGKTTKTCCRTTGCAGAAGAYYTATTTAAAATGCTTTCGGAAGGCATGTTTCTCGTAGCATYCTACCGTTGTTGSCAGATGGCGAGCGAGCARAAARMTGCTCAGCAAGAACTCAGCGGCGTTGGAATTCGAAGCAGGTGACCTGCCGGCTGCGTAACGGGTGGTCGACGGAGGGGGGAGCAAAACCCGTGTGGCCCAGGMCGAGGCCCCCCCCGGAAGGCGATGGAAGCATCAGTCTTCGAAGCTGCTCCTCTGTCGTTAGTTGGAATTCCCGCGGTGGAATTCGTCGACATCGCGGATAGACTGCCACAGCTGCATCCTGGTCTTCTCGCGTCCGCAATATTGGTAGCTCTTCTAGCGCTGGCGGTTTGGAGGGCATACCGCTCGGTGAGTTCCCGGCAGCGAGGAGGCTCCGCCTTTTGAGATCCGCCGCCGGAGGAGGCTTTGGTCTAGGAAAAGGTGTACTACCCCTCCGACCAAAGTATTGGCATTGTAGGATCCTGCACAGCGGGGAGGCCTGTATCGGCTGGCATGCCTTAGCGACTGCGGGGTGCCCTGGAGCCCGCAGGGCGGTGTACTCGGCCTGGTGCGGTGGAGTGGGGTCGGTCGCGTCCGGACCGGTTCCGCTGCCCCTGCCGCTCTTGGCGCAGGCGCTGACGTTCCTCGGGGGGGAGCTGCTCGAAGCGCTGCCGCCCTTCCTCTCGCCTGCTTCGCAAGCGCTCGCGTTCTTCGGGGGAGAGCTGCTTGAGGCGCTGCCGCCGCTCTTGCCGCTCTTGGCGCAGGCGCTGACGTTCCTCGGGGGGGAGCTGCTGGAACCGCTTCAACCGTTCGCGGGTGCGCTCCCGCTCCTCGGGGGGAAGATTGCGGAACTGCTGGTAGCGTTCCCGGAGGGCCTGACGCCTTTCGGGGGAAAGTTGCTGCCAGCGGTGGAATCGCTTCCTGAGGTGCTCACGTCGCTCCGGGGGGAGCTTCCGCCAACGCCGGTAGTTTTTTCGGACCTGCTCCTGCTGCGCCGGGGGAAGCTGCCGGAAGGCTTTCAGTCGCTCCCGCAAGGCCTGCTTCTGCTCTGAGGACATGGCCTGCCATTGACGATGGCGTTCTCTCAGGTGTTGCCGCTGCTCGGGAGAAAGGCTCCGCCACCATCGGTGGAGCTCCTCCTTCCGAGACCCCTCCCGGGCAGGGGGCTGCGATTGGGCGATGGACTGCACCTGCGGTCTCTTGGGCTCAGGCTGCTGGGCCCAGGCCGAGGGTACGGCCGGCAGGACGAGCAGGAAACTGAGAATCGAAGCCACGATTCTTTTCATCGAACTCCCTCGTCACTCTGAGACCTCGGAAGCAGAATCAGATCCATCTCTCCCAGGATCTCCATTTCTTGAAGTATCTCGAACATCTGAAGCATCTCTAACTCGCTTACAACCTCTATTTCCTGGAGGATCGCCTCGTCTTCCTGGGGCTCCTCCGGGGGACCCGATCTCGGGGGTTCGCTCCACCCGGCCACTCCCGCCGTCGCTGCCATGAGACCCAGGAGGACCAGCAGCTTCCACGCCCGAGGCATCTCAGGTCGCCTTTTGGGGACCCAGGATGGCCCTCGAGCGGATCAGTTCCCAGTCTTCGAGCAGTTCGATCTCCTCCAGCAAATCCATCTCCCGGAGCAGGTCGAGGTCTTGACTCAGTGCCAGTTGCTGGGTCAAGTTGAGCGACGTGAGATCACGCATCGGCGGCCGCTCGGGGCTGCTCTGCCACGTAAGGAAGACCGCCAGGATCAGTACAATCCCTACCGCCACCGCCGGCATTGGGCGAAGCGGGAGGGCAGCAAGCCATTTCCAGAGGCGAGGCAGCCGCGGGGCTGGCACCACCTTTTGCCGAAGTTCCCGAAGATATTGCTGCCAGAAGACCTCGGGCGGCTCGGGCACTGGCATACTCGCAATGAACGTCAATGTTTCCTGAAGGCCTTGCAACTCTTCTCGGCACCCAGGACAGTGTGCGAGATGAGCCTCGAGTTCGGCCCGGGCCCCTCCTGTGAGGTCCCCGTCCAGATATTCGAGCAGCGTGTTTCGGTATGCCTCACACCCCATTTGAGCCCTCACAAAGATTCGCGTGAGCCTTTGAGCTGCGATCGCAACTTCGCCACCGCGTGAAAGTAGTTCACCCGCACCGTTCCCTCGGAGGTCTCCATGATCTCGGCAATCTCCCGATAGGGGAGGCCATGGTGGACCCGCAGCAGGAGGGTGGCTCGCTGTTGCGGCGGGAGCTCCGCGACGGCCTCGGCGACGGCCCGCTGCACCTCCCGCTCCTCCAGTTCATCCAAGGATTTGGGAGACGGATCCGCATAGGTCTCGGGCAGCGTTTCCTCTCCCGAGGAGCGGTGTTGCCTCAGATGGGTGAGGCAGAGATTCATCGTAATCCGATACAGCCAGGTCGAGAGGTTGGAGCGCTCATCGAAGGACCCGAGGCCCCGGTAGGCACGGAGAAAGGCCTCTTGGGAAAGGTCTTTTGCATCCTCAACGTTCTGCGTCATTCGGTAAGCCAACCGGAACAGATCCTTTTGGTGTTGGCGAACCAGGGTGTCGAAGGCGCTCTGGTCGCCCTGCCGGAGTCGCGCAATCAGGGCAAGTTCCGCCTCCTTCACTGTGGATCCCTCCGATGGGCCGTGTCACCTCCTCTCCTGTCTCTTTAGACGGCGAGGAGGAGAAAACGTTAAACCGGACGACATTAATTATGGTACGCCCCATGCAATACACAATCCAAATCCTGCTCCTCACCTTGACAGGGAATGGCAGGGGTCGATAGAGTGACAAAATCTCGCAATCCTGGGAGGATGAGAGAGTGGAGGGTGTGAGGAGTTATGCCCTTCGGAGACAGGGCCTTCTCGGCCTGGCATGGGGGATCCTTGTTCTCCTCTTCGTGGTCTCTTGTGCCGGGCCCCGGGTCCGGCCGCCGGTCGCGGGGGGACAGGTAGGAATCGCGTCCTGGTATGGACCAAAATTTCACGGGCGCCGAACTGCGAGTGGGGAGGTCTTTAACATGCACCAGCTCACCGCCGCACACCGAACGCTTCCCCTCGGTTCGTGGGTGCAGGTCACGAACCTGGAGAACGGCCGGTCGATCCAGGTCCGGGTGAACGACCGGGGGCCTTTTGTGGCGGGTCGAATCATTGACCTCTCTTACGCAGCGGCCCGGGCCGTCGGGATGGTAAGGCAAGGGGTCGCCCGGGTGCACGTCGGGCCTCTCAGGGCTTCCCCCTCACGCCTTGTCCGATCGCCTCGGGCGTATACACTCCAGGTGGGCTCCTTTTTGGAGAGACGGAACGCAGTCGAGCTCAAAACCCGTCTCGATGCGCTGAGTTCTGGGAGCTACATCAGCAAAATTAGCTCGGGGGGGGAGACTTTCTACCGCGTCCGGTTGGGAAGGTATACCAGTCGAGAGGCGGCGAGGCGCGCGGCCATGCAGGTAGCCGCCTATGGTTTTACAGTCATCTTGATGGATCAGGACTAAACGCAAAAAAACCTTGACATCTTTTCCCTTGCTATGATAGCTTCCCGAGGCTTTCTTTGAATCCTGAAACAGCATTTTGCTTTTTACTGTCTATAACTGGGCTGGGGCCATCCTTACATTCCATTACGTCCCGTATATTGTATAAAGCCGTTCCAGATGAGGGGAACGACGCGCTAACACGCGGACCCGCTTCCCGGTAACGAGTGACCCGGAGGTGAGCATGGCGCAGAAAGGATATACGATCCTGATCCTCTCCGACACGCCCTCCCGGGCCCGGCAGTGGTACTTGCATAAGCGCGGTCTCCGCGTGGCCCTCCTCGGGGGGAGTTTTGCCCTCCTGGCCCTCGGCTTTCTCGTAGTTTACTCACTGACCCTCCAGATTGAGGCAGGGGAGCTAAAGCGCCTGCGTCAGAGCGTGGAGACGCAGCGGGGCTTGGCCACCCGGCTCGAGACGCTGACCGAAGAGGTCACCCGGCTGCGCGCCGTGGATCACCAGATCCGCCGCCTGGCGGGGATGGAGACCGGGCCGGCAACGGAGAGCACCATGGCGATAGGGGGCGGGACCCTGGAGCTCCAGCAAGTCCTCACCGCAGAGGAGCAGGCGGCGCAGCGGAAGCTTATCGTACGGCTCTATGAGGACCTTGAACGCCTCGAGCGCGAGGTGGCCCTCCGGGCCACGAGCCTCGGGGCCCTCACCACCTACCTCGGCGAGCAGAAGGACCGGTTGGCCGCGACACCGTCCATCTGGCCGACCGAGGGCTATGTGAGTTCCAAGTTTGGTCCCCGCACTTCTCCCTTCACGGGTCGGCGGCAGCAGCACACGGGCATCGACATCGCCGCTCCGCGGGGGACTTCTATCCTCGCCTCGGCTGATGGGGTGGTCACCTTTGCGGGCAAAATGGCTGGCTACGGGCGAGTCATCGTCATCAACCACGGCTTTGGCCTCAAGACCTTTTATGGTCACAATCAGCGGAACAAGGTCAAAAAGGGCCAGCGGGTCAAGCGGGGTCAGGAGATCGGCACCGTGGGGAGCTCCGGTTATAGCACCGGCTCCCATCTGCACTACGAAGTCCTCGTCAAAAACACCCCCCGCAGTCCCCTGAAGTACATCCTCGATGAGGACCGGCGTGTTCAGGTGATTCGCGGGAAATAGGCAGACGCGCTCCTCCAGATTTCCCGGAAAAATCCCCCGAAGAGATCGGGGGATTTTTTTTGGCCTGTCCTTTGCATTTGATGGGGTGGGGAGAGTGTGCTACCTTAAAATAAAATACTTTCAAGTATTCTTGCAGGAAAGGAAAAGGGTATGGCGCTCTGGGATACAGTCGTCGGCAAGGTGATCGGGACCAAGAATCAGCGGGAGCTCAATAGACTCCAGCCTCTCGTGGTTCGGATCAATGAGCTGGAACCAGACCTTGAAAAACTCCCCGACGCAGCCCTGACGGGCAAGACCGGCGAATTTAAGGAAAGGCTCGAGCGGGGAGCAACACTCGACGAGATCCTTCCCGAGGCGTTCGCGACCGTCCGCGAGGTGGCCCGCCGGGTCCTCAATATGCGCCACTTTGACACCCAACTCATCGGGGGGGCCGTCCTCCATGAGGGAAAGATCGCCGAGATGGCCACCGGGGAAGGAAAGACCCTTGTGGCGACGCTGCCGACTTACCTCAATGCCCTCGAGGGACGCGGGGTCCACATCATTACGGTGAACGATTACCTGGCTAAGCGGGATAGCCAGTGGATGGGAGCGATCTATCAGTTCCTGGGTCTGAGCGTGGGTCTGATCCAACACGATATGGATGATGCAGACCGGCAACGCGCCTATCGGGCCAGCGTTACGTATGGCACCAACAACGAATTTGGCTTCGACTACCTCCGGGACAACATGAAGTTTTCCCTGGAGGATATGGCACAGCCGGAGCTTCATTACGGCATCGTGGACGAGGTGGACTCGATCCTCATCGACGAGGCCCGAACCCCCCTGATCATCTCCGGGCCTGCCGATGAATCGACCGACCTCTATTACCAAATCGACCGAGTTATCCCCCGCCTGACGCGCGCAGCCACTATCACGGAGGGCAAGCTCGCAGAGATCGAGGCTGTCCGCGAGGGGGATTATATCGTTGATGAAAAGGCCAAGACCGTCGCCATCACCGAGCAGGGGGTGGCGAGGGTCGAGCACCTTCTGGGGATCTCCAACCTGTACGACCCCAGCAACATTGACACCCTCCACCACATTCAGCAGGCGCTGAAGGCCCACAATCTTTTCCAGCTGGATGTGGACTACATGGTCAAGGATGGGCAGGTGATTATCGTGGACGAGTTTACGGGCCGCCTCATGCCCGGTCGCCGGTGGTCTGATGGGGTTCACCAGGCGGTGGAGGCCAAAGAGAAGGTTAAAATTGAGCGGGAAAACCAGACCTTGGCTACGATCACCTTCCAGAACTATTTTCGCATGTACGATAAACTGGCCGGGATGACGGGGACTGCCGATACCGAAGCGGCAGAGTTCGCCCAGATCTATAACCTGGATGTGATGGTCATTCCCCCCAACAAGCCGCTCGTCCGGACAAGTTACCCCGATGTCATCCATCGGACCGAGCGGGAAAAGTTTGCAGCCGTCGTCGAGGAGATCGCCGAGCTCAACGAACAGGGGAGGCCGGTCTTGGTGGGGACCACCTCTATTGAGAAGTCGGAGAAGCTCTCGACCCTTCTGAAGCGCCGGGGCGTTCCGCACCAGGTCTTGAACGCCAAATACCACGAGCGCGAAGCGGAGATCGTCGCTCAGGCCGGTCGGTACAAGGCGGTGACCATTGCGACCAACATGGCCGGCCGGGGGACTGACATCCTTTTGGGCGGTCATCCCGACTCCCTGGCCAAGGAGATGACGCGGCGGCAGGAGATCCCAGAGGACGGGGATTCAGAGGAGGTGGCGAGGGCCGTCGAGGAAGCCAAACGGATGCAGCAGTATGGACTCTTAGACCACGCCATCGACCCTGAGGCCTATGGCAAAAGTCTGGCGAAGGTTCGCCGCCTCTGCACCGCCGAACATGAGCGGGTGGTGGAACTAGACGGGCTCCACATCCTGGCCACCGAGCGGCATGAGGCTCGGCGGATCGACAACCAACTTCGAGGCCGGTCGGGCCGGCAGGGGGACCCGGGCTCCTCTCGCTTCTATCTTTCCCTCGAAGACGATCTGCTTCGGATCTTTGGGGGTGAGCGCCTCCAAAAGATCATGGAGAAGCTGGGGATGCAGGAAGGGGAAGTCATCGAGCATGGCATGGTCACCAAGGCCATCGAGACGGCCCAGAAGCGGGTGGAGGCGCACAACTTTGAGATCCGCAAGCACCTCCTCGAGTACGATGATGTGATGAACCGTCAGCGCCAGATCATCTATGGCGAGCGGCGAAATATCTTGGAGGGGGAGAATCTCAAGGAGTTCATGCTCGAGATGGCCGAGGAAGTGTTGGAACCCCTTGTGAGTGTCTATGCGCATGAAGACACGTATCCTGAGGACTGGGATCTCAGGGGTCTCTCGGAGGCGATGTACCGGCAGTTCGGCGTGGAGATTGCCGTCCCGACCGAGGGCCTTCAGGAGATGACGCTTGGCATCCTCCAGGGTGAACTCTGGGAGAAGGTCCAGGCAGCCTATGATAGGAAGGAGCAGGAGCTCGGGGCGGATCTCATTCGCTACCTCGAGCGGGTCATCATGCTCCAAATAGTGGATGCCCAGTGGAAGGACCACCTCCTGGGCATGGACCATCTGAAGGAAGGGATCGGTCTGCGGGGATACGGTCAGCGGGACCCGTTAGTGGAGTATAAGCGGGAAGGGTTCGAACTTTTTGACGCCCTGGTCGATCGGGTCAAGGAGCAGACGGTTCAGTATCTGTTTCGACTCCAGCCGACCATCGCGGACCTCGCGGCTGAGGTCTCCGCGGAGGCGGAGACCCCCTCCGGTATTGGTCGGACCGCTCCCCAGGTTCGTAAGCAACCTGTCCGTTCTGCCCCGAAGCAGTCCCTCAAACCCTCCCTGGCGCCTGCGGTGGCCGTTAAGGCCGGCAAGGTTGGCCGCAACGAGCCTTGCCCGTGTGGTAGCGGCAAGAAATACAAGAAGTGTTGCGGCGTCTGACCCCTTTCTCACGCGTCCATCGCCGTAAACAAATTGTTCAGTGCCTCTGCCAATGTAGGGTGGGCGAAGATCCCGTCCCGAAGAGTCGTATAGGGGAGGGAGCCCATCATCGCGATCTCTAACATCGACATCAGCTCGCCGCCTTCGACACCCAAAATGGCACAGCCCAGGATCAGGTTTGTATCGGCGTCGACGACGGCCTTCATGAAGCCCCGCGGCTCGTCCATTTCGAGGGCTCGCGCGACGTGGGCCATCGGCAGCTTGGCCACGCGGACGCGACGGCCCTGGGTCCGCGCTTCTCCCTCGCTGAGCCCCACCCGGCCCAGTTGCGGGTCGATATAGACCGTGTAGGGTACCAGACGACCGGTCGTGGTGGCGTTACCCCCCTCAAGGAGGTTGGTGCGAATGATGCGAAAGTCATCGTAGGAGATATGGGTGAATGCCGGACCTCCCTTCACATCGCCCAGACCATAGACGCCATGCGCATTAGTCTCCAGTCGTTCATTCACCTGGACAAAGCCTCGTTCGTCTATCTGGACACCGGCGGCGCCAAGGTTGAGCCCATCAGTGTTGGGCGCTCGGCCCGCCGCCACCAGCAGATGTGTTCCGCTGAGCACGCGTTCTCCCGTCGGCGTCCGCACCGTGAGCCGGACCGTGCTGTCAGCCTTCTCGGCGCGCAGGGCTTGTGTCTCTAGCAGCACCTCAACGCCGTCCTCACGCAGAATTTTGGTGACCTCCTCGGCGATGTCGGTGTCTTCCCGAGCGAGCAACTGCTTGCCTCGCTGCACGACCGTGACCGCGCTGCCGAAACGCCGGAACATCTGGCCGAACTCGAGGCCGATGTAACCGCCACCGAGGACGAGCAGGTGTTCCGGGAGTACGTCGAGTTCCATAATCGAGGTGGAATCGAGGGTTGGAACACTGTCGAGTCCAGCCACTGGGGGTTTTTCTGGCCGGCCGCCGGTGTTGATGAAGATTGTGTCAGCGGTGAGATGACGGGGTTCACCACTCTTCATTTGCACTTGTACCGTCTTCGGACCGCTGAAGCTCGCCTCGCCCAGCAACAGGTCCACCCCTTCGGTCTTTTCGAGCTGCCGCTGGCTTCCGTTGCGGAAGCTGTCTACGATGGCCTGCTTCCGCTGCCGTACTTTGGCCATTTCGACTTGCACGGGGTTGGGGCGCACGCCATAATCGGCCCCTCGTCGGGTCAAGTAGGCCACCCGCGCGCTGGCCACCATCGTCTTGGTGGGGGTGCATCCCACATTGATACACGTGCCGCCCACGTGCTCCCGCTCGATGATGGCTGTTTTCCACCCAGCCCGGGCCAGGGCAAGTGAGAGCGGCTTGCCGGCCTGGCCAGTGCCAATCACAATGGCCTCGTAGCGTTCCGCTGATTGTTTCGTCGTTGCCATGGGCCCAAGACCTCCTTTCGCTTAAGAAATTTTCTTTTTCAGTCTAGCCTCGAGGTAGCTTTTGAGTGCGACGGCATTGTTGTAGTCTGGGTCACGGGCACTGTAGAGTAGTGTGATATCGCCCCGGCGGGAAGCCTCCAGGAGGGGGTGCCACGTCTCGGGCCGGCGGCCGAGTTCCGCGGCGTAGCGGCGTTGGAAGGTGTCCCAGCGCGACGGATCGTGGGCGAACCAACGCCGCAGGACGTCGCTGGGAGCCGCATCCTTTTGCCAACCGTCCCGGGGCAGGGCGTCCCGCTTGATCCCCCTTGGCCAAAGGCGGTCCACGAGGAAGCGACGGCCGTCCCGGGAACTCGGGGGTTCGTAGACGCGCTTTACTTTGATCACATTCTGGTCTCCTTTTGCCAGCCTAGCGAAATCTGTCGTCCACTTCCCGCATCTGGTCGGGCGTCACCGCTGGAACTTCGATCCCCGAATCCGTAACAAAGCGGTTCCCTGGATCAGTCAATGGTGGCCCCACCGCTTGATGTCCCTAGGGCCAATGGCGTCTTAACGCATCGAGCATGTGATCGCCCAGTCAATCGCTTCCAATCACTCCAGGCTCTTCGCAGATTGTGAAATCTATAGGGGGCGCCGTCAAGAGCGAAGTCCCAAATGCTGTCGAACCTCGTCTTCACTCTGTGGCCATCGAGACAGGTCAAATACAGCCTGCCGTTCCTCAAGCTCGAAGCTCTCGCCGGGTCTCAAGGAGACGACCGGGCCATGGATCTCCATTTCGAAGTACGGATACCGATCGGAATTGTACACCTCGGCAATGCAGCCGTGACCGTACGGCTTATCCCCATAGACTGGGACCTGTTTTCGGTAGCCGACCAGGCCAAGCCCAGAAACTGCGAGGACGCCGAGCATCCATCCTTCCTGCGCGTCGACACCATACTTGAAGGCCGTTGGTTCATCACAACGAATGACCGCCAAGCTTCCGAGCTCCTCCACAACAATGTCACGGACGTGAACCGACTCGCCTTCCTCGTCGAAGGTTTTTACACCTTGGGGGTATCGAGAAGCCGCATCTCTCGGTAAATAGACTTTTCCGGGTTTAAGCACCATATTGACGTCCCATATACCCCATTGAGTCTCCATCGACGAGGTATTGAGCACGCGGTGAGTGACCACCCATCCTGGCGTTCCAGATGCCACCGTCACTGTCCGGGTGATTTGGATGCCGGTTTCCCTGCAAGCCCGGCTTGTCATTCGGACAGCCACCGCTTCTGGCTCGTCGCGGTCGACGCAGAGGTCGTAGGGGCCGCTGTCCAGATCGAGAAAAGGGACCCGCTCGGTCCATCGGGTCTGCGGCGCCAGCCACGTCTTGTCTCCACCCCACAGCGGAAATCCCATCTCTCGTTTCCTGGCACGCACATC
>LXTG01000051.1 GCA_001643535.1 candidate division NC10 bacterium SPGG6 | reverse complement strand
GGACGGCGCAGACGTCGGACCGTTCCACGCTGGCCTCGAACGGCTCCTTGGTCTCCAGGTCCACGGAGCGTAGGGGGGCATACTGGGTAGACAAGGGCTTCATGGCCGCTCGGAGAAGTATGGGTTCCCCGTTGGTCACCCCACCCTCTAGCCCGCCAGCGTAGTTGGTTTTTCGATAAAACTTTAGGCCGTGAGGTCTCGGCCCCTCCGGGTCATAGAAAATCTCATCGTGGGCCTCGAATCCGAAGCGGCCAGCCACGGTGAAACCGAGGCCCACCTCGACCCCTTTGATGGCCTGGATACTCATCAAGGCCCTCGCCAAGCGTCCATCGAGCTTCTGGTCCCACTGGATATAGCTGCCTAAGCCGACCGGGACCCCCTCGACAATCACCTCGAAGATCCCCCCCACGGTCGTCTTGCGGCGTCGGGCTTCATCGATACAGGCCACCATCGCCTCGGCTGCTTCGCGGTCTGCGCATCGGACGGGAGAGGCTTCGGCGAGGGCCTGGACCTGCTCGGGGGAGAGATCGCCGACGCTCGCCCGCACGGTACCGATCGCTACCACATGGCTCAGGACCGAGATGCCGAACTCCCGGAGGAGGCACTTACAGATCGCCCCGACGGCCACACGCGCCGTGGTTTCCCTGGCGCTAGCGCGCTCCAGGACGTTTCGAATGTCCCGATGCCCATACTTGATGGCACCCGCTAGGTCCGCGTGCCCGGGACGGGGTCGCGTCATTGGGGGCCGGGTATCCCGGGCCTTCACCTCTGCCTCCAGCCCCATGGTCTCCTGCCAATTCGCGAAGTCCCGATTGGTGATGGTGAGGGCAATGGGAGAGCCGAGGGTCACGCCATGGCGGACCCCTGCGGTGATCAGGGCCCGATCTTGCTCGATCTTCATCCGCCCTCCCCGGCCGTACCCCATCTGCCGTCGGGCGAGTTCGGCGTCAATATCCTTTGGGCTCAGGGGAAGACGGGCCGGGATCCCCTCCAGGATCGTGGTCAAGGACGGGCCATGAGACTCGCCCGCCGTGAGATACCGAAGCATGCTACCTCACCTCTCCCCTCTGGTCTTCCTTGGGCTTGGGTACCAGGGGGGAGCGGTTGACCAGATACGTGAGGAGGTTCTGGAGAAAGAGGCTGCCGTCGGTCCAGCCACTCTGAATCTCTTGACCCAAATCGAACGCAATCCCCAGCACGGTCCCCTGCCCCACCCTCTGCTCAGCAATCAAGGGTGAGGGGTACCGCGCCCCCCTCGTGGTCTTTCCACCAGCGTACTGGGCAATTTCCATCGCGCCGGGCTTGGGATTGAGATCATTAAAGGCCCCCATGCTCTGAAAAGTCACTCCCTGAAGGATCGGATGTCCCGGCTGCAGGGGAATGACCGGTTTGAAGGGGACGGCTCGCCAGTCCTCCTCGGCCCGGATTTCGAAAGGGATGAGATTCGCCATCGCCTTATATCCGCCGCTCCCGTACGCACTTGCGCCTCCGGTGATCAGCAGGGACCCACCACGAGTCAAAAATTCGGTCAGGCGCTCCTGTACGGCTCCCGGTAGCCCGCCGTAGGGGACGTTCGAGAGGATCACCACCGCAAACTCGACCAGCTCGTGCTCCCCAAGTGCCATCTCGACTTCGGCCCCCGTCCAGGCCTGGACTGTTTGGGGGGAGATGTAGGAAACATCCCCCAGTGGCAGGATGAGCTTGGAAGCGGCTGCCGTCCCCGGCTGCAGCCACAGGCCCACACCCAAGAGCACACCTATCAACATTATTGAAAGTCGACTCACACGCCACATTTCGCACACCCTCCTTATCTGTATGTTACCGGAAAATCACCGTCAGGAAAAGCAGAAACGCACCCACAGGGGTGCGTTTCTCGAATCGAGGAATCGATTGTTTCGTTAAGACCCGGCCCGACGAGGCAATTCGAGGATCGTCGGGGTGACAAAGATCAACAGCTCCGTGGTCTCGGGAGCCAGATTCTCGGTCCGCCTCTTGAAGAGCCATCCCAGGATTGGGATCGTGCCGAGGAAGGGAACCCGGTCTTCGGTAACGTTCTCTTTACTCTTCCTCACCCCGCCGATCACAACGGTCGCGCCGTTGTCGACCAAGAGGCTGCTCGTCGCCKMATTCCGATTAAAGGCAAAGGMAAAMCCCCCKKSAAAATCGAWCCTSTCKCCCACGGYGTCATCGGTGGCTTTGATCTTCAACTGGATCCGCTTGTCGGCAGTGACGTGGGGCGTCACCTTGAGGCTCAGGACCGCCTCCTYGAACGYSACTGTTGTCCGGCCYGAGGAGTCGACGGTGGTAAAGGGGATMTCTKYYCCTTGCTTGATCTCCGCCTCTKKATTATCGAGGGCCAYAATCCGCGGGGTGGAGAGGGTTCGGGCCAGCGATTGTTSYTCCAGCGCGGTTAGCTGGAAATTCAGCCTCAACGAGTTATTTATGCGCCCCAGGRCGAACCCGATGSCCNCMRGSGGGSYMGGSGMTGGGNAGGTTGACCGCGGCCGGGATGGTGGTGGCGCCCACCACACTTGGAGAATTGGGCGGCCCAGCGAGGTTTGCCCCGGTGGCGCCGAAGACATCCGAGAGGATGAACGCATTTCTAGATGTCCCCCCTGTACCCGTAGTCTGATTAGTCCCTTGGAAGCCCCATTGGATGCCCAGCGAGCGAGTGTGTTTTGAGTCAACGGTTACGATCCGGGCCTCGATCATCACCTGCGGGGTTGGCTGGTCCAGCACCTCCAGGATCTTCCGCATGTTCCGAATGCTCCTCGCGGTATCCTGGATGAGGAGCGACGACGTCCGTTCATCCACCGAAATGGATCCCCGCTTGCTCTTCACCTTAGCAAGATTCGCTACCATTGCCTTGGCATCGGCGTAGCTGACGCGGAGGATCTCGGTCGTGAGAGGCTCCAACTCTCCCTCGTCAAGGAGGCGCTGTTCTTTGCGACGCGTCTCCTGCTCCTTTCGAATGGTGTCCAGCTTGGCGATGCGGATGATGTTGTCCTCCCGGATGAAACCAAACCCATTGATCCGGAGGATATTATCGAGTGCGACGTCCCAGGGGACATCCACCAAACGGACGGTGACTTTCCCCCTCACATCCTGTCCGGCTACAATATTCTGCTCGCTCACCTCCGCAATAATCCGCAAGAGATTATTGCGACGAAAGCCCGTCACGTACACATCGCCTGATGCGTCTAAGGCAAGAGATACGGGCTCATAACGTGGGCTGCCCGTGCCGCCGCCCACAGAATCGACAATCTCAGTAACGACTCCACCAGGCGTGAT
>LXTG01000029.1 GCA_001643535.1 candidate division NC10 bacterium SPGG6 | reverse complement strand
GCCGTTGATCGATTCGCCGCTGCCCGAGGCGGAACCGCCCGGTCCGGCCGAGGCCCTTGCGCCGCGCGCGGCTAGGCGTCAGTCCGGCTAGGCCGCCCTACTCGAACGCCTCCTCCCAGGTGCCGCGCGTAGCGGCGCGGGAGTATTCGGTCGCCCGGTTCTCGAAGAAGTTGGTGTGCTCGACGCCGTTCAACATGGCGTCCAGCCAGGTGAGCGGGTTCTTCTCCACCCGGTAAATGGGCCGCAGGCCGAGCTGGCTAAGCCGCCGGTCGGCGATGTAGCGGATGTAGGCCTTGACCTCGGCGGCCTCCAGGCCCTCCACGTCGCCCAACTCAAACGCAAGGTCGATGAACGCGTCCTCGTGGGTCACGATGGTCTGGCAGGCCTTGTAGAGATCGCGCTCGAAGTCCTCGGTCCACACGTCCGGGTTCTCGGCGATGAAGGTGCGGAACAGGCGGATGATCGACTGAGTGTGCAGCGATTCGTCGCGCACCGACCAGGRGATGATCTGGCCCAKGYGAAGCGTCTGTTGCACGTAGAATTTTGAGATCTGGTCCAGAACAGAAATGGTGAAGGCGATGACATAGAAGGACATAGCGCTCATGGTTCAGGGTTCAGAGTTCGGGGTTCTATGAACCCACCCCCAGGACGGCGATACAGCGATCACAGAGGGTAGGATGCTCCGGGGACTGCCCGACACTTTCCCGGTACACCCAACACCGGTCGCACTTGCGTCCCGGAGCCCGGTGAACTACGACGGAAAGGTCGGGGCCACTCGGGAGGGCCGGTGTGAGATCCACCGCGGAAACGATGAAGATTGTCGGCAGATCCTTCGCGTAGCCTTGGAGGAAAGGCAGCAGAGCAGGACCCGCCCGGATCTCCACCTTGGCTTCCAGGGCATTCCCGATCACTTTGCTCTTTCTCGCCTCCTCCAGGACCCTGAACACCTCGTCACGCACCCGAAGAAGCCGCTCCCAGCGCTCGGCCAGCGCGTCGGCCACATACGCTTCGTCCACCCGGGGGAACTCCGCCAGGTGTACACTCTCCGCCTCACCCCCGCGCTGGGGAATATACCCCCAGATCTCGTCGGCGGTGAAGGAGAGGACCGGGGCCATAAGCAATGTGAGGCTCTGAAGGATGAGGTACATAGCGGTCTGGGCTGCCCGCCGTTCGGGGGTTGCGGCGCCTGACGTGTAGACCCGGTCCTTCAGGACGTCGAGGTAGAAGGCCGAGAGGTCCACGGCACAGAAATTGTGGAGGGCGTGAAACAGAATATGAAACTCGTACCTTTCGTACGCCCGGAGGAGTCGCCCCGTCAGCTTTTGGAGCCGGTGGAGGATAAACCGGTCGATCTCCAGCAGCGCCTCCGGCGGCACCAGATGCCTCTGAGGATCAAAATCGTAAAGATTGCCCAGGAGGTAGCGGCACGTGTTTCGGATCCGACGATAGCCCTCGCCGAGACGAGTGAGAATTTCGGGAGAGAGGCGGACATCATCCCGGTAATCCTCGGCCGCGACCCAGAGGCGCAGGACCTCGGCGCCGTAAGTGGACATGACCTCCTGAGGGGCGATGACGTTCCCCAGCGACTTGGACATCTTGCGCCCTTCTCCATCCACCACGAAGCCGTGGGTGAGAACCTCCTTGTAGGGCGCCTGCCCCTTGGTCCCTACTGCCACCAAGAGGGAGCTGTGGAACCAGCCCCGGTGCTGATCGCTCCCCTCGAGATACATCTCTGCGGGCCAGTGCTGGTCTGGCCGCGTCTCGAGAACTGCTGCCTGGCTGACGCCGGAGTCGAACCAGACGTCTAGAATGTCATCCTCCTTGGTAAACCGCGTGCCGTTGCAGTGGGGGCAACGGGTGCCGGGAGGCAGCAGGTCCTCGGCGCTCTTCAGAAACCAGACGTCTGCCCCCTCCTGCTCCACGAGATCCGCCACCCGTTCCATGAGGTGTCGTTCGGCGAGAAGGCCGTGACACGCCTGACAGTAAAAGGCCGCGATGGGAACCCCCCAGGCCCGCTGTCGCGAAATGCACCAATCAGGCCGGGTCAGGATCATATTCGAGATTCGTTCTTCCCCCCATGGCGGAATCCACTTCACCTTCCGGATCTCCTCCAACCCTCGCTGGCGGAGGTTGTTCTTCTCCATAGAGATGAACCACTGCTCGGTGGCGCGGATGATGGTCGGGTTCTTACACCGCCAGCAGTGGGGGTAAGAGTGATCAACAATCCCTTCAGCCACCAGGTTGCCCCGCTGGCGCAGCTCGGCGATGATCCTGGAGTTGGCCTCCCAGACATTCATCCCCCCAAAGAGAGGAAGGTCAGCCACAAACCGTCCCTCATCATCGACGGGATTCTCGACCTTGAGCCCATACCGAAGGCCGGTCTCGTAGTCCTCGGTCCCGTGCCCGGGAGCGGTATGGACACATCCCGTCCCCCGGTCCGTGCTCACATATTCCGCCTGCACCACCGGTACGTCCCGGTCAAGCCACGGATGCTGACAGACGACGCCCTCTAACTTCGCCCCTGGCCAGGCCCCATCCGTGACCTGATAGTCGGCCGCGGTGTAGCCGAAGGTCTCCATGCATGCGGCGACCAGCTCTTGGGCCAGGATTAGCTCTCCAGCGGGGGTCTTCACGAGACGGTACACCAGGCGCGGGTTCAGGGCGATGGCCTGATTGGCAGGGAGAGTCCACGGAGTAGTCGTCCAGATGACAAAAGAGGTCCCCTGGACTGGATCGACTGGAAATTTCCCTTTGGCATTTTTCACTGGGAACTTGACATAGATCGAGGGGGAGCGGTGATCGTCATACTCGACCTCCGCCTCGGCCAACGCTGTCTGGCAGGTGGCGCACCAGTGGACCGGCTTCAATCCCCGGTACACGCTGCCAGCCTCCACGAATTTGGCCAGCTCCCGTAGGATGACCGCCTCGTAGCGGTAGTCCATAGTTGTGTAAGGCTGCCCCCAATCGCCCAACACCCCGAGCCGCCGAAACTCCTCGCGCTGCACGGCAATAAACCGGGCGGCGTACTCTCGGCAGAACCGTCGCTTCTCCACCACTCCCACCGTCTTCTTGCGGTCCCCAAGCTCCTTGTCCACCTGATGCTCAATGGGCAGCCCATGGCAGTCCCAGCCGGGAACAAAGACGGCGTTGTGGCCCATCATGGACCGGGACTTGACAACAAAATCTTTGAGAATCTTGTTCAGGGCGTGGCCCATGTGGATGTGGCCGTTGGCGTACGGGGGGCCGTCGTGGAGGATCCACATGCTACGACCCGCTCGAAGCTCCCGGAGTTTCTGATAGATCTTCCGCTCCTCCCACGCGCGAAGAATCTCCGGCTCTCGTTCCGTGAGGCTCGCCTTCATGGGAAAGGTCGTTTGGGGCAGGTTGAGGGTCGCCTTGTAGTCCACCACGCCTCCGAGACAAAAGCCCCCATCGGCACTGATGAGGGCTTAGTGACGGCAGTCACAACGAGGTGTCATTACAACAACTTCTCGCGTAGCTTGTCAAGTCCAAGGACCAATCACCTCCGAATGCCATGCTTCCATTGCCAGACACGCCAGTAGATCACGCCGACCTGCGCCGATTTCAGGCCATACTGCTCTCCGACGCTCTGCATTACCTCCTTGTGGGCGGCCCACAATGCCCTCGGGTCGTCGGGGTTGGGGATCTGCGAGAGCCCGTCGGTCACCCGGTCGAAGATCAAGACATCCTCATCCGGTGGGGTTGGAACCGCCGCCTCGTCCGGGCGGACCGCATGACGATCCCGATACCCTCTCCAAAGGCCCCAGGCTATGCAGAAGACAGATACCGCAAGCAGAAGAAGGAGTAGGAGATACATCACCGACGCGAGAAGTTTGGCGGCCACGGCGCCGACAGATCCCGCCACCACTGGAAGGCGAGACCTTGGATGAGTGAAAGCACCAGTAATGTCTCGTCCGCGGCAGAGTAGAGCGACACAAACCCCCGCGTCAGGACGCGCGCAGCCAGAATCGCGACCACCGCCACGGTAATGTTGATTGCGAGGAAGACGAGCGTCGTCCCGAGACACTCCAGCATCTTGCTCACGGCCCTCCGGATGCCCGTTCCGGACAACCCAAGGCCTTTTGCGCCTACCAGATAGGCGCCGACCGACGTGCTACCGACCAGGGCGAGAATAAAGACCTGCTCCATGTCTCCCCTCACTCTTAGAGGTATCCGGCGATCCGGTAATAGAGTCGTGCGAGAAGCTCTGTGACTATTCGACGCATCAGCCGGAGGCGCCCGGCGGGCTTGGAGACGCGGCTCGAGAGCTTCTGTGCCGGTGCCGCGAGGATCTCAAAGCCCGCACGCTCAAACACTGCCCGAGCCCGCGCCAGGTGGTCGCCGTGCGTCACCAGGAGAATCTTCCGCACACCTCTCGCCTGGAGGAGTGCCCTCATGTGAAGGGCCTCCTCCCGTGTGGTCCGCGCGTCGGCCTCTGTGAGGATCACGCCTGGCGAGATCCCCAGGTCTCGGGCAAGCTGCGCACGGACCTCAGCCTCGGCCGGGCCCCCATCACGGGCCGGGCCCGAGAAGACCAGCAGCGAAGCAAGGCCCTTCCGATGGAGGAGAATCCCGTGGAGGGCTCGCCGCATTGAGATATTGCTCAGGACTCCGTCGGGCGAGACTCCGCCCCCTAGGACGACAATCGCCTTAGCTGGCTCAAGTTGTGATGGCGTGTCAAACCAACGACTCAGCATATTCGGTAAGGGGGTGAAGGCCGAAATGAAAAAGAGGGCAACCCCAACGAATCCAAGAAGTCGACAGATGTGTGCCCAGCCCATGCGCCTTCTGGTCTGCAGGGCTCCGATCGTTGGTTGGTTCATCGCTCCCTCCATGTAGGCAGCCAGCCATGGTAGTGCCGCACCGGCTCATTGGGATGAGACGACGACCCGGTCCATCGCCCTGGGAGCCGGCGAGGGAAGCAGATCCTGAGGAAGGCGGAATAAGGAACCCATGGAGTTTTCCGCCAATGAAGGATGACTTCCCGAGCCGGCCTGACCTAACATGCGACACCGAATACCTGAAACCATTCTAGCAGATCACGACGCCAACCAGTCCGCCAGCTCCGCCAGCGTCCGGAACTTATACGAGCCCACCTGCTGGGCGGTGACCAGCAGGCCAAACGTAACGCTGACGTGGCGAAGGATACCGGCGCGCAGGGAGCCCGGCGGGGCGGTTCACGATGGGCTGCCTCCATCTCCCCCGCCTCGCTCCCCCTCGACCCTCAATAACGCCATCGTTGCGTTCTTGATCCCGTCGTAAAAGCGGCCCATCATCGCGTCGACCTTCTCGGAGGAAGGTTCGCGACTGGGATCTTGACTCTTGATGATCGTGTTCGTCGCGACGAGAGCCAGGCAGTTTGTCAAGCCGTCAAGCAGACCCTCGGCGAACACCTGGGGGTCTGTCCCTTTGCCCCGCGCATCGGCATCAATGCGATTCATGGCATCGCCGACCCCTTTTACCACTGCCTCGACAATCTGTACTTTATTCATGGTCGTCTCCTCCGCTTTGTCCCCTCAAATGTCAACTTCACTCGGATTTTTTGCGGCATCTCTCAATCCCCTGTCCTTCGGAGGGTGACCTAACCCGCATTATTCACGAACGGAGTGTCTTCGTAAATAATGCGTCCCGCTACTGGGGCGGGACTCAAGGCTAGCCCTGACCGAGGCCCCGCAAACGCGGGGCGGAGTCGAAGTCCCTCGGCTCTGCTCGGGACCGTGAGCATGTCGAACGGCCCGGAGGGCAGATTATTCACTTCTATGTGAATAATCCGGGCTAATAGAGGAACCGGCGCATGTGGACGCTCATGACCAGCCCGATACTGACGCAAGTCACCAGGAGGGAGGAGCCCCCGTAGCTCAAGAGGGGAAGGGGGACTCCCACCACCGGCATCACACCCAGCACCATCCCGACGTTAACGGCGAGTTGGACCATCAGCATGGCCATAATCCCGAAGGCCATCAAAGCGCCGAAGAGATCTCTGGCCTCACTGGCGATCTCGAGTCCCCGCGTAATGAGGAAATAGTACAGGAGGAGGATGGCCAGGCAGCCGAGGAATCCCCACTGCTCGGCCAGCACCGCGAAGATAAAGTCGGTGTGGCTGGCCGGGAGAAAGTTGAGCTGGCTCTGGCTCGCCGCCTTCAATCCCTTCCCCAACAGCCCCCCCGACCCTACGGCGATCTTGGACTGCGTGATGTGATAGCCCGCCCCGAGTGGATCAAGCTGTGGGTACAAAAAGACCATGAGTCGCTGCTGCTGATAGTCCTTGAGGAAGGACCAGAGGAGTGGCGTCAAGGCTGCGCCGGCAAAAGCGAGGAAGAGGAGGTGTTTGAACCGGAGCCCCACCAAGAGGAGGATCGAGAGGGTGAGCAGTCCCAGCAGCGTGGCCGTGCCCAAATCCGGCTGTCCCAGGATGAGGAGGATAGGGACAAGTGCGACTATGGCAGGGACTACCAAGAGGCGCAACTCCCCTAGGCGCTCCTTGTAATCCTCAAAGTAGCGTGCCAGGACGACGATCAGGGCGAGCTTCATGAACTCTGAGGGTTGGAGCGTCCACACCCCGACCCGGATCCAGCGCTGGGCCCCAGAGCCCGCCCCCCCGACTACCGTGAGCAGGAGCAGGAGGGCGAGGAAGGTCCCAAAGATCGGATAGGCAAACCGGGCCAGGCTCCGATAGTTGACGAATGCAGCCGCGAGGAGCCCAAAGAGCCCTAGGACGAACCAGAGGGCCTGACGGAGATACAGGCTCTGCTTCAGGGGCGAGGGAGAGCCCAGATTGCCGCTCCAGATGGTGATAATCCCGACGCCGATGAGAATCAGGGTGATGCCAGCCATTCGCCAGTCAAAGGTCGCGAGCATCCGGCGGTCGAGATACATTCGCCGTCTCCTGGACTATTCCTGCGCCCCGAGTCCCGGTCCTTGAGCCACTGCGGTCTTTCCTCGCGCGGGAGAATAGGCGGCCTCCAGGACCGCCCGCGCGACTGGTGCGGCGGCCACGCTGCCGAAACCGGCATTCTCGGCAATGACCACGATCGCAATCTCCGGATCCGTGTAAGGGGCAAAGGCCACGAACCACGCGTGGTCCTTCGTCATCCCGGCGTTGCCGACCTGCCTTTTGACTACTTGCGCGGTTCCCGTCTTTCCCGCGACCTGGACCCCGCTAATGCGGGCCGACCTGCCGGTCCCCTCCTCCACCACCCGGAGCATCCCCTGGCGGAGCAGCTCCAAAACCCGAGGATTCACGTTCACCTTTCGGACGACCTCTGGCCCGTAGGCCGCCACTACCTCTCCCCCCCAGGACTCCACCCGTTTCACCATCCAAGGTCGGTAGAGGGTCCCCCCGTTGGCAATGGCCGCCACCATCGTCACCATCTGGAGCGGTGTGACGAGGATCCTCCCCTGGCCTATCCCGCTGAGGACGGTGTCCCCGGGGTACCAGGGTTCCCCCACGGTATCCCGTTTCCAGGCCGGCGCGGGAATGAGTCCCGTCGCCTCATCCCTCAGTTCAATCCCCGTCTTCTGACCCAGTCCAAACTCCCGGGCGACCCACGCGATGGGGTCGATCCCCGTCTTCAGCGCGGCCTGGTAAAAGTAGACATTGCACGAGTGGGCGATCGCCTGCATCAGGTCTTGCCGGCCGTGTCCCCCTTCCTTCCAATCTTTAAAGGTGGAACGACCCAGGGTGAAGTGACCGGGACAGTGGAAGACTGTCTCGGGCGTGATCGCCCCGGTTTCTAACCCCGCAGCCATCACCACCAATTTAAAAATCGACCCTGGGGGGTATTGCGCCTGGAGGGGACGATTCTGGAACGGATGTGTCGGATTGGCAACCAGCTCTTCCCACGCCCCGCGGCTCAGCCGCTGGGCGAAAAGGTTTGGATCGTAGGAGGGCCCACTGACCCACACCAGGATCTCGCCGGTCTGAGGATTCATGGCCACCACGGCCCCTCGTTTTCCAGCGAAGGCCTTTTCCGCGGCCACCTGCAGCTTCTTGTCGAGGGTCAGAACAAGATTGAAGCCGGATTGGGGCTCGAGCCGATCGAGGAGGCGTACCAACCGTCCCTGCGCGTCCACCTCGATCTCTTCCCGGCCATTGATCCCCCGCACAAAGGCATCGAATAGCCGTTCTACTCCCGCTTGGCCTACCGTCTCGCCCGGCTGAAAATCCCGGTACTCTTCTTGGTGGAGTTGCTCCCGATTCACCTCGCTCACATATCCCAGGAGATGGGCGGCGATGCCGTGGTCGAGGTATGACCGGATCGGATGGACCTTGAGGCTGATGCCTGGCAGATTCATCTTCCGCTCCTCGATGGCCACCATGGTCCGCTCATTCACCTCCCGGGCCAGAAGAAGCGGTTGATAGGGATGGGCTTGGCCCGCCCGAATCTTCCCGGCGACCTCCCCTGGTGCCTGCGCCAGAATGGCTCCAATGGCCCGAGCGGTCTCGTCAGGATCCGGGACGTCGGCGGGGATCACGTACACATCGAACGAGGGGCGATTCTCCACCAGGACCGCCCCAGACCGATCAAGGATGAACCCCCTGGGGGCCTCCACCGAGCGCAGGCGGAGGCGGTTGTTGGTGGACAGGGTGGCGTAGTGCCGACCCTCCAATACCTGGAGGTACCACAACCGCATGAAAAGCATGATAAAGACCGCCGTGACCAGGAGCGCAGTCCGACGAATCTTTCGCTGGATCAGCGGGGTGAGGGAGAGCCACGGCCGGTTCACAGTTTCACCTCCACCAGCCGGCCCAACCTGGTGCCAAACAGGAGGAGGGCCCCGACGGCTGTCGTGTACACCGCCGTCGGCAGGACTACCCAGATGAGGGACTCCCCGAGCTCTCGCCCCATTCCGAAGAAGGCCAGGACCCCTAGAGTCATCAAGCCCGAGCTGAGCCCGGCAAGAAAGAGGAGAACCACGTGAGGGACGAGACGCGTCTCCTCCAGCTCCTCTCGCACCCGAACCAGCGCGTACCCCAGGAGACTCAAGGTAAAGACATTCAGTCCCAGGGGAGCCCCGGAGAGGGCATCTTCATAGAGGCCCAGCACGGAACCCCACAGGCAGGCCCGCACGGGACTCATCTTGTAGCTCCCCAAGTAGAGCAGCAGGAGGAAGAGGTCCGGCCGGACCTGCCCGAGTTCCACCAGCGGGGTGATGGTCGTCTGGAGAATCACAACCCCGAGAATTCCGCCGACCAACCAGATCATTCCTCCCTCCGCTGAGACCGAAGAGGACGGGAACCCTCCCCGGCGACCACCAGGACCCCCTCCAACCGAGAAAAATCGATGCTGGGTTCGACGATCGCCTCCTGAAAGAGGGCCCCACTCCGCCTGTCAACAGCCGCCACCTTTCCGACCAATATCCCCTTGGGATACACACCACCGAGACCCGAGGTGATCACTACCTCTCCCTCCCGGACCTCGGCCCGGACGGGAAGGTACCTGATCCGCAGCCGCCCCGATCGGGCGCCCACCAATAGCCCTGTCACCCGTGAGGTCTGCAGCAGCGCCCCGACCGAACTCACGGGATCGGTGATGAGCTGGACGCGGGCGCTCGAGCGGCTGACCTCCACAATCTGGCCGACCAGCCCCCCAGGGGCGATCACCGCCATATGGCGTCTCATACCGTCGCGGGCCCCGAGGTCGATCAGCAAGCTGTGAAACCAGTTGGTGGCATCCTTCCCTACCACCCCCGCTGGAACAACGGTGAAGGACACTCGCCCTCGAAGGCCCAGGAGGTCCTTGAGGCGTAAATTTTCCCGATCTGCTTCCTCCAATACCCTCAGGCGGGTCTGGAGAGCTTCGATCTCCTCGTGGAGGCGCAGATTCTCCTGCCGGACGAAGCGGAGATCCACATAGTTATCCCAGATCTCTTGAGCGGTATGCTTGACGTACGTGGTGGCCTTAAGGAAAGGGCTGACGGACTCGAGGAGGAGCCGTTTGAGAAAAGGCGTAAGATTCTCTTCCTGGCGCACCTCCATGGTCATCAGGAGGAAGGAGACAAGGACGGCACTCGCGAGGACGACCGTCCGTCGATATTTCGCGAGCAGGCGAAGGATCATCGCATCCTGCGGCCCTCCCGACGGGTGCGAGGCTGCTCAAATGACCCATAGCCGATACCCTCATTTTCTCGGTCATGGCTCATCGGTCATCGGTCATCCGACTTCGGCGAGGAGTTCGGCTGAGGCTCACTCGAAGCCCTCAGTCGAGCCGTCATCGGTCATCTAGTTTTCGAGACAGACCGACTTCAACAGGTCCAGCTCGTCCAAGACCTTGCCAGCCCCCAGAACCACACAGGAGAGGGGATCCTCCGCGATGGTCATCTTGAGGTGGGTCTCCAAGCCGATGAGGGTGTCAAGGCCGTGGAGGAGGGAGCCCCCACCCGTCATGACGATCCCCTTCTCGGCGATATCCGCCGCCAACTCCGGCGGGGTCCGCTCCAGAGCGGTCTTCACCGCATCTACGATCGCGTAAATCGGATCGTGCAGTGCCTCCCGGATATCGCTGTCGGTGACCGTCATGGTCTTAGGAATCCCGTCCATCAGGTCCCGCCCTTTGATCTCTATCTTCCGCGGCTCATCGAAGGGATAGGCCGAGCCAGCCTGGATCTTAATGTGCTCCGCGGTCCGCTCTCCCACCAGCAGGTTAAACTTCCGCTTCAAGTACTGAATGATCCCCTCGTCCATCTCGTCGCCGGCGATACGGATGGACTGACTGTAAACGATCCCGGCGAGAGAGATCACCGCCACCTCGGTGGTCCCGCCACCGATGTCCACGATCATATTCCCCGAAGGCTCGTGAATCGGCAGACCTGCCCCGATGGACGCCGCCATCGGCTCTTCAATGAGATAGATCTCCCGGGCACCCGCCTGTTCCGCACAATCCCGAATCGCGCGCTTCTCCACCTGGGTAATCCCGGAGGGGATACCGATCACAATCCGGGGCCGGACGAGCGTCTTCCGGTTATGGATCTTGACAATGAACGCGCGGATCATCGCCTCGGTGATATCAAAGTCGGCAATGACCCCATCCTGGAGTGGTCGGATCGCGACGATGCTCGCCGGGGTCCGGCCCACCATCTCCTTGGCCTCTCTCCCAACCTTCAGCACATGGCTCGTCCCCTTCTTCACCGCGACCACCGAAGGTTCAGAAAGGACGATCCCTTTCCCCCGGACGTAGATGAGCGTGTTGGCGGTCCCGAGATCAATGGCGAGGTCGTTGGAAAACATACCGTAGATCCAGCCCAAGAGCATAAGCCCCGCTCCTTTCTCCTACCGTCCGATGATCCCTTCACGCACCGAACGCGGATAGATGATTACCATAGCCATGCTGTAAAGACAAGGGTTTTCCCTCATCGGGCGCCAGACAGGGAAAAAAACTGTTGCGGACCGGCCAGGCCATTGGGTATCCTTTTCTTGGCAATAGGGGTCTCCAACGGAGTAAGACATGCTTCGCTCAATACGCAAAAACATGAAGGCTCTTAGCATCACCCTCTGGTTGGTCATCGCATCTTTCATCGCGACGATTTTCCTGGTCTATGGAATGCAATCTGGCGGCCCCGGTCTGGGCCGTAATCTCGGGGGCGCCGCCACGGTCAATGGGGAATCCATCCCTCGCCCGGAGTTCCAACGGGCCTACCGGGAGCGGGTGCAGGCCTTGCAACGAATCTACGGCGATCAGTGGAAGGACGATCTGGTGAGCAAACTCGGCATTCGCCACCAGGTCCTGAATGGCCTCATCACCTCCCGACTCCTCTTGCAGGCGGCAGAGCGGTATGGGCTCACCGTCTCCCGCGAGGAATTGGCCGCTGCCGTCATGCAGGAACCCCTTTTCACCGAAGAGGGGAAATTCAGCCCGCTGCGCTATCGGCGACTGCTGGAGGCGAACCGTCTGACGCCGGAGCAATACGAAGAGACGATTCGCCGGGATCTCCTCCGCCGAAAGTTGGCCACTCTCATTCAAGGGTCCGCCAAAGTTTCGGAGGCCGAGGCATGGGGAACCTTCCGGACTGCCAAGGAGAAGGTCCGTGTCGCCTACGTCAGCCTCCCCCGATCAGAGGAGAACAAGACCCGCCTCGAAGACCTCCACGCACGAGCCAGCCAGAAGGGAACCCTGCGTAAAAAACTCCTGCAAAACTCAGGCCTGGAGCTCAAACGGTCGAAACCCTTCGCCTTTGGCGAGGCCGTGGTGGACCCCCTGGACAGCCGGGGGTTTCACCTGGCGATCCTCCGCTTGAAGGAGAGAGAGATCAGCCCCGTGGTCGAGGGAGGGAAGTCTTATTTCCTGATTCAACTTCTGGATCGCGAGGCCGCCACGCGGGAGGCCTTTGAAAAGGAGAAGGAAGCCTGGACGCAGCAGCGCCTTTCGGAGAAGCAGCTCAGGATATGGTCGATGTGGGTACAGGAGCTCGTGCGGCGCGCCCAGATCGAGATTGCAGAGGGGCTCACGTAGTCTTTCGCCAAGAAGAAATCTTTATGGCTTACGTATATTACACTGATGACGGTTCGATTCAGGGCTTTTCCAAGGAGCGCTCAGATATCCCCCTCGGGACTCATTGTCTTCACATCTCTCAAGAGGCCTTCGAGATGCTCTCGGCGATCCCCACCGGCTTCAAGATGGACCTCGAGAACGGGATGTTGAAAGCCCAAACGATCTCCGACCGTGAAGACTGGATCCGCTGGATCCCTGTGGTCCTCAACCACCGGTACATCGATGAGGAGTTCGTCCCCCTTGTGAAGGAGCCCACCCCATTCGAGGAGTGGGTCCGGGAGAAAATGAAGGGGCTTCAAAAGCGGGATGAAGGCAAGGATTGAGGTCGGTCCCCTGCTGGCCAGACCAGAACCGCTTTAACAGAGTCACGTCACTCCTTGTGGGAGACAACGTAAATGATCACCCCGGCATTCGCCGCGATAGAAAGAATCGCTCCAAGCATCGCCAAGGCGATGTGTATATGGAGCGGGAGCTTGCCATAAAGGGCCAAAAACCCCACCACACCAGCCGCGATCAAGAGCCCAATCGCAAGGGCGGCTAGTCCGATCAAGGCCTTTCTCATATTACCCCCCTTTCTGCCTCAGCCAGGTGAATCGCGTCATTGCCTGACGAGGAAGACTCCCAATCGGTCTTGCTCACGGGGCCTCCGGGAAGGCAAATACTTCCAGCTCGGCCCGCTCCACCCCCATTTTTACCAGGCGGTCGATGTCGAGGGTGAGCTCTGCCCTGCCGATCTCCTCTATCGTCGCCCGGGTGGCCGGGTGCCGGGGGACAAAGAGGGTACAGCAGTCCTGGTCAGGCTGGATAGAAATCTCATAGGTCTCGATCCCCCTGGCCTGCTCCGAGATCTCTGCTTTATCCATCCCGACCAGGGGGCGGAGGATGGGAAGCGTCACCGCCTCCTCGATCACAGTGAGGTTCTCCAAGGTCTGGGAGGCCACCTGCCCAAGACTCTCACCCGTGACCAGGGCCCCGGCCCCCTCGAGGCTGGCGAGGTGCTCCGCGATCCGGGCCATCAGACGGCGGTAGAGGAGGACCCGGTAAGGACCACGGGTATTCAACACCACTTCCTGCTGGACCTCGCCGAAAGGGACCATATAGAGCCGAGAGGCGTATTGAAAGCGGGTGAGGAGTTTGACGATCTCTCTGGTTTTCTCCTGGGTCCGACGATCCAAGAAGGGGGCCCCGTGGAAGTGGACAAAGGTCACGAGACACCCCCGTCGCATCATGCGATACGCAGCCACCGGAGAGTCGATACCTCCCGAAACGAGCGCGATGACCCTTCCCCCCACCCCAACCGGGAGTCCGCCCACCCCCGGAACTTTTTCCAAGTAGAGGAAGGCCTCCCTTGGCAGGATCTCAACAAAGAGTGTGAGTTCCGGGTTTTTCAGGTCCACTCTGGCCGAATACCGCTGCAGCACAAAGCTCCCCAGGACTTCGTTCAGCTGTTGGGACGTGAGGGGGAAGGCCTTGTATGCCCCCCGGCGGGCAGTCACCCGGAAGGTTTGGAAGGACTGCCCTGTCAGGACCTTCTCGGCCGTCTCCTGCAGGGCATCAAGGGTCAAGGATGAGCGATAGGCCGGCGAGCAGTTGGCCACCCCAAAGACCTGCCGGACCCGGTCCGCAGCCGCCCCGGCCGAGCCCTCCTCGGAAAGTTCGAGCACGACCCGGCCTGGAAGCTTCCGGATCCGACGCACCGGGAGACCGGCAGTGGCCCTTCCCAGATTGAGGACCAGCTGGTTCACAAAGAGGGGACGATTGCGGGCCTTGAGTGCAATTTCGTGGTAATGGACCACGAGGGCAGTCATCGCAAATCTCAGAGTCCAAACCTCAGGAGCGTTTGGGAGCCAGAGATCGGACCAAACCGGATGATCCCGCCTTCAGTGCTCCGGTTTCGGTGTCATGAACACGAGGAGTATCAGCCGGCCTGGCCCAAGACTGACGACCCCGTGCTCGACCCCGGCGGGGGCGAGGATTGCCGTGGCCGCACCCAGATCCCGCTCCTCCTCCCCTACCCGAAACCTCCCTTGCCCCTCCAGGACCACATAGATCTTGTCAGAGTCGGAATGTGTGTGAGGTTTCTGGGCCTGTCCAGGCTCAAAGCAGTATAGGTCGCAGAAGAAACGGCCGGTCTCAAAAAGACCGGCCTTGACCATCTTCTCTGGGGAGAAGCGCCGGCGCTCTTCCAGCTTCACCCATTCCATCGCCCACCTCTGGAACAGCAGTCAGCAGTCGGCAAACAATTGCTGGGATGCTGGAAGGCTAGCACGCTGGAACGCAACAACCTCTTCAGAATGTTCCGAGCCTACAGGCCTGCTCGCATTCCAGCATTCGAGCGGCTGATTGCTGACTGCTTTTTCTCACAAGAGGGGCCCTAGTAGAAGTGGCTCATCGTGGGGACAATCGCCATCCTGGCGCGGATGGCCTCGACGATCCGTTTCGGCTCTGGAGCCGTCGTGACCACGGATCCGGCGATCAGGGCGACCGGCCGGTAGAGCAGGAGCCACGGGACCTGGGCCACGCTCCAGTCACCACTGAAAGCCAGGGGAATTTCCAGTTCCCGGAGCTTCCCCAGCACTTCCCGGAAGTTGATCTCCACCGGAACCTTGAGGAGATCTGGCTTGAGCCTCCTCAATCGCGCATCCTGCGCCGCCGGGTCAGAAACGCTGACCAGATCCAGCAGGATCCGCCGCCCCGTCTCCCGGCCCCGTGCGATGACACTAGAGAGCACTTCGTCGGAGAGGGACGCTGGCACCGTCACCCCCTCTACCCCGACCTCGAGTAGCGCTTCAACCTCTCTCTCGGTCTCGGCCCAGCAGGCCAGTGGCCGGTCCGGCACCGTGTCACGCACCGCCGTCACGAAGGCCGGGCCCTCGGCGCGGAGCAGCCGAGGCCCGAGCTCAAACGCGTCGACCAGGCCGGCCAGCTGACGGGCCATCTCTAGGGCAACCCTCCGATCTGGCTCGTCCAGGACGAGCTGGAGGAGCGTCGCCATCGATGGTCCTCCGGATTACGACGACAGGGAATGGAGAAGGGTGTCGATCCCCGCCTGGGCCACCTCTACATCCTGATCCGGTGTCCCTGCACCCACCCCGACTCCGCCGACGACCTGGCCCTCGATCAGAATGGGGAGCCCACCGCGTATGATACTGAACCGTCCCTGATTGCTTGTGAAGATCCCGAAGACGGGCCCTCCCGGCTGGGCGAGTTCTCCGTATTTGTGGGTCGGCGTCCGGGCCGCCGCGGCGGTATAGGCCTTGCTGACGGCGATGTCGATGCTGGCGATCTTAGCCCCTCCATCCGGTGAAAGGCGAGCAGATTGCCCCCGTCATCCACGACGGCGATGTCCATGGGGACGCCAATCTCCATCGCCTTCTTTTCAGCCCCCTCCAGCAGAATCTTGGCGTCCATGAGCGTCAGGCTGATATTGTCCCGCGTTGGCATCGCGCCCCCCAGCAGCTAGCGATCAGCTGTCAGCACACAATTGCTGGGATGCTGGAAGGCTAGCACGCTGGAACGCAACAACCTCTTCAGAATGTTCCGAGCCTACAGGCCTGCTCGCATTACAGCATTCCAGCGGCTGACCCTCAGCCCCCTTCGGCCTCCAGAAACCGCTCTGCATCCATCGCAGCCATACAGCCACTCCCCGCGGCGGTCACCGCCTGCCGATACACATGATCCTGGACGTCGCCGCAGGCAAAGACCCCCGGGACGCTGGTCTTGGTCCCGTCCTCGGTGACGATGTAGCCTCGCTCATCCATGTGAAGCCGCCCCGCAAAGAGGGCCGTGTTTGGCCTATGCCCGATGGCGATGAAGACCCCATCGCATGCCATCTCGGTCCGCGCCTCGGTCTTCACGTTCTTGAGACGGACCCCCTTCACCTCATGTCCCTCATCCCCCAGAATCTCCTCCACCATGCTCTGCCACTGGAAGGCGATGATGGGATTCGCAAGGGCCCGTTCCTGCATGATCTTCGAAGCCCGCAGGGCGTCGCGGCGATGGACCACCGAGATCGGTCGACTTCGGAAGTCGGCCGGCCGACCGGGTCCGGCACTGCAGCGGGTCGCTGTCCCGGTTTCTCCGACGCTCTGGGTAGCCATGACGACCACGGCCACAGGTGGCGACCGCTTAGGCGAGATTCTGATTCGGGAAGGCCTACTCACTGAGGAACAGTGCCAGCAGGTCTTGTCTGAGCAGAAGTCGTCTGGCCATCGTCTCGGGTATCTGCTCGTCAAGCAGGGCCTGGTGGAGGAGAACGCCATCACCAAGGTGCTGGCGCGCCAGTATCGCATGCCCGCGGTGGACCTGTCGCAGTTCAAAGTCGACCCCCACATCTCCAAGCTGATTCCAGCGGACATGGCGCTGAGGCACACGGTTCTTCCGCTGAAGCGGGAGGGGCGGACCCTGACCGTGGCGATGGCCGATCCGACTAACCTGGGCCTCATCGAGGACCTCAAGTTCATCACCCGGTACGATCTATTCCCGGTCATTGCCGGGGAGTACACGCTCCGCACCCTTATCGAGAAACAGTACGAAACCGAGGATCAGCAGCTCAGCGACATCCTGAGGG
>LXTG01000117.1 GCA_001643535.1 candidate division NC10 bacterium SPGG6 | reverse complement strand
ACCCGGCCTGGTTTATCGTCCCCTCGACCGAGCGCGCAAGCCGGGCGAATCTCTCCCTCTCCCGCTTATAGCTACTCTCGTAGGAGCTCTTTACCAGATCAGGGCGGAGCAAAACGGAACGGATAGCATCGATCATCCCCGGCTTCCCCCAGTTGAAAAAACGCCTGATCGTGAAGTAAACAGAAAGCATATGAGGCCTGAACTCCCCGTCCGTGCCGGGAAAGCCGCTCTTTGTGGCCTCACGGATAACCTCCAGCCGGCTCTCTAAAAAGAGCTTCGTCATGGGACCTTCAAGTTTCCCGACGCTAAGATATGCCTGGAGGAAGGGCTCTATTCCGGAGGAACAAACGAGAATAAACTGGCAGGCAAGCTCTCTCGGGATCCGCATAACCACCCCCTCAATCGGCACCCTGACCCGATCTTTCTCCTCCTCGGATAGCCCCTCGTCCGGGATCGTGGCCAGGGACCACATAGCCCCCATGCTCCCATCCTTTAATAGGGCAAGTGCAAGGACGTCCGTTACAGAGAAATCCTGAATCGATGTCAAGTGCAAGGACGTCCGTTACAGYATTTTCAATCTGCCACATAACGAGGCGGCAGAGAATAAATCACCTCTTGAAGTAAAGGTTGTTGCTGCGGCTCTCTCCGGCGCAGTGAGTAAAAACGAATGACTTTAGCATCAATATCCACCACACACCTTACCAGGCGATGGATCCAGTGTTTGGCCACCTCAAATTGATGCCCCAAGACACTGACTGCCCCCTGATCACTCGTGCGGCGAATCAAGATGATCTGGCCGCGAACTTTCGCGTTCGGATCAAACTTCCAGCGCTTGGGAAAAGGACGTCGCACGGGAGATTGCTCCATGCGCCCAGCCTGCCGTTTCCGGTAGGCCGTGATGTACTTGGCCGACTGTGCTTGCAGGGCAGATTACTCATGTTGATCACCTCCATGAAGTGTTTTCTACCATGTTACTGTAACGGACGTCCTTGCACTTGGCTGTAACGGACGTCCTTGCACTTGCCCGATCAGGGTTAAACTTCCGGGGCAAAAGGGATCATCTCAGGGCCTCCGCTAAGAGGTGGCGCTCACTTCCTCGGAGGGCTCCTCCATGAGCCGGTTGATGCGCGCGATTGGTATCTTGCCCGTATCTGACAGAGGCTCAATCTTCCAGAAAAGAGGCAGATAATGGTTCCAACGGTCCAGGATCGCCTGGGCCCGTTGGCTATTTGTGAACTCCAGATGGTTTTTGACGAGATTGCGGAGCAGCTCGCTGTCCTCGACGGCCTTCACACGAGCCAGGCCCACGACCTGAGGGTTATATTTCAGCTGGATGCGAAAGGCGCCAAAGCTCTGGCCCGCGGTGCCCGCAAAGTGACACCGAATCGTTCCGGGAGGCAAGCCCGAATCCCCGTAGCGGCGAGCAATCTCGCCTGCCACACGCGTTCCAACTGAACGGTTGGTGTTGCGGACTCTGTAGAAGAGTTCCACCGGACCATTCCCTCTCAGGGCCTCCCTGGCATCTCTAAGAATCTTCTCATCCAGCGGACGATCCTTCCGGTTATTTCTCTCCCAGGTGTGAAATCTGGGGCGAGTCCAGGTGGGATCCACCGGCTTCAGGATTGGGCTCAAGTCCAGTTTCAGCGCTTTGGATGGGCCCCCCACGCTCTTTTGCTCCAGGAGGTCTACCCGGCCGATGATCTCTTCGATCTTTCTGAAACCAAGCTCAGCCAAGATGCGACGCACGTCTTGGGCCAGGAGGGTGAAGAAGTTCACCACCATCTCAGGAGTGCCGGAGAACTTCGCGCGAAGCTCAGGCTTTTGCGTGGCTACTCCCACCGGACACGTATTCAGATGACACTGACGTGCCATAACGCAGCCTGTGGCCACGACTACTGCAGTCCCGAAGCCAAACTCTTCAGCGCCCAGGAGGGACGCCACGATGACATCTCGGGCCGTTCTGAACCCCCCATCAGTTCTAAGGACCACTCGCTCCCGTAGATCGTTCATGAGCAACACCTGTTGAGTTTCGGCAAGTCCTAGCTCCCATGGAATGCCGGCGTTCTTGACCGAGCTCACAGGAGAGGCCCCAGTCCCCCCATCATGCCCCGAAATCTGGATCACATCGGCGTAGGCCTTGACTACCCCCGCGGCAATGGTCCCGACCCCTGCCTCGGCTACGAGCTTCACTGCAACCTTGGCGCGCGGATTGGATTGCTTCAAATCGTAGATGAGCTGGGCCAGATCCTCGATGCTGTAGATGTCGTGGTGGGGTGGTGGCGAGATGAGGGTAACCCCGGGGACCGAGTGACGGATCTTTGCGATCTCTACGGAGACCTTATGTCCGGGAAGTTGGCCCCCTTCGCCCGGTTTCGATCCCTGGGCCATCTTGATCTCCAACTCAACGGCAGATGCCAGATACTCGGGCGTCACTCCGAAGCGCGCAGATGCCACCTGTTTGATTGCACTGTTTCCCCAATCCCCATTCGCCTTCCGGTGAAAGCGCACGGGATCCTCCCCCCCCTCACCACTGCCGCTTTTTCCTCTGAAACGATTCATGGCAATGGCTATGGTTTCATGCGCCTCCCGGCTGAGGGCCCCGTGAGACATGGAGCCCGTGGTAAATCGCCGCATGATGTCCTCGATCGGTTCAACCTCCTCAAGTGGAATTGGCYTTGCAGGCTTGAATCTCARAAGATCGCGGATCGCCGTCGGCGGACGCTCGTCCACAGCCTTGGCATAAGTCTGGTAATCTCTCGGCGCGCCGCTTTTGATCATTTTATGCAGCGACTCGAAAACGTCCGGGTTGAAGGCATGATACTCGCCTGTTTTTCGGTAGCGATAGAATCCTTCCTGTTGAAGCCTGGGCTGAGCCACACCGAAAGCCGCTTCATGAAACATCAGGATCTCCCGGGTGATCTCTTCCAGGCCGGCCCCTTCAATGCGCGACGGTGTCCCGGTGAAATACTTATCGATCACAGCTCGGTTGATCCCCACGGCTTCAAATATCTGAGCGCCACGATAGCTGGAGAGGGTAGAGATCCCCATCTTGGACATGATCTTCAGGATCCCGTGTTCAATTGCCTTCTTGTAATTTTCCAGTGCCTTTTGACTATCCAGTCCCTCCAGGGGGCTTTCCTTCTCATTTTCGGAGGCGTTAATCAGAAGATGAGCAATCGTCTCAAACGTAACGTAGGGATGAATCATGCTGGCCCCATAGCCAAGCAGACAGGCAAAATGGTGTTCCTCTCTGGCCTCCCCGGTCTCGGCGACAATGCTAGCACCCATCCTCTTTCCC
>LXTG01000040.1 GCA_001643535.1 candidate division NC10 bacterium SPGG6 | reverse complement strand
CCGTTGCAAAGGGAAAAGAGGGGGTACATTTAACGGTCACAAAATCAATTCTTTTCTAATGCGTTCAAGCACAAAATGAGAGCTGAGATTGGGGACACATAAACGCCACGTATCGCTTCCCATCCGTCTCCTGACACCAGGCGTTGCTGCGACAGTTGCAATAAGACGTACGTCCCGTTCGGCGACCTTGTCTTTACCCACGTCAATCACAGCGGACTCGCGGAATTTCCCCCGAGATATCAGTGCCCTCGACTAAGAGTTTCACGGCAGATAAACCCAGATCCAACCGCCTTCCTCTCTAGCAGGATAGATCGGGAGTGGAGCGATCTGCTTCGCCAGATCGTCTGGGAAAACACTCCGGGGATAGCGATTTATCCCTGTCTTCAGGTCGTAGACGTAGTGATGACGAGGACAGTCCACGCTGTCCATGTAGACCCGCCCGCCTGAGAGATCTTCGCTTTCATGAGGGCAGACGTTCGAAGCAGCCGCGACCTCTCCGCTCCTGAGGCGCGCCAGAAGCAGGGTGCTGTCTGCGACCACAGCCTTACATAGGCAGAGGGGACCCAGCTCCGCTGATCGGAGCACGCGGATCCACGAGCCCCCACCCTCGACCGACTTAGTCATGGTCGGCCGTCATGAACGGCTTCACGTAGGGCGACGCACCGGGCCAGCCGCGGCGGAAATGCCCCGAAGGACCCTCACCCAGGTATTCCGAGAACCATGCCTCGTGCTCCACCTCCTCGTTGAGGATGGCCTGGCAGATGGCGTAAGTTCGCGGATCCTTCCCGTTGGTGTACTCGCACAAGTCGGTATAGGTGCGAACGGCGCAACGCTCGGCCTCTACAAGCACATTGAGCAGGTCTGTCATCGATGGTCCGGAGGGGGTCTTCCCACCGGCGAGGCTGTCCGGCAGGTAGGCGTCGGGACAGCCGGCAAGATCGGCAAAGCTACGGATGTCTCGTGGCAACTCCCCGCCCAGTTCGTAGATTCTCGGAAACAACGCCTCGAAGTGGTTACGATCCTCGATGCGCGCATCCTCGATGATTTCCTTGAGACCCTCGCCCTCATGCCCAATCGAGCAAACCCGTAGGATGGTGTAATAGTAGAAGGTGGTGAACTCGGCACCGGCGGCAGCGATCAGCTTCTCGAGCAGCTTCTCAACGCCAATCCCCGCGTTCTCCACCATCTCACGTGCGACCTTAGGCATCGTAACCTCCCCCGTTTCGGGTTCTTTTGGAGTCCGTCGATCAGCGACCTCGGAGGCGTTTCCCCCCGTCGCCCATCGGAGTGGACTCGTGCTTGCAACTGGTTCAAGACAGGACTGCCGAGCTAAGACTGGAGGCGAGTGTATGAAGTCGCCCAGCCGTCGACAAGTAGTCCGCCGAACCCAATCACATCATCATTCTGCGACTGGTGTCGAAGCCCTCGCATCACTCTCCGCCTTCGCCGGTTGGGGTAGATGGTGATGGCACCTATACCTCATCCCGCCTTGGGTGTGTGTCTGGGCCTCCGCCAAGTGCATCATGCACAGCCCGACGCTACAGAACCGGCATAGTGCCACGGCCCTCTCTTCCTTTCCATCGCATGCGCAGACATAACAATCCATCGCTCCTTTCCTCCTCTGGGAAGCCTAATGCCAAGTTATGAAGGCAGCCGCTGCAAGTCAAGCTGTTGAGGGTCCTGCAAGAGGGCGAAATCCGGCGTGTGGGAGAGTCGCAGTCGCGAAAAGTCGACGTTCGGATCCTGGCTGCCACCGCACGTGACCTTGAAGCAGAAACACAATCGGGAGACTTTCGAACGGACCTGTACTACCGCCTGAATGTGTTGCGTGTTCACTTACCTCCGCTCCGGCACCGGCCCGATGACGTATCGATTCTGGCGCGGCACTTTCTCACTACGTATTCGGAACGCCTGGGTGTTTCCGTGGCGGCGTTCGAWMCGGCGGCGATGAAGGGGAACAGCATTTCCACCACCCGGGCCTTGCCCGTCGTGGTGGAAATGTCCAACTGCTGGGATACCGCGGGCAGCAGGTACTCGAATAATGGCACCGCCCCTTCGACCAATTCAGTCCATTCTTGCGGAGACCGGCGAATCAACTCATCCGGGTCCAGATTATCGGGCAGGGACATGACCTTCAGTTCCAGATCTTCCTGGCGTTGAAATATAATAGTCTCTCTGCTCTGTTGCCTCCTATCTCTCTCCGTTACCATTTTCTGGAAAACCTCCCAGGAAGTAGCCAGGCTGCGTAGAGTCGCCTGCTGTCCGGCGGCATCCGGGTCCAGAGCCATCACYACMTTGCCGGTAAGCCTTCTGATTTCCGTCACYTGGTCTYTGGTCAGCGCYGTGCCCATGGAGGCCACCACATTGGTAAAYCCGTTCTGGTGKGCCATAATGGCRTCCATRTAYCCTTCGACGATCACCAAYCCCTGYTGCCGCGCYGCCTCCTKGGCTAGATAAAGACCGTACAAGATTYGMCCCTTGTCRAAAACCGGTGTGCGGGSCGAATTCAGGTATTTGGGAACTGAATCATCCAGCGCTCGACTACCGAAGCCGCCCAACTCTCCGTGGGAATTCCGTATCGGGATGATCAAGCGTCCTCGGAACCAATCGYGGGACTGCCCYCSATCATTGACCCGTACCACGCCCGCTTCTGTCARCTGATCCAGGGAGAWCCCCTGCTGAGTGAGATGGTTTCTYAGTGATTCGCCATCTTGCGGGCTCAGTCCCAGYTCRRACCYGGYTATGGACTCKTCCGTCAATCCGCGCTTTTCCAGRTAYGTGCGGGCCGAYCTRCCYTGATCCGAKGCGAGAATGCCCTGRTAATAGCTTTTGGCMGCTTCGTTKATTTGGTAGGCTACCTGCTCTCGGGTGTGGYGCTGGCTAGTCGGYAGAGCCACRCCGGCCTGCTGRGASAGCCGCSTCAGGGTTTCGGCGAAATCCARRTTCTCSGCCCGCATCACGAAGCTGAAAACATCCCCACCGCTGGCGCAGGCGCCGTAGCAATGCCAGGATTGACGGTCGGGATAGACCATGAATGAGGGCGTTTTTTCTTGATGGAAGGGACAGGGAGCCTTGAATCTTCGCCCGGAACGGTCCAGTGTGACGTAGTTGGAGACTATCTCCACTATGTCCAAACGGCTTTTTACCTCATCAACAACGGTCATTGGACCCACCCCCTGCCGCGCCCGCCCTCATCCGAGGTAGATATTCCGTGCAGAAAATTCGACCGGCGGCGGTACCTGTCAGGCGTCGCCACTCCCAGGAATAATGGGAGGTTCCTACTATCAACGGGGAAACTTAATAATGAAAAAGACAAAATTAGGCCAAGCTAATTGTACCACAA
>LXTG01000027.1 GCA_001643535.1 candidate division NC10 bacterium SPGG6 | reverse complement strand
GGTGATGTCCTGTTCGATGATACCGACCGTGAAGCCCTCGGCCTCGCGCGCGGCGGCCCAGTCGGCGATCGCGCCGCGCAGCCAGACCTTGGCCGCCACCCAATAGCCGGTCCAGGCGAGCCCGAGCAGCGCGACGACGACGGCGGCGAGGCGGATCTTCGATTGCATCACTGATCCTTGGTATAATCGCCGAACCCGAAACGACGGCCCAGGCGAGTTTTTTAGAGCATTGTGCGGTCATCTTTACTGCGTAATGATGACCTGCGCTCAATCGCCGCGCATGCTTCCGCCGAACGGTCGGCGGCCCGCCCCTCTTGTCCCATTAAGACTGGCGCGGGCTGGCATAATCCGACCGAGTCCAATCGATCGGATTTTGCTCTAGTACCATGAACGGCCCCCGCGACGACACCGGCGACATCTGGGTGTTCGGCTATGGCTCGCTGATGTGGCGGCCCGGCTTCGCGCACCGCGCGGCCGAGGCGGCGGCGGCCGCGATCAGGTTACTCCAGGGAAAAGCTGACGGGCGGACGGTTTCAGGGGCACCGTCCGCCCTAGTAGTGCATCCCCAAGCTGCTCCCGCTGCAAAGCCAACCGAGACCAAAGCTCAACCCAAGGAAGAGGCGACCGCACCGGCCCCGGCTCAGCGTCAAGCGGCAGAGCCACTGGCGGTCGGTGCCGACCCCTCTTTCGAGCGGGCGCAAGAGGTCCTCTACGCGCTCATCGATTTTGAGAGTGGCACCAGGACCGCGGACCGCGAGGAGCTCGCCCAGGCCGAGGAGACCGCAAGCAAGCTGCTCGATGAAATCGCCAAGGCGGTTGGAAAGCGGGATTATACACTTCAGGATCTCGAGAAGAAGGATGTGGCGTTACGTCAGAAGATGGAGCTGGCCAACGCCATTGTCGATCGCGTAGCCAGGACCCGACTCCAAACCGAAATCCAGCGCCAGCGCGCCCGGACCCGCGCGCAGATCCCCGGCGCCCTTGTTGCCTTCTCGATTGCCGGGGTCTGTGCGGCCCTCGGCCTCGCTTACGTCTTGAAGTATACCTTCCCTACGGCGGGCACCCCGGGCATCCAGGATCTGCTCACCGCCCCGTTCACGTCGGAGGGGTTCATGCCGTTCCTGGGGTTTAACCTCCTGGCAGGATTATTCGCCCTTCTGGGCGTGCTGGCCCTCTTCAAGCTGGGCTATTCCTGGGTTGAGGTCGTCCATTTGGAGGCCCTCCGCCCCAAGGAGTTCGGCGCCTCTTCGCTCAGGCCGCGGCGCTGGTCGTGGATAAATCGGTTGAAAATCGAGTCGCAGCGCATCCTTGAGGCCGAGCGCATGCTGCAGGCCCTGGCAGCCAAGAAGCGGTAGTCACCCTTTTGTGGTGGCTGGGGCCCTGCGCCCTCGGAGGGACCGAAGGGCGGCCACTCCCCCAACGGCCAGAAAGGCGAACAGGAAGAAGATCATCGCCTGGCCGTGACTCGACATGTAGGCCTGGACCCAGAGAAACAAGTAGAGATCGTTCCCACTTTGCTTCCAGGCCTGCCGATAGGCCTGAAGGGCCCCGGGGTACTGGCCTCGGGTTTCATAGACCTTCCCCACCCCATATAACGCCAGTGTGTATTCCGGATTCACGGCGAGCGCCCTGTGAAATTGGGCGAGCGCCTCCTCGGTTTTGTCCACCTTCTGGTACGCCAATCCCAGGTTGGTCTGGATCATCGGGTTCTGAGGGTCCAGGGTCGAGGCCTTTTCAAGAGCGGCAACCGCCTCCGGATACCGCCTCATCTTGAACGCAATCCAACCCAGGTCATTTAAGAGGGCGGGGTTCTCTGGATCTAACTGGACTGCCGTGAGATACCGGTTCATCCCCTCTGAATACTCACCCCGCGCCTCAACCAGGGCGCTGCCGAGCCCAGCGTGAGCGCGGGCCAGCCGGGGCTGATGTTTCAAGGCGGCCTCAAAGGCGGCCACGGCGTCCTCATAGCGGCGCAGCTCTACCAGGATCCAGCCGCGGTTCACCAGGGTATCTGCGGCCCTCGGCTCTGCCGCCAAGCTGCGCTCAAAGGCCTTCAGGGCCTCATTCCAGCGTCGCTCCCGTCCGTATAGAACACCCAAGAGATTCCACGCGATGAAGTTGCCCTCCACCCGGGCGACTCTCCCCTCGAGTAGCTTGATGGTCTCGGCTGCCGTATGCCCGCTGTTGTAGATTGCTCGGAGGCGATCGAAGGCGGCCGGATGTTCCGGGAAAATCTGGAGGGTTTGCCAGTACGCCCGGACTGCCTCCTCGTACCGCCCCGCCCGACGCAGGGCATCCCCCTGTTGGTAGGCCTGCATCGCCTTCTCCTCGAGCTCAAGGGAGGCGTGAGCCAGAGAGGCACCTCCAAGCAATATCCCGATGATCCAAGGAACCAGAAGGTGCCTCATCCTTCCCTCCCCTGGAGAAACCGACCCACCATGAACAGGACGGCGCCGATCCCGAGGAGGAGCAACTCGGGCCCCATGCCGTGCTCCTCGGTGAACCCGACGAAGAGAGCCACCCCCAGATTGGCCATCCCCAGCACCTGAAGTCCCCGGCCCAGATAGTACATCAGCGGCACCCCGCCCCGAAAAACCTCCCCACTATAGCGGATGGTCGAGGGGGTGTCAAACCGACGCGCGTGGGTGCTCGGAAGGCAGGGGAAAAGGCCTTGCAATACCGGCGGGATCCGGGTACAATCCTTTCCGCAACCCAGGGGGACAGGGAAACCAAGCCATGGATCAGTTCATTTTTATCCTCACCCGGCCTGATAACATCCCCATCACGATGCTCCTGATCTTGGTGTTGGTCTGCCTCTATACGGCCCTCAAGCAGGCCTTCAAGCACGACCGGCTCATCGAAGAGGGACGCGAGGACGAAATCTACGAGGACATGATCAAGTAGGATCATCATGTTTCTTTTAGTCCTGGTCGCCCTTGCGATCGGCTTTCTCCTGATCTCCTTATTGATCTTCGCCAAACCCAGCCGGCCGACCGTCGAACGAGAGGGCCGCCGCCCAGATGTGACCTCCGGATTTGCCCACCTCACCATAGAAGACTTTGAACGGCTTTGCCTCAAACTCGTTGAGGAGATGGGGCTCGTGGTCAGCTCCTATGTCCGGAGTGGACCGCGGGAGCTGGAGATCGCGGCCGTCAACCCTCAGCCGATTACGGGGGGGGATTTCCTCGTCCACTGTAGCCATCCCGAGGACAACTTCGTAAGTTCAGTCCGAGTGAACGCCCTCCGGGACCAAGTCAAGGGCGAACAGGCGACGAAAGGCATCTTCATCACGACCGGGTTTTTTGATGAAGAGACTTCCAAGAGGCCGGAGGGGCCTCCTGTTGAGCTGATTAACGCGAAGCGCCTTGCGGACTTGATACAGGACTACCGCCTCGCCGTGTAATGGTTCACAGTTCACATATGGTTCAGAGTTCAGGGTTCATGGACAGTTACGGTTCATGGTTCAAAGTTCAGGGTTGAGAGTTGAGCGTCGAGAGCAAGGCGATTTCGGATTTCGAATTGTGGATTTCGAATTTGAGACAACCGCGGTTTAAATCCGAAACCCGAAATCGTTCGACTGAGGCTCACGACTCGAAGTCCCAAATTCGAAATTATACTCGACTCTCGATTCTCGGCTTGCCCTGAGCCTGTGGTGAGCTAGCCATGAGCCGTGTCCAATGGCTTGTCGAACCACTGTCGAAGGGCTGTCCGCTGACTGTCAGATAATCCCCCGCCCGATCATATAGGCCGCGACCAGGACAAACAGCCACACCATAATGGACTGGAGCCGGGATTCTGAGAGGGTCAGCGTACCTCTCGCCCCGAGGACGGCCCCCAGGACCCCGGCCAACACCGCGGGAACCGCAGAGGCCATGTCTATGTGCCCGAGGCCGTAGTGCGTCAGGGCCCCAGCGAGGGCCGGAATGATAATGCCCAAGAGGGACGTCCCCGCCGCAATGCTCGCTGGCACCCCCACAACCAATATGAGGAGGACAACCAAGAGCGAGCCTCCCCCCACGCCGAGGAGACCTGCGAGGAAGCCCACGATTCCTCCCACAGCAAACCCGCGCAGCAGATTCACAGGAAAGAGGTATTCGGTCCCGTTCACCTTTGCCCGTCGCAAAACAACCCAGACCGGACGGGTCGTCCCACTCCCCACGACAGGAGCCCCAGGAAAGGGCTTCTGCTGGGCGGACTGCCAATGAAGGGCTGACGCGGCGACGAGGACCAGCAGCCCAAACAGCACCTCAAGAAGGCGGTTCGGAAGAATGGCGCTGCAATATGACCCCACAGGCACCGTCACGAGCGCCCCAGGAAGCACGACCGCGGCGACCATCAGGTCCCCGGTCCCCTGGCGATAGTGGCTCACCGCCCCCGACGTCGCAACGCAGGCCACGAAGACGAGGCTCAGGCCAGCGGCAGAGCGCATTGGCATCCCGATCATCGTGAGGAGCGGAATAAAGATAAACCCCCCCCCGACTCCGATTAATCCAGAGATAACCCCCGTGAGAGCCCCGATAACGACCAGTTCGAGCGTCAAGGTCATTCCTCAGCTCTCAACTCTCCGCTCTTCACTCTCCACTATCAGGCTGCACTCCGCCGAGCAACACCTGCTGCAGCGACAAAGGCCACGAGCCCGAACAAGGCCGTCAGGACGAGGGAGGGGAGGAGGGGAGGCACTTGCCCGGCCGCGGCAGGGTTACCCAGGTAGAGGCACCCCCGCAGGGCTGCGACGCCGTACGTCAAGGGGTTTATCTTCATGACCCACTGGAGCCAGACTGGAAGGCCCGAGGCGGGAAAGAAGGCGCCGGAAAGGAGCCAGATCGGGATCAGGATCAAATTCATGATCGCGTGGAACCCTTGGGTCGAGTCCATCCGCCACGCAATCATCAGCCCAAGGTTCGTGAGGCCAAAGGAGACAAGAATCATCACTCCAATCGCTCCAAGGGTCGAGAGGACGGTGAGGGAAATGCCGGCGGCCGGGGCGAGCAGGAGAAAGAGCATCCCCTGCAACAGCGCCAGGGTCGTGCCGCCGAGCGCCTGACCGAGCACGATGCTCGTGCGGCCCACGGGGGCCACAAGGACTGCCTGCAAAAAGCCCTCCCGGCGGTCCTCCACGATGGAGATGGTGGCAAAGATGGCAGTGAATAAGAGGATCAGGGCGATGATGCCGGGATAGAAATATTCAAGGTAGCCAGTCCCTTCCGGCAGTCCGGGAGGTCGAAACGACGCACTGAAACCTCCACCGAGCAAGATCCAGAAGAGCAGCGGTTGCCCGAATGCCCCCACGAGGCGACTCCGCTGGCGACAGAACCGCACCATCTCCCTCCACCACAGGGTCACCACGGGTAAAAGGAACCGCACATACGATTCGCTATGCTTCATTGCTCCACAGACGCCGTCCGGCCAGACGAATAAAGACATCCTCCAGCGTCGGCCTTCCAAAGGCCGCAGACTTCACCGCACCGGGGAATGCCTCCACGACCTCCCGGACGAACTCATGCCCGCATGGGCGTTCCACGCGCAAGGACCCGTCGACCAAGACCGCGTCACACCCGAACCGATCGCGCATCTTCCCTTGCAACTCCTTGGGGTTGTGAGCATCGATCACTATCACGTCACCGCCGACGGTCCCCTTCAACGCGTCCGGTTCTCCGATAGCCACCACTCTCCCTTCATGGAGGAACCCCACCCGATCACACTGCTCGGCCTCCTCGATGAGGTGGGTCGTAAGCAGAATGGTGACGCCATCCTGCTGGCGTAACCGGCGAAGGTAGGCACTGAATTCTTGGCGGGCGCCTGGATCGAGTCCTGTACTTGGCTCGTCCATGATCAAGAGCTCCGGCCGGTGCACCAAGACCTTGGCCAGCTCGGTTCGCCTCCGTAGACCCCCCGAAAGGGTCTCCACCAGATCGCGGGCGCGATCCCCCAACCCCAGCCCCTCGAGAACCTCCCGAGCCCGGCTCTGCAGGGCCTGACCCCACAGCCCATAGAGATGTCCGTGGTGAAGGAGGTTTTCCATGACCGTGAGCTTCAGATCCAGGCTGGGGTCCTGAAAGACAACCCCTAAACGCATCCTGACGGCGTCGGGCGCACGCGCGAGATCATGGCCAAACACTCTCACGCGCCCGACGGTGGGAGGTCTGAGGGTGGAAAGAACCTTGAACAGCGTCGTCTTGCCCCCGCCGTTCGGGCCAAGGAAGCCGAAGATCTCGCCGCGCGAGACCGTAAATGTCACGCCAGCGAGCGCTTCCCGATCTCCGTAAGCGTAGCAAAGGCCTTCGACCTCAACCACTGGATTATCCATTTCTCGTCTCGGTCCGCTCACCCTCGAGGCCTGCTGTATCGTTCATCACTCGGAATCTCGGGATTGAACATATAATCAAGTGTCAGCCAGAGGCTCCTGGAGTACCGGAAAAAGAAGAGCGGGAAAAAGACCGCGTAGATACTCCACAGGATCAGCTGCTGCGCGAGGGATATGCTGATGAAACGATCGAGGGCGAAATAACCGACGATGGCCGTGACGGCGGTGACCGCATAATTGATATAAATCGCCCCGACGAAGTATCCCTGCTCCCGTTCAAACCGGAGATCACAGGAGAGGCAATCGGGATACATCGAGAAGGGGCCCCGGAACAGGGGGGCGGTGCCACACCTCGGACACCTCAAGCTAAAGCCTCTCCCCAGTATCTGTCGCGTCCGTTGAAGATCCATCTCAACCCGTCTGACACAGTGATTCTAACATAGATGGCCTGCATCTTGCCATCCGACGCCCGCAGCGTGCGCTCCGCATCAGATGACACTCTCATCCATCGAACAGCCGGTAAGAGTCCCATGCGTCGCATGACTGCTGTCATGACGCTTGATGACGCACATCATAGACCTTCCTGCCAACCGTATGACCCTATGGGAGCAGGAGTATTCGGGCCTGCGGTTCCGCTCGGGGACAAAGGAGGCACCAATGAGCACCCCATGGCTCGTCATCATCGCCATCCTCACCACGCTTCCCGCCCCAGGGTCTCTGCCATTCTTATCGCGGTGGGTAAAGCTGGTAGAGCATCACGTAAACGATGACGCCGCTCACCGAGACGTATAACCAAATTGGAAGGGTCCAACGGGCAATTTTCACATGTTTGTCAAATCGGGCGCTTAGGGCACGATACATCGTGGTCAGCGCTAAGGGAACAATGAGAGCGGCCAGGCAGATGTGGGAGACAAGGACTGTAAAGTAGACGGGCCGAATCCAACCCTGCCCGGCAAAGGGCACCGAGCCCACCTGGTAATGGTGTACTAGATACGAAACCAAAAACACGCAAGAGACGCCGAAGGCTGTCCCCATGCAGATCTTGTGGCCCGTCACCCTCTTCCGCCGGATGAAGAGATACCCTGTCGTGAGCAGCACTGCGCTCGTCCCGTTGAGGAAGGCGTTGACAGCGGGAAGGCTGGAGAAGGTGTAATCCCCTTCGACCTGCGGCTGCCGCCCCAACAGAATGAACGCCACCCCCACGAGCACAAGAAGAGAGAGAAAACCGATAGCCGGGAGAACCAAGCGATCTTTCATGGAGTCATCACCGCCTTTTTTCTCGCACAAATTTCCCGGAACGAGGCGCGAACTGTGATTCGGGAAAGGAGGCACTCCCAGCGGATGTCACTCGGGGGTTGTGGAGTGCTCGGCGGTTACCGTGGTTCGGTGAGGCGTTGCAGCGTGGTCGGGCAGCAGTGCAAACACTAATAGGGCGCACAGGAGCAACGGTGTCAGGGCGATTAAACCTAGCGTTCGTGGCTCGAATCGCAGGTGCATAAAGTACATCGCCACCAACGAAGCCTTGGACAGCGCGAGACCGACAAGCAGGATCACAATCAAGAGCTTGGCCAGCGGCGTGTAGATCACCGCGATCTCGATAACCGTAAGCGCCAGCAGCCACCAGAAAATGGCCATATAATTCGGTGTCTTGTGAGCAGCTGTCATCGCGGTCCCCGACCCCATTTACACCAGGTAGACAAAGGTAAAGACCAGGATCCACACCAAATCCACGAAGTGCCAGTACAAGGCTGCGATCTCGATCTCATTGGCAACCCCAGGTTTCGAGTGGCCACGGAGGGCTTGGATCAGATAGCAGGAGAGATAAATGACGCCTCCGGTCACGTGCGCGCCATGAAAGCCGGTGATAGCGAAAAACGTGGTCCCGAACAATGACGCCCCCCACTTATTGGCAGTGAACCCTAGCCCTTCGTGTATCAGGTGCGTCCACTCGTATGCCTGCATGCCCAGAAATATTAACCCACACAGGACGGTCAACGCGAGGAATTTCCTCAGCCCGGCCTGATCACCTCTCTGAATCGCCACGAGAGCAAACACCATCGTGAGACTGCTACAGATCAACAGGAAAGTCATCAATGCCGTAAGATTGATCCCGAGAATGCTCGAAGGGACGGGCCAGTCGATGCTGCCGTATCGGAGGACACCGTACGCGGCCAGCAGCGCCCCAAATGACATGGCGTCCCCGGCCAGGAAAACCCACATCCCAAGCTTGCCCCAGCTTTCAGGAGTGAGGGGCGATTCCGCGGGTTCGACAGACGGATGCATGGCAGCAACTTGACTCAACTTTCACTCTCCTTCTGTCTCGGAGCCACGTAGGGGACAACTGTCCTCTTCTGCCGATGGCCGGACGCACGCCAATACGCGTAAATCAGCCACCCGGCGATCGCCCCAACAACGGCATACGGCATCATCAGGAGGAACAAGATGCTCGAGTTGAAACCCGCACCAAGATCTGTACCAAGCGCTGAGCCTCCACACACTGAACATGCCTGCGCGGTAAACGGACTTCGCACCACCGCTCCCGCAATCACCAGCGCGAGAACCGCGAATCGCCTCATCGCGGAACCGCCGGCATCCAACACTGTGCGGATACGCCGTCCCACAGCCAACAGCTCTCTCTCCAGGCTCAACTCAGGTACACCAGCGTAAAGAGCACGGGCCAGAGGCCCACCACGAAGTACCAGTACATCCCGCAAAGTGTGAGGCCAACATGTCGCGTCGCCGAGAACCGATTCCCACTTGCCCCAGCCAAAACGATGAGTAGCCAGAGCACCGCACCGAACACGTGGGCCCCGTGGATCCCGATCAGGGTATAAAAGGTGGCGCCGTACGTTCCGTTCGCCCACGTGAAGCCAAAGCGCACCAGCCGAACCCACTCGTACCCCTGCACCCCTAGGAAGACTGTCCCAAGGAACACCGTCATCAGAAGCCATCGGATAACCCCCTGTCGATCCTCACGCATGGCCCGGCGCATAGTATACGCGCTGAAGAGTAAGATGACGGTGTTGACACCGGTCACGCCCACCGGCAGATACGGCTGGCCGGGAGGAGGCCAGATCGCGCTCCCAAAACGGAGGACCAGGAAGGCACCGATCAGGCCAGCGAAGAACATCGCCTCCGCCCCCAGGAACATCAGCATTGCTAAGCGGGCATTGCTGACAGGCGGCTCCACACGGTSRTCRYCCCCGCGACCAAAGGGGTCCCTAGGAAACTCCGGAGGKGGSCCCTCGYCAMRGCYCGGRGGAMCGTGCGYCAGATCTTCCGCTCGCTTGTCGATGACGGGCGTCTCGACTCCTCGTGCCATGTTCACGGCCCTCACGGGGTAACCCGTCGAATGCGCATCCTTTTTACTTAAGCAATAAGTGCAATTCTCCCGATCACCGTAGCAGCCATCCCGTTCGTGCCGAGGCACTCAGCCGCGTCATATCTAGAAGGGGACCTTGTCCAGCGCCATCAGCCCGAGCTGCACCGGCAGGTAGAGTAGTGAGGCGAACAACAGGCGACGTGCGGCCGCCTCCGAGCGGGAAACTGCCAGACCGATCCCGCATCCGAGGAACGCGATGCCGAGGGTAAAGGCCCCCAAAAAATACACCGATCCCGCAAGGCCGATGAGGGTCGGCAACAGGCCCACAGCGAGCAGGGCCAGGCAGTGGCTCACAACTTGGCGTCCCGTGCTCCCGCCGTCCGGTTCGACCACCGGAAGAAGCTGGATGCCCGCCCGGGCGTAGTCGTCCCGATACAGCCGGGCGATCGCCAGGGAATGAGGGGTCTGCCACAGAAACAAGATGGCAAAGAGCACCCAGGCCCCGAGGCCCAGCTCGCCCCGAGCCGCTCCCCAGCCAATGACCGGCGGCAGTGCGCCGGGAACCGCCCCCACGAGGCTGCAAAGCGCGGTCTTGCGCTTGAGGGGCGTGTAGAGAAAGAGGTAACTCCCCACGCTGATGGCCGTCACGAAGGCACTGAGGACGTTCACGAAGAGAGCCAGGTACAGAAGGCCAGCCCCAGTGATCGCCACGCCGAAGACCAGCGCCTCGGTGGGCTGAAGCCGCCCATCGGGCAACGGCCGAAGTCGCGTGCGCTCCATCCGTGCATCCACATCCCGCTCGATATACTGATTCAACGCGAGCGTCCCCCCCGCCGCGAGTCCCATGCCCAGAAGGGTGTGGACCAACCGGACATAGTCTGTCACCCCCGAGGAAGCCACGTAGAATCCAACGACCGTCGTGATCAGCACCATCACGACCACACGGGGCCTCGTCAACGCCAGAAAGTCGGCACCTTGTCTCTGTACGCGAGCCACTTCGATGTCCCCCGTTCCGTCCCGAGCGCTATGCGGGCGCCTCCTCCGATCTGCCTGCCGGAGGGGCGGGGACGAATTGCCGAGCCCCCACTGGGCTGCGAGACGGCAGTAGTCGATAGACGCGAAGAGTCAGCACAAGGCACGTGGCCAGCATCAGCGCCCCGGTGGCGACGTGCGCCGTGGTGAGCTCCACCAGGGTGAGAGGGTGGAAAGCCATTCCCAAGGTTGTGAATTTGCCCAGGTATGACCCCAGACCCAGTACGAGTTGCACGATGAGCAGTCCGCCAAGCAGGGCGACGGGTCGCACCAGCCTCGGCTGATCTCCATATCCTTTCAGGATCAGGACGGCAAGGAAGCAGACCTGGATGCTCACAACGCCAGCAAGGAGGAGATGGGCGGCAACTCCCACGCCCGTATGTCTCAGCACGGCCCCGATAATCAGCTCCAGATAAATGATACCGGTCGTCAGAAGAGAGAGGTGTCGCACTCGACCACCACCAGCCGCTTGGACCTTCTGTGGGGCTTCTCTCCCCTCCCGGGACGTAAAGAACGCCAGACTCACCACCAGCGCGAAAAAGGCCTGCGCCAAGGCGGCATGGACGATGGCAAGCGTCTGCTCAAGTAAGACGACCCGGAGACCCCCGAGGACCCCTTGAACGACCACCGAAACGCAAGCAATCACCGCAAGCCAGCGAATCCATCCTCGCGGCTCCGTGACCCAAAGCCAGACGGCCAGCGTGAGCGTCAGGAGACCAACGCCCGCCCCGATCAGCCGATGACTGTGTTCCACCAAAACGCCTCCAACCATTTTCGACCAGGGAAAAAGGAACATGTTATATCCAAATGTCGTCGGCCAATCGGGCACCGCAAGCCCTGCGCCCGTGCTGGTGACGAGACCGCCGACAAGGATCAACACCAGAGTCGCCCCTGCGGTCAACAGGGCAAACCAATGAAGCCACACGGGTCGACGGATGTGCAAGGATCGGTACGATTCTGACACCCGGTCTGTCCTCAATGCTTCGCCAATGCGGGCACGACGAGAGGCGAATCCTGCGGCAGATAGTCCTCAGCTACCTCGGGTACGCTGTACTCGTACGGGCCGTGGTAAACGACCGGGATCTTCTCTCCCCAGTTGCCGTGCGGGGGCGGCGACGGCGCACTCCACTCCAGCGTATTTGCCTGCCACGGATTCCGCCCTGCCTCCTTCCCGGCAAAGAGGCTCCAGAAGAAATTGATGACGAACGGGATCTGGGCGAGGCCAAGGACGATCGCGCTGATCGTGATGAACACATTGATTGGCTGGAGCGAAGCCAGGAACTCATACTGTGTCGGGTTATAGATCCGCCGCATCATGCCTCCCACGCCGAGGATGTGCATCGGTATGAAGACACAGTTGAAGGCGACGAAGGTCAGCCAGAAGTGGATCTTCCCCAGCGGTTCGTTCATCATTCGGCCGAACATTTTGGGAAACCAGTAATAGATGGCCGCGAAGAGGCCGAAGATACTGCCGCCGAAGACCACGTAATGGATGTGCGCAACAATGAAGTAGGTATCGTGGATGAACATGTCCACCGGCGTGCTCGCCATGAAGATGCCGCTCAGACCCCCAATCACGAACATGGAGATGAAAGCCAGGGTATTCAGCATCGGCGTCGTGAACCGGATCGACCCACCATATAGCGTCCCGAGCCAGTTGAACGTCTTGATGGCCGACGGCACCGCGATGATCATCGTCGAGATCATAAAACTGGTGCCCAGCGCCGGGTTCATCCCGCTCTGGAACATGTGGTGACCCCAGACGAGCCAACTGAGGAAGGCGATCCCAATTAGGGCGTAGACCATGGACCGGTAACCAAAGATCGGTTTGCGTGAAAAAGTGGAGAGGACATCCGACGCGACCCCCATGGCGGGGAGGATCAGGACGTAGACCTCCGGGTGGCCGAAGAACCAGAAGAGGTGCTGCCACAGCAGGGGCTCGCCCCCGCCTTCGGGAAGGAAGAAGTGCGTTCCGGCCATCCGGTCGAACAGGAGCATGGCCAGCCCGGAGGTGAGCACCGGCAACGCGAGCAAGAGGAGGATCGCCACGATGAAGAGGGACCAGATGACCAGCGGCAGGCGGAACCAGGTCATGCCAGGTGCCCGCATGTTAATGATAGTGGTAATGTAGTTGATCGAGCCCATCATGGAGGAGATGGCAAGGATGATGAGGCTGATGCACCAGAGGTTCTGCCCCCAGTCGACCCCGGTGTAGATCGCCTTGGCGCTGAGCGGCGCGTACGCGGTCCAGCCGGTAGCCGCATGTCCACCGGGGACGAAGAAACCGGTTAGCATCACCACACCCGCCACCGCGCCGACCCAGAAGGAGAGCATGTTGAGGGTGGGAAAAGCCATGTCCCGCGCGCCAATCATGAGCGGAATCAGGAAGTTCCCGAAACACCCGACGAGGATCGGCATGATCACGAAGAAGATCATGATCGTGGCATGCATGGTGAAGAGCATATTATAGGTCTCCGGCGGAATGATCCCCTCGAACATGTAAGGCTCCGGGACCCAGCCAAACCCCGGCACCGCCGTCTCGGGCCAGGCCAGCTGCCACCGCAACATGAGCGCCAGCAGACCTCCGATGACCATCATGAATAGCCCCAGAAAGAGAAACTGCTTAGCGATCGTTTTGTGGTCCGTGGAGAAGACATACGTGCGCCAGAACCCCAACTCCTCGTGATGGACGTGTTCAACAGGATGTGCCGTTTGGATCCCTGTGGGTTCAGCCATTGTCCACCATCCCCTTGAGAATTCCCCTTCGGATCAGCTACTGTTTTTTCCTTAGGAGTAGGCCCGCGGCCCGCAATTCAGGACTGAGGCCACTGCTCCTTCACCCACTTCTCGTAGTCCTTGGCGGAGTGCACCGTCAGGTAGCCAAGCATCCCGGAGTGCCCAAATCCACACAGTTCAGCGCAGGGGATCTCGTACACCCCCGGCTTGGTCGCCTCGAACCAGGCCTGGATCGTGCGCCCCGGCAAGGCATCTTGCTTGAGCCGAAGATTCGGGAGAAAAAAGCTATGAATGACGTCCTTCGAGGTAAGGAACACCTGTACAACCCTATTGACCGGAACGTGGAGCTCGTTGTCCATCTGTACATCGTCCGCCGTCTCGAACTTCCCATCCGGCCCAGGATAAAGGATTTCCCAGTTGAACTGCTTCCCAGTGACGCGGACTTGAATATCACTCGGCGGGACCTGTTGTTTAATTCTCGCCCATAGTGGTTCGCTCATAATGCCAAGGACGATCACGATGAGGGCGGTGCCGACTGTCCATACGATTTCAAGAACAGTATTCCCATGCACGTACCTTGCCCGGCGGCCCTCACGGTGACGGAAGATAATCAAGAACGCCACCATTGCTGCCGCCACCAGGATGAAGGCCACCCCGGTGATGTAATAGATAACGTAAAAGAGGAAGTCGATCTCCGCCCCGTAGGTCGACACGTTCTCCGGAAGCCACGTTTCTAACTTCAGGTATTCTAACATCAGGATCTCTCAGCCTTATTCAGTACTCATCCGGAAGGTATCTGTACACAAAGAGACACGGTGTCAACAAGGAAAAGACCGACCCCCCGATCCTGGGAGACGGTCCGACGGGCAACCCGAGCTGATTTCGAAGGGTTGAAAAGCCGATGGAAATCATAACGGGAGATGACCGGGATTGTCAAGCTTTATGATGGTGGGCAGCTATCAGCAATCAGACGCTGGAATGCTGGAAGGCTAGCAGGCTGGCAAGCTGGGAAGCTAGCCGGTTCAGGGGTTCAGAGTTGAGAGTTCAGAGTCCACAGACGGGTCAGGGATCAGGGTCCAAGCGGGTCAGGGATCAGGGTCCAGGGTCGGGAGGAGACAGATTTCGGATTTCGAATTGCGAATTTCGAATTTGAGAGAACCGCGGTTTAAATCCGAAATCACAAATTGCCCTGTCGTCGGCTTGCGGTGAGCCTGCCGAACCGTCATCGGTCGATCGCTAGAGTCCGCGCAACATGAGACCCAAGAAAACGACCGCCACCCCGATGCCCAGACTCAGTCGCGTCACCTGCGTCATCCGGAATTGGATGGCACGCCACTGCTGCTCGCCGAGAACCCCCCCACCTCCGGCAACCAGCAGGGGGGCCATCTGTCGTTTCATCGAGATCTGCTGCGAGGCCTGCAGGCCCCCCAGCAGCAGAAATCCGACCACCTTGAGTCCCAGGACCGTCCAAAAACTCTGCGAGAAGGCTGCCTCTCCACCCCACCCGCGGGCCACGATGTTCAAGATTCCCGTGAGCAGCAGAATCTCCATCGCCCGCGCCGCCACGAATTGATACCGCCGGCCCGCGGCATAGGCGATCTGGATCTCCTCTCTGGCGGGAAAAATGCCGCGGAAAAAGGGGGCAAGAACCACCAGGAAAAATAACATGCCCCCCACCCACGCAATTGCGGCCAAAACGTGGATCCAGAGGATCAAGAGTTCCAGGTCTGCCCCCTCGCGGCGATGGCAACCGAGATCACGGCTCGCGCTACTTTTTCTTCAGCTCAAAAGCGACCTTGACCGTCTCGCCAGCCTTGACCGTCACCTTTTTCTTTGATGTCCCGAGGGTCTCCTGCCACACCTCGAGCGTGTAAGTCCCCGGTGGCACATTCTCGATCTTGAAGCTGCCCTTCTCGTCGGTCACCCCCACATACGGATGGTCCGTCACCACGATCCACCCGGCCATCCAGGGATGGACGTCGCAGGCGATCTTGACAAGCTCGCCCTTTTTAAATTCCACCTTCATCTTTTTCCGGAAGCCGGGCTGTGCGCGATTGATGGGGGGATTCTTTTTGCTATAGCTGTGGAAGTTGTGTAAGATTTTGTCGCTGTTCAGGATTGTAATCTTGCCAGGCGGCGCGACGAGGACATGGGGGCGAAACGCACAGCGGTTTTGATCCAGGGTTGCCCCTTTGCCGTCCCATTTCCCCTTGGCCCCCTGCACCGAGACCACGGCCCACTGGATCCCCTTCGTTGCCTTGTCCACCACGAGACTCTCATCGTAAATAAGAGCCTTGCCGCAGACTTTCTTGTCCTTCGTGGGCGCAATTTTCTTGAGAGCGGGCGGATCGCCAGCATATTTCACGACGCCAGCAATAGTCCCCCCAGCGGCACCGGCGGCGGGGACGCTCGGCAGCGCCCACAGGCCGAGCACGAAACCACCGAGCACGAAGATGACCATATTCTTTCGCATGATATTTACGCTCCTTCTAGGGTTACTACTTCCCGAGGCTTAACAGATACTCCCGCAAGGCCAGAATTTGCTTCTGCTCATCCCCTCCTAGGATCTCGTCCGGCCCGGAGAACTCGTCTACAAAGAAGCTGGGCATCTTGGTCCCGGGTTGTACCTTCTGAGGGTCCTTCAGCCACGTGACGATCCACTCCGGTCGGAGGCGGCGGCGCGSSAARCCGTGCAGGAACTCATCGAGGAAATAAATGCCCAGCTCGCTCCCCACGCTCGGCTGTGCCTGGTGCAGGACGGCTCCAACCTGGTGGCCGAAGTGGTCCCGCTGGGAGACGAGCAGCCAGGGGCCTGGTCGCTTCGCCTGGAAAACGACTCCGTCTCCAAGGTCCTGCTTCGGATGCCCTCGAACATCAAGGAACGGGCCGCCGAGTCAGCCCAGAGGGCAGGGGTCTCCCTCAATAGCTGGACGGTGAACATCCTGGAGCGGGCGGTGGAGAACCTCAAGAGAAACCAGACCGAGACCGAGACTCCGGACGAAGATACCGAGACCGATGAAAACCAAGACCCGGGCCAGGAAACGGCGGCGGGTCAAGAATCGTCCACCGCCGAAGACCAGGATCGGCCCTGAGAAGCTCTGACAGAATGGGCTTCAGTTCATTGCTTGGGAAAACGTGCTTCCGTAATGTAGCCCGTTCGCCCTGAGCCTGTCGAAGGGTYSRCGGACTCGGAATAACGGGTGGGAAAAGGAATGTAGCTTGTGACAGGCGCAATGCATACAGACGAAAGATGGGACGGAATGACCGCATGCGACTGCAAGACACCCCGCTGTCATCCTGAGGGGAGCACGGCGAAGTCGAAGGATCTCGTTCGTCAATCCGGGAAGTTCCTCACGAAGCCTTATAAGGCTCCAACCATAAATTCGGTATGCTCCGTTGTCCTCGACCCGATCACCCACAAGGACCGAGCCAATGGGCTCTCCACGGCGAAAGCCTTGATTTGTTCTTGGGGCACCACGAAACTGAAGTAGGGGTCATGAAGCTTGTTTTATGATATAGATTCGTTTACGGCATACTTCATCCCACGACCACTCCGCATAGAATACGAACATGCGAATTATCATGTGATGAATCGTGGAAGTCGGCGCCAATGTATCTTTCCTTCCGCACCGTATTACCACGCTTTTCTCGATACTCTNGCCGAAGCTCATGANCGAWWWTCTCTTTCGCTAAATTAAAACCCCTGAAAACTCCACTCGCGGGACTTGGTGTTGTCTTTCTTGCGATGGGCCTGCCGGTTTCTGCCGCAGCGGATGGGACGGTAACACTGGAGATCACCGGTTGCATCCTCATAGACACAGGATGCACCATCGCCAACCCAATAGAAGATTTGGGCATTTTTTCTGCGACTGTGGTCTACAGAACTGTCGATAGAGTAGAAGAGGGCAACCCGCCTGATCCAGGGTTTGGGGTCACGTACTCAATGGCCACAGTCACCTTCATAGCCGATGTTGGCGGAATGACTGAATTGAACGGTCTGGCTTACATATTGGAGGGGGTGACGGGTGCAACGTTTGGTTTACTTAATACAGATGGATCTGATTTCACTACTTACACGAGCGGCGGCACTGCAAGCACACCCGATATCATCGACATTGAATTCGCTACAGGGACAGCGGTGTCTGGTGGAGCGGAGAA
>LXTG01000096.1 GCA_001643535.1 candidate division NC10 bacterium SPGG6 | reverse complement strand
CCCCCCTAGCGGAAGTGCCGCACCGGAGGGGAATGTTGGCGAGAAATAGTTTGGTGCGGCACTAGGAGGGGCCCGGAAGGCCGGATAGGGCGAATTGGGCTTGTGGAAGGGCGGGACATCGAATACTCTACGGCCCTGAGATGGGGCTAAGATCCAGCGAAGCCATAGTTATCGGGGGCCACAATCTCGGGGAGGCGGACCGGATCGTCGTCTTTTACACCCGAAGCTACGGGAAAGTTCGTGCGGTAGCCGCGGGCGCACGGCGAATTCGGAGTCGATTCGGCGGCAGCCTCGAGCTTTTTACGCACGGCCACCTCGTCTATTTCGAGCGGCCCAACAGCGATCTTCATCGCCTGAACGAATTTGCCCTCCGGGAACCCTACCACACGCTTCGAACCTCCCTGGAGCTTCTGACCGCCGCCTCGGAAGTGGTCGAGCTTGGCGGGATGGCCGGAGTGGAGGGGGAGGGGAGCGAGAACCTCTTTGCCCTGATCGGTGGGACGCTGCGGGCTCTCAACACCGGAGTGCAACCTTCCGTTATTCTGCGGGCCTTCGAGATCCGACTCCTAAGAACCCTCGGCTATCTCCCCGAGCTCGGCAAGTGTGTCCGGTGTCGGGGAGGGCTGCCCGAGGGGATTCAGAGTTTCGGGCTCAACGAGGGGGGTCTCCTCTGCCCCGCCTGTCGGGCGGAGGCCATAGAGACGATGCCTGTCTCGCCGCCGGCCTTAGGGTTTCTCCGAATGACCCTCGGTAGAGACATGGACTTGAGCCGTGTGAGCCTGGACCCCGAGGTAAGGGAGGAGCTCCGATCGGTGCTTCAGACCTTCCTGGAGCTTAAGTTGGGACGCAGGATCCGCTCGACCCGCTTCCTGGCTGGGATTACAGGCTTTTCCCTTGACACCTCATTATCCCATTAAGTAAGCTGAAGTCCCAATTTATGGGGACTTTAGGTCCCTTGCCAATCATGCCCGACTGAGAAGCATCCACCTTGGTCGGGCATCCTGCTCGGAGGAAAGGCGCATGCACTATCAAGATGTGGTGATTGGGCTCGAAGAATTCTTTGCTAAGAGGGGGTGTGTGATCCAAGAACCCTACGATATCGAGGTGGGGGCGGGGACCAGTAATCCTGCTACGTTCCTCCGGGTGTTGGGGCCCGAGCCCTGGAATGTCGCCTATGTCGAGCCCTCCAGGCGGCCCACCGACGGTCGCTATGGGGAAAACCCCAACCGACTCCAACACTACTACCAGTTCCAGGTTATCCTCAAGCCCTCCCCTGACGACATCCAGGACATCTATCTCGACAGCCTTCGGTACTTAGGAATTGATCCCCTCAAGCATGACATCCGGTTCGTGGAGGATGACTGGGAGTCGCCCACCCTCGGCGCGTGGGGTCTGGGCTGGGAGGTCTGGCTGGACGGGATGGAGATTACCCAGTTCACCTATTTCCAGCAGGCGGGCGGGATTGACCTGAAGCCGGTCTCCGGGGAACTCACATACGGGATCGAGCGGATCGCCATGTATCTGCAGGGGGTTGAAAATATCTTCGACCTCGAGTGGGTCAATGGCGTGACCTATGGGGACGTCCACCATAAAGGAGAGATCGAGTGGTCGGTCTACAACTTTGACGAGGCGGATACGCAACTGCAGTACAAGCTTTTTGATCTCTACGAGGTGGAGTCCCTCCGGCTCATCGAAAAGGGGTTGGTACTACCCGCCTATGACTACTGCCTAAAGTGCTCCCATACCTTCAATATTCTCGATGCGCGGGGTGTGATCAGTGTGACGGAGCGGCAGGCGCTGATCGGACGCGTGCGGAATATGGCCCGCCGGGTGGCCGAGGCATACCTCAAGCAGCGGGAAGAATTGGGGTTTCCATTGCTGAAGAAGGCCCGGCAGAAGTAGTTCAGGGTTCACGGTTCATGGTTCACAGCAAGACTGTGGCTATCGCTTCTGGGACCTACCATCAACTCTGAACCATCAACCATGAACGGAGACATTGATGGCAAACGAGAAAGAACTGTTATTCGAAATCGGGACCGAGGAGATTCCCTCGGTATATATGCCGGACGCCCTGCGGGACCTGGGCGAGGTGGCGGGTCGCCTTCTGCGCGAAGCCCGGCTGAGCTTCAAGCGAATCCGAACGCTCGGAACCCCCCGACGGCTCACCCTGCACGTCCAAGGATTGGCCGAGAAACAGACAGACGAGGTGCGGGAAGTGGTTGGTCCACCCAAGGCGGCTGCCTATGACAAAGAGGGGAAGCCGACTGCGGCCGCACTCGGCTTCGCCCGGGCACAGGGGATCCCCGTCGAGCAATTAGAAATTCGGGCGACAGAGCGAGGAGACTATGTCGTCGCGAGGAAAAAGGACAAGGGATCCAAGACCACCGAGGTGCTCCCTTCTCTCCTTCCCAAGATCATTACCTCCCTGACATTCCCGAAGAGCATGCGCTGGGGGGATCGCAGTATCCGGTTCGTCCGGCCCATCCGATGGCTCCTCGCCCTGTACGGGGGGAGGGCGGTTCAGTTCGAGATTGATGGAATTCGGAGTGGCGCGACAACGTACGGCCACCGCTTCCTCGCCCCGAAGCCGATCCGGGTCCGGACCTTCCAAGAATATCTCAGAAAGCTGAAGCAAGGATTCGTCATCGTGGATCAGGACCGACGGCGCGAGCTGGTGAAGCAGCTCGTGATAAAGGCCGCGGCCCAGGTGGGCGGTCAGGCGGTGATTGAACCGGACCTGTTGGAGCAGGTGACGCACCTGGTCGAGTATCCCACGCTCGTGCGGGGCAGCTTTCCTGAAGAGTACTTGAGCCTGCCCCGCGAATTAATCATCACCCCGATGCGGAAGCATCAGCGCTACTTTCCTATCGTTGACAAGAAAGGGAAGCTTCTTCCCCACTTTGTTGCGGTGTCAAACATGAAGACGCGGAACATGGACGTAATCCGCATCGGAAACGAGCGCGTCCTGCGGGCCCGGTTGGCGGACGCCGATTTCTATTTCAAAGAAGACCGGAAGAAGCTCCCGCTCGAGCAGTGGGTGCCTCGATTGGGCCATGTCCTCTTTCAAGAGCGGCTCGGGACCCTCCTCGACAAGACCCACCGGATCACCGAGCTCGCTGGCTTCATGGCGAAAGTAATCGACCCGGCGTTGGAGGGGCATGCTCGCCGGGCCGCCACCCTGTGCAAGGCAGATCTGGTCAGTGGCATGATCCGGGAATTTACTGAATTGCAGGGGGTCATGGGGCGCCACTATGCTGAAATGAGCGGGGAGAAGAGCGAGGTCGCAGTCGGAATCGAGGAGCACTATCTGCCCAGATATGCCGGAGATGCCCTCCCCAAGACAAAGGTCGGTGCCCTGGTCGGTGTCGCTGACCGGCTGGATAGCATCGCCGGCTGCTTTGGCATCGGGCTGATCCCCACCGGTTCTGAGGACCCTTACGCATTGCGCAGGGCAGCCCTGGGCTGCATCCTGATCCTGGCGGGGCAGGGGCTCTCCGTCTCTCTTACGGCCCTGTCCCAGAAGGCCCTGGAGCTTTTTCGGGACCGGATCAGCCGTCCTCAGGGCGAGGTCTTAAGCGACGTTCTCGGGTTTCTCAGGGTCCGCTGCGAGGGAATCATGGTCGATCGGGGGATTCCGGCCGATGTGGCGACTGCAGTGCTCCAGGCCGGCTTTGACGATGTCCCGCGGGCTTTTCAACGGGCAGGGGCCTTGGCCAAGGCGAAGAAGGATCCGGACTTTGCCTCGCTGGCGATTGCCTTTAAGCGGGTCGCGAATATTCTTCCCCCCGATTTTGCACGCGGGGTAGAGGAGGGCCGGTTGCAGGAGGAGGCGGAGAGGGTGCTTTACCGAGAGGTGAAGGCCTTGCAGGGAGAGGTAGCTCGGTTGACGGACCGCGGGGCATACGAAGAGGTCCTGAAGAAGATCGCCTCGCTGCGGCCCACGGTGGACCGTTTCTTCGATGATGTTCTGGTGATGGTTGAGGACGCGGCGATCAGGGAAAATCGCCTGGGACTCCTGGCCGAGACGGCCAGCCTGTTCAGCCGGATTGCCGACTTCCGCCAGATCGCCGTGTCCCGCTAGAGTTAGAGATGGGGGGAAATGGAAAGCGCCTAACGGGACCATGGATGGGTGCTTGTAACTTTTTTGCCCGCCAAGCGGGAAAGATTGGGAATGGGCACGAGGAATGCAAGAGTTAGGTGAGCGGTTTCCCTCGTGAGGCATGGGGGGCGGAGGAATCATGTCGGCGAAGAAATATGTATACTTCTTCGGAAGAGGCCGGGGCGAAGGGTCGGCCAGGATGAAGAATCTTCTCGGAGGGAAGGGGTCAAACTTGGCAGAGATGACCAATCTGAAGATCTCCGTCCCCCCGGGCTTTACCATCACCACAGAGGCCTGCGTCGAGTCAATGAAGCGGCGGGGGAGCTTTCCTCCCGGGATGTGGAAACAGGTAGAAAAGAACCTGGGCAAGCTCGAGAAGGCCATGGGGCTGAAGTTTGGAGATCGGAATGCGCCTCTCCTGGTTTCGGTGCGTTCCGGGGCCCGGGTCTCCATGCCCGGCATGATGGATACCGTGCTCAATTTGGGCCTCAACGATCAAGCGGTGGAGGGGCTTGCCGGGCGTTCCCGGAATCCCCGCTTTGCCTACGACAGCTATCGCCGCTTCATCCAGATGTTCAGTAATGTCGTGCTGGGCATCCCTATCAAGCACTTCGAAGAGCTTTTAGAGAAGCGGAAGCGCGAGCGGGGGGTCGAGCTGGATACGGAACTGACGGCGGCTGATCTTCAGGAGATCGTGCGGCGTTACAAGGCCCTGGTCCGGGAGCTCATCGGCCGGGAGTTTCCCCAGGATCCCCGGCAGCAGCTTCGGCTGGCCGTGGGCGCGGTCTTCGGCTCCTGGAGTAACCCGCGAGCCATAAAATATCGGGAGATCCACCGGCTGCCCCATATCTGGGGGACGGCGGTGAATGTGCAGGTCATGGTCTTCGGCAACATGGGGGAGGCCTCCGGGACAGGCGTGGCTTTTACCCGTGATCCAAGTACGGGGGAGAAGCGCCTCTTCGGGGAGTTCTTGATGAACGCCCAAGGGGAGGACGTGGTGGCCGGGATTCGGACCCCGCAGCCCCTTGAGAAACTGAAACACATTGCCCCGAAGGCCTACCAGGGTCTGGATCGCATCTGCCGAAGGCTTGAGAAACACTACCGTGATATGCAGGATATCGAGTTCACCATCCAGGAGGGGACACTCTATCTCCTCCAGACCCGGACGGGGAAACGGACCCCGGCCGCCGCGGTCAAGATAGCCGTGGACATGCGGCGGGAAGGACTTATCGACAAAAAGCTGGCCGTGCTCCGGGTGGACCCCCATCAGGTCGAAATCCTCCTCCATCCGATGCTCGATGCCAAGGCCAAGGTCGAACGCGTAGCCCGCGGGCTTCCTGCGTCTCCGGGAGCAGCCGTGGGGCAGGTGGTCTTCACGGCGGAGGAGGCTGAAGCGTGGGCCGCGCGAGGGGATAAGGTGATTCTGGTGCGGGCCGAGACGTCTCCCGAGGATGTCGGCGGGATGCATGCCGCCCAAGGGATCTTGACGGCGAGAGGCGGGATGACCTCGCATGCCGCGGTGGTGGCCCGGGGGATGGGGAAGCCCTGCGTGGCGGGTTGCGGCGATCTCAGTATCTCTGAAGAGGAGAGAAATTTTTTGGTGAAGGGTCGAACGGTGAAAGAGGGGGATTGGATCACCATCGACGGCACCACCGGTGATCTGATGCTCGGCCAACTTCCCCTGATCCAAGCCGAGCTCTCGGGCGACTTTGCGCTTCTCGTCCAGTGGGCCGATGCGTTTCGGAAGATCGGGGTCCGGACCAATGCCGATACCCCCACCGATGCCGCCGCCACCATTCACTTCGGGGCGGAGGGGATTGGGCTGTGCCGGACCGAGCATATGTTTTTCGAAGAGGATCGCATTATCGCGATGCGTGAGATGATCGTGGCCGAAGATGTGGAGGGGCGGAGGAAAGCGCTCGCCAAGCTCCTGCCGATGCAGCGAAGCGACTTCAAAGCCATCTTTGAGAGGATGAGGGCGTTGCCGGTCATCATCCGCTTCTTTGACCCGCCCCTCCATGAATTCCTGCCCAAGACCGCGCATGAACTGCATGTCCTATCCGACGACATGGGAATCCCTCTTGAGCGGCTCCAGCGCAAGCTGGAAGTTCTCCAGGAATCCAATCCGATGCTCGGACACCGAGGGTGCCGGCTGGCCATTACCTATCCCGAGATCACGGAGATGCAGGCCCGGGCCGTTTTCGAGGCTGCCTGCCAGATGGTCCGAGAAAAGAAAAAAGTTCACCCCGAGGTGATGGTTCCGTTGATAGGCACTGTTGAAGAGTTCCGACATCAGCGGGTCATCATTGACCGGGTGGCTGCCGAGGTGATGCGGGAGTTTGGCGTGAAGGTCACGTATCAGGTTGGCACGATGATCGAGACGCCCCGGGCCTGTCTGGTCGCGGACAAGATCGGTGCCGAGGCCGAGTTTTTCTCCTTCGGGACCAACGACCTCACCCAGACCACGTTTGGCTTTTCTCGGGACGATTCTGGCAAGTTTCTTGCGCAGTATCTTGAGGAGGGGATTCTGGCGGACGATCCCTTCATCAGTATCGATGAGGAAGGGGTTGGACAGCTGATGGCCATTGCGGTGAAAAGGGGGCGCTCCGCCCGAAAGGGGTTGGAGGTCGGGATCTGTGGTGAGCATGGTGGTGATCCCCAGTCGGTGGAGTTCTGCCATCGGGCGGGTCTGGATTACGTGAGCTGCTCCCCGTATCGCGTCCCCGTGGCCAAGCTGGCAGCGGCCCACGCTGCCCTGAAGGAGAAGGTCCAGATCACAGAGATGGGGGAGAAATAATTACCGAAGGAGAGGGAGGGGTAAAAATGGGAAAGCGGTTACTGACACTCATCATCACGATAAGCCTCCTTGTAGGGACTTCGGCAATGGCGGCGGCGGCGGAGCATAATTTCGAAAAGAGGGGATTCTACGACTATCCACCCCGGTGGGTCGTTTATGCTATTTTTCCAGTAGGGTGGGTTCTAGACAACTTCGTCGCAAAGCCCTTGACCTACTTTGCCTGCATCGCCCCGAATGTCACCGGCTGTACCTCGCACGAGCGACGGTCCCTGGGATTGGATGACGTGGGTCTGGAGCTCCCCTCCGAGGAGTAGCCGGCTGGGCGTCCCTCGCGTCCGGCCTTCGTGGATCTAGGCTCAGGATGGCCGACGAACCCTGG
>LXTG01000097.1 GCA_001643535.1 candidate division NC10 bacterium SPGG6 | reverse complement strand
GAACCTCAAGCCACCGGGAGGCCCTCCTGCGCAACCTGACGACTTCTTTGCTCCTCTACGAGAAGATCATCACGACCGCCGCCAAGGCCAAGGAGCTTCGGAAGATCGCGGAACGGATGATCACGCTGGCCAAGCGTCAAGATCTTCACGCCCGCCGGCAGGCGGCAGAGGTTATCCAGGATGAGCGGGTCTTGAAGAAGCTCTTTGAGACCATCGGGGAGAGGTACCAGGGGCGGAACGGGGGATACACCCGGATTACCAAACTCGAATATCGAGTGGGGGATGGGGCGCCGCTGGCCGCGGTCGAGCTGGTGGCCACCGAAGTGGGCCCTGTGGGGGCGGCCAAGCATGGAAGGAAAGAAAAAAAGAAGGAGAAGCAGGCTGCTTCCGGTTAGCCCTGCACGATAGGGGAACCCCAGCGCCGGGGGAGGCACCAGGGCTCTTCACCGAGGCCAGCGCGTGGGTTGACCTCAAGGTCCTCGAGGACAAGCATAGACGTAGGAACTTTGTGTTGGAGGTGCTCGATCTGCAGCAGCTTCAAGGAGCCATGGAGACATTCTGAGGGGTCAGTGCGAGAGGAGCAACCGCAGTGCAACGAGAAAGATGTCCAAACCTGAATCACGGGCGCACGAACCCGCCCGTCCGTTACTGCATTGAGTGTGGCAAGGTGGTAAATGCGAGCCTTGTCGTCGGGAAATGCAGCGACGAAGAACATGCGAAGAACCGGCGGCAAAGGAACAAATATTGCAGTGATTGTGGGGTGCAGCTCATTAAGTAGTGCGACATCAACTGGAACACCACACCATCTATTTCGGGGAGAGAAGGGATGAATTCAATTCAGACATCAAGTAAACCCGCATCGAAGAAGTCATCCTGGCGGCAGGCTGTGGCCAAATATGAGCATCCGGATCTGCGGCGCAGTGTGTGGCAGGCGGTCAACTCATTCATTCCCTATCTCGTGCTGTGGTATGTGACGTATCGCAGCCTGGAAATGTCTTCTTGGTTGACGCTAGCGCTGTCGGTCCTCGCAGCAGGCTTTTTGACACGCATCTTTATCATTTTTCACGACTGTGGACACGGCGCCTTTTTCAGATCGCAGAAAGCCAATGACATTATGGGATTCATTACCGGCGTTTTAACTTTTACGCCGTATCATGGCTGGCGACACGAACATGCAGTGCACCATGCGACCGCTGGCGATTTGGACCGACGTGGGGTTGGGGATATCTGGACGCTGACCGTGAAAGAATATGTGGCATTGTCGCCTAAGGGTCGACTGAGGTATCGGCTTTACCGTCACCCGCTGGTCATGTTTCTTGTTGGACCGCTTTTCATTTTCCTGATTCGGCAACGCGTTCCGTCGCGCACAGCCAGTAAGCGAGAACGCCACAGCGTGTATTGGGCCAATCTGGCGATTTTTGGCATTCTGGCCTTGATGAGTGTCACCATTGGTATCAAGGCATTCGTATTGGTGCAGTTACCCATTTTCGTGATTGCAAGCGCGGTTGGGGTGTGGTTGTTTTACGTGCAGCACCAGTACGAAGGAGTCTACTGGGAGCGCCGCGAAGACTGGGATTACGTGAGCGTGGCCTTGGAGGGGAGTTCATTTTATAAATTGCCCAAGGTTTTGCAGTGGTTCACGGGCAACATCGGGTTCCATCACGTGCATCACCTGAGCCCCCGCATCCCCAATTATTATCTGGAAAAGTGCCACAATGAGAATCCCATGTTCCAAGAGGTGAAGTCGATTACTTTACTGGCGAGCGTGGAATCGCTTACGTTTCGCCTGTGGGACGAAGAACAACGTAAGTTGGTGGGGTTCGGCCATCTCAAGACACTGCAGGACAAGCAGGCAGTGGCTTCTCAACAGTGAAAACCTGGGCAGGGGTTCAATGCCCCGAAAATCGCTCAGGCCGGTCTCGGCAGGAAGCCACCTCTCCTACTCCTCCTCGATCGTGCCGCTGTACTCGATGGTGATCCCCCGCTGCACGCTCTGCGAAGCGGGACATCCCTTCTCGTGAACCTCGATCGCCCGTTGGGCCTCCTCGCGTTTACCCTGGGGGACCTTGACGTGATACCGCACGGCGATCTTTGTGACGAGCAGGTGCCCATCGACGTTTTCAATCATCCCCTCGACATCCGACTGGAGCTTATCCGGCTGGGTCGGAATCTTCCGCGCCGCTAGCGCCACGGCTAGCGTACCAGTCATTCAGCCCGCGACGGCGGCGATGATATGGTCGAGTGTCGTCGGTAATTCCTCTTCGGGCTCCACCCCGTAGAATTTCTTGACACCGCCGTGGACCCCGTAGCGCACCGGCTCTGGAAACGACTCGATGTAGGCTCGCCGGACTGGGCCCTTATCTTTCACAATCTTAGCCTTCGAGGTGTGGATCAGTTCTCCCATCGTCTCCTCCCGTCTCAATAGGGGGCTCACCTTTCCTTCCGGTTACTCGCTCTCCCTCGCCGGAACAGGGCCTATGCCGCTTGGGAGTCATGTCGGCAACGGTACCAGGTGCGAGCCGGTCGCGTCAAGGAAAACGTGGTTCTATTTTTCCCTTTACACCCCGTCCGGCCATGTGCTACCTAGAAGCCGAGGGCGTTTTTTGCCGGCGAGCGTCCGGCTCAGGACCGGGGGGAATCCATGAAAGGGCACGACGTTGCGCAGATTCGAAATGTGGCCATCGTCGGTCACGGGCAGGAAGGCAAGACCTCCTTGACGGAGGCGATCCTCTTTAACACGGGGGTGCTGACCCGCCTTGGGCGCGTCGAGGAGGGGAATACCACCACCGACTTTGACGAGGATGAAATCAAACGGGGGATCAGCATCAGTGCGGCCGTCGCCTTCACCGAGTGGAAAGGAGTGACGTTCAATCTGATTGACACCCCCGGCTTCTCTAACTTTCTGACTGACACCCGGATCTGCATGCGCGTGGCAGATGTCGCCCTGATCGTGGTGAGCGCGGTGGATGGAGTCAAGGTCCAGACGGAAAAGGTATGGGGATATGCCGAAGAGTACAGCCTCCCCGTGGCCTTCTTTGTCAACAGGATGGACCGGGAACGGGCAGACCTCTTTCGCACGCTCGGGGATCTTCGGAAAAGCCTGCATCCCGCAGCCATCCCCATACAGATCCCCCTTGGGACCGAGGCCGGCTTTCGCGGTGTCGTGGATCTCCTTTCGATGAAGGCGTACACGTATCCGACTGACGGGTCGGGAAAGTTCAAGGAGGAGGAGGTGCCGTCCGAGCTGAAGGAGCGGGCGGCAGAGCTTCACCACGCTCTCACTGAGGCGGTTGCTGAATCGGACGATGCCCTGCTGGAGCGCTATTTCGAGAGCGGAAGCCTGACCACCGAGGATCTACGGGCAGGCCTTGTCCGGGCTATTAGCACGCGGCGACTCTTCCCGGTCCTCTGCGGCTCGGCAAGCAAGAACATCGGGGTGCACCCTCTCCTCGATGCCCTCATCGAGTGTTGTCCTTCCCCGCTGGATCGGCCGCCGGTGGAGGGGCAAGAGGCGAAATCCGGGGAACGGGTCTCAAGAGAGCCGCGGGCGGAGGGACCGCTTACCGCCTTGGTCTTCAAGACCATCAGCGACCCGTACGCCGGGAAGATCAGCATCTTCCGGGTGTATAGCGGTCAAATGAAATCGGATAGCAGTGTGTATAACGCGACCAAGCAGGCCAAGGAACGGATCGGACAACTCTCCCTCCTCCGGGGAAAGCACCAGACTCCTATCGAGAGAGTGGGCCCAGGAGACATGGGGGCTGTGGTGAAACTGAAGGAGACCGGCACGGGCGATACCCTGTGTGATGAAAAATCTCCGATCCTGCTGGATCCTCTTCCTTTGCCGACCCCTCTGATCTCTTACGCCGTCGCTCCGAAGTCGAAGGGGGATGAGGAAAAGCTGTCCGGGGCCTTGAGCCGCCTCCGGGAAGAGGACCCGAGCCTCAAGCTGGGCCGGGACCAGCAGACCAAGGAGACGATCTTCTCCGGAATGGGGAAGGTTCACCTGGAGGTGGCAGTAGACCGACTCAAGCGAAAATTCGGGGTCGAGGTCGTCATGAAGACGCCGCGTGTCCCTTACAAGGAGACCATCCGGGGGACGGCCTCCCTTCAGGGAAAGTACAAAAAGCAAACGGGCGGCCGAGGCCAGTACGGCGATTGCTGGATCAAGCTCGAGCCCATGCCGCGGGGTAACGGCAACGTGTTTGTCAATCAGATTGTCGGCGGGGTCATCCCCAGGCAGTACATCCCGGCGGTGGAGAAGGGCGTGGTGGAGGCCATGGAGAGGGGAATGTTGGCCGGGTATCCGGTTACCGACCTGAAGGCGAGCCTCTATGACGGCTCATACCATACGGTCGACTCTTCGGAGATGGCCTTTAAGATCGCCGGCTCCCTCGCCCTGAAGAAGGGGGTGCAGCAGGCCACCCCGATCATTCTTGAGCCGGTTATGACGGTGGAGGTGAGTGCGCCCGATGATGCCATCGGCGATGTGATCGGCGATCTCAACTCTCGACGAGGGCGGGTGATGGGGGTCGAGGCCAAGAGTAAAAATCAGGCTATCAGGGCGATGGTTCCACTGGCCGAGATGCTCGAGTACGCCCCCCAGCTTCGCTCCCTGACCGCGGACCGTGGGGACTACACCATGGAGTTTTCCCATTACGAGGAAGTTCCGGCCCACATCCAGGAAAAGCTAGTGGCCGGGGCCAAGCAGGAGGAGCAAGAGGACTAGGGGAAATTCCCCTTGCCTCTTACTCCCTGCCATGATATATAGAAAGGGAGGAAAGTGGGCCCGGGCCCACTTTCTTCTTTTCTGGGACAGAAAGGATGGCCAGCGTCGATCCGGTTATTGAGCGGGTCCGAGCCCTCACCCTTCCTGTGGTCGAGGGCCAGGGGATGGAGCTCGTGGATGTCGTATTTCGTCGGGAGGCGCGGGGCTGGGTGCTTCGACTGTATCTGGACAAACCGGGAGGGGTCACCCTGGAGGACTGCCAAGAGGTGAGTGAGCAGCTGACTGACATCTTGGACATCGAGGACCTCATCGACTATCCCTACACCTTCGAGGTGTCCTCACCCGGATTGAACCGCGTGCTCAAGACCCCACAGGATTTTGTCCGCTTTGCAGGGCGGCTCGCCCGGATTCAGACAGCGGCACCCATCGGCGGGCAGCGACGGTTTCATGGCCGGCTGGAGGGATGCCGGGAGGGCATGGTGATCTTGCGGGAGGGACAGGGACCGACGCGTCTTATTCCCATCGAGGCGATCGTCAAGGCCAGGCTTGAGGTCGAACTGTAAATGGTTCATGGTGCAGGGTTCACGGTTCAGGGATAAGAGGACTTTTTTCTCGTCAATATTGGCCCTGAACTATGAACCATGAACTATGAACTCGACGGAGGGAGATAGATCACGGTGGATCTAATCCATGTCATCGAGCAGATTGGACGAGAGAAAGGGATTGAGCGGGAGGTGCTGATTGATGCCGTAGGGGCGGCAATCCTTTCCGCCTCTCGGAAAACCTTGGGGACGGTGTCGGATCTTCGGGTCGACTTCGATCAAGCCTCCGGGCGGTTTGTCCTTTACATGGTACAAAACGTCGTCGAGGAGGTGACAAATCCCCGGACTGAGATTACCCTCGAGGAGGCCCGCCGCCATCAGCCGGAGGTGCAGCTGGGGGGGGAGGTCCGGATTGAGGTCCAACCCCGTGGGTTCGGTCGTATTGCCGCCCAGACGGCCAAGCAGGTGATCATCCAACGGGTTCGGGAGGCGGAACGGGATAGTATTTACCACAGCTTCAAAAACCGCGAAGGGGAACTGATCACCGGGATCGTCCAGCGCGTGGTGAAGGACAATGTGATTGTAAACGTGGGCAAGGCCGAAGCCATCCTTCCGCCTCGGGAACAACTCCACCGAGAAGACTATCGCCCCGGGGACCGGATTCGAGCCTATATCGTGGAGGTCAAGAAGGGGACGAGGGGCGCCACTGTCCTCGTCTCACGGACCCACCCGGGGATGTTGTTGAGGCTCTTTGAGGTGGAGGTTCCGGAGATCGACGAGGGGATTGTGGAGATCAAGGTGGCGGCTCGGGAGCCGGGGGAGCGGGCCAAGATTGCCGTCGTCTCCCGCGACAGCAACGTCGACCCGGTGGGGGCGTGCGTCGGGTACCGGGGCTCCCGCGTGCAGGTGATCGTCAGGGAGTTGGGAGGGGAGAAGATCGACATCATCCCTTGGCGTGAAGACCCTGCCAGTTTTGTACGGAGTGCGCTGGGACCCGCCGAAGTGCAGTCCGTGACGACAAATGAGGCGACCCATACACTCCATGTGGTGGTGCCGGACGAGCAGCTCTCCCTCGCCATCGGCAGGCGAGGGCAGAACGCTCGCCTGGCGGCCAAGCTGGTCGGATGGAAGGTGGATATCAAGAGTCGCTCCGAGCTGACTCGCGAGGCGGAAGAGAGGACGATCCAAGCCCGGGCAAACCTCGAGAGCCTGGCGAGCATTTCCGGGATCGGCCCCAAGATCGCAGGGCGCTTGGTTGAAGCCGGCTTCACCACACTGGATCGGCTGATGCAGGTCTCGGTGAAGGACCTGATGACCGTTGAAGGAATTGGGCCGAAGACCGCCGCGAAGATCGTTGCAGCCATTCAAGAACTCTCGGCCCGTCCCGCATCCGAGGAGGAGTCCCCCGCCGCGTCCCCCGAGGATGTGCCGCTAGGCGGGGAGGCCGCTGGGCCCGAGACCGCATGATGGAAGCCGCAATCGCGATCACGGCAAGACCGGCTCCGGAGCGGACGTGTGTGGGCTGTGGTCGGAGACGAGGACAGGGAGAGATGGTTCGGTTCAGTGGCAGCCTGGCTGGACTCCGAGTCCATCTCGAAAGAGGGGAAGGGCGGGGGGCGTATTGCTGTCCCGACATCGGCTGTCTAGAGCGGGTCGTGAACCGCAAGGCTTTGCAGAAGGCCCTCGGGGGGGATCTTGGGCCGTTGAGTGTTCAGCGGCTCCGGGAGGCGATCGATCAGGCGATTCTCGATAAGGTCCGGCGGCTCTTGGGCCTGGCCCGAAGGGCCAAGAGGTTGGTGGCAGGCTCCAGGGGGGTGGCGCAGGCCGGAATGTTCAGCCCAAACAGCACGCCCAGTCCCAGCGAGCCGCGCCAGCCGGCCAGACGGGTCAGGCTGGGGCCGAAGGTGCGCATCAGGAAACCCGTCCGGCCCGTGGCGTACAGCAGACCCAGCGCCAGGTAGGCCCCGCCCAGCACGATCCACACCGCCTTGATGGCGCCCAGCAGCAGCGCGCC
>LXTG01000074.1 GCA_001643535.1 candidate division NC10 bacterium SPGG6 | reverse complement strand
GCTGCAATTCGAGGGGCTACCCAGAACCTAAAGAAGAAAGGCCGATTTCGCGAAATCAGCGATATCAGTCGGGAAGCACAGGCCCTAGAACACATGGCCACAGGCTTTCTAGATTTCACACGCCCTATACAACCGGAGTTCACGGATGGAGACTTGGTGGAGCTGGTAAAAACGTCTCTCTCCGCCCATTCCTCAGCCGCACGCCAAAGAGGGGTTCGCCTAAAAATGGAAAAAAGCAAAAAGATACAATGGCGAGGTGATTTTCACCTGCTGAAGATGGCTCTTCGGAACTTGATTTCTAATGCTGTGCAGGCCAGCTCCAAAGGCGGCAGGATTTTGGTGGCTGCTAAGAAGACAACGTCAAAGTGCATCGAAATTCGAGTCAAGGACAACGCTGGAGGTATTGCCTTGGCTACTCGTGAAAAAATTTTTGAGCCATTCTATTCTCAGGGTGGAGGCGGCACAGGAATGGGCCTTCCCCTGGCACGCCGCATTGCGGAGGCTCASGGCSGNCGCCTGGAGCTCGAMCTTAGCGCTCAACTTCCTTTGACCTCCCTTGTCTCTTTGCCGGGGACGATCCGGCTTGGAGGGAAACTGACCGGATCGGCACAGGCCCCCCGCTTCCAGGGAGTCGCCTTGGTAAGGGGTGCTAAGTGGCCCGACCTCGGGATCAAGCTTTCCGCTGACGGAGAGGGGGTTCAGGGGAAAGACTTGAGCCTCCTCTCTTCACCGGGCGAGGTGTCGGGGACTTTCCACCTCCAGTGGAAGGACTTGAGCTACGCCGCCGAAATCCAAGGGGAGAGGCTCGATCTTGACTTGTTCACGCCTTCGGGTCCGGGAGGGCTCCCGGTGTCCGGGATGCTCGCGGTCCAGGCCGTCGCGGAAGGCCAAGGCGGGACGACTGCGGGTCTCACGGCCCAGGTGACCTTTCAGGTGACCTCGCTCCAGCGCCGCGGTCAGCCCTCGATTGCAGGGACGGCGGAAGGACTCGTGAAAGCTGACCGCGGACGCCTTTCTCTTGAGCGCCTTCAGGTGGATCTTCCGCCCAACCGTCTGACCATACAGGGATCTCTATGGGAGGAGTTGGACCTCGAGGTGTCGGGAAGGTTCCCCCGGGCGGATCTGGTTGGACGTCTCCTGATGGCGAAAAAGGAGCTGGGAGGAAAGGCCAAAGTGGTGGGGCGGGTGAGGGGGCCACTCAAGAGTCCCACGTTTCAGGGGACCCTCACCTGGGATGCCCCCCGTCTCCTGGGGAGAGATTTCCGCCAGATTAGCGGAGAGATCCGAGTAGAGAACCGGACTTTGATCGCCCCCCGTCTGCTCGTCACGAAGGGAAAAAGTAGCGGCACCCTGCACCTCCGCTTGGCCCTGGCGGAGAAGCAGGCGCCGTTAGACCTGAAACACGATCTCCGGATCGAGGCCGAGGGACAGGTGAGGGGAGCAGCCCGGGATCTCCTCTCCTTTTTTGTTCCGACGGAGATCCCCCTGGCGGGCCAGATGACGCTGGACGCAAGCGTAGAGGGCGTCCCGGCGCGGCTTGAGGGCCGCGGGCATGTCAAGCTCAAGGATGCCACCCTGCTTGGGGAGCCTTGGCAGGCCGTGGACGCAGACCTGGTGTTGGAGCCCACCCGTCTCCTTTTCAAAGAGGTCCGCCTCACCCGGGGTGCCGATCAGGTGACCGGGAGCGGTGTCATCCACCTCAAGGACCGTGAGACTACCTTTCACTTGGCCGCACCAGGCCTTTCGCTCAAGCGGTTTCGCCTCTTGGCTGGAACGGGCCTCGGGGGCCAGATGCGGGTGGAGATACGAGGAGAGGGTCGCCTCGAGAACCCGACGATTCACGCGGACTACGAGCTGACGGACCTCCGGTATTCCACCATCCCCCTGGGGAGCGGTCGGGGGAGCTTACTGCTGCAGGACCGGAAGATGACCGCTGAATTGGTCCTCCCGAAGCGGGGGTACTCCGCATCGGGAAGCTTGGAGGCTTTCCGCCCCTATGCCTACAATGTGGAGGTCACCATGAAGCGGGCGGACTTGGCCCCCCTCTTTGCGCTCACAGGCTTTTCTCTCCTGGAGGGGGGTCGGGGCACCGGTTCCGGGACAGCCCGGGTGGTTGGGAATCTCAAGGCGCGCCGTCCATCCCAGATTACCCTCGACCTTGAGGCCCCCTCCCTTCGCTTGCACGGACAGACCTTTCACACGACTCAACCCATTCACCTCGAGATGACGAAGGACACCCTGACCATTGCCTCCCTCGCTGTGACTGGGAAGGGGGGGTGGCTGAACGCTCGGGGAAAGATCGCCTTTCGCGGGGCAGTGGATGTCGATGTAGATGGCAAAATCCCTCTGGGGCTCCTTCGTGCGCAGGAGCTGATTGCCGGGGGGAGTGGAGCCGCTGACTTAAAGCTGAAGGTCTCCGGGTCCTGGGCGTCTCCCCGGTATCAGGGGAGAGTGAAATTGCAAGGGGCCCGTCTCCGTTTGAAAGGACATCCGGAGAAGATTCAAGGGATCACAGGGCAGATGGATTTCAAAGGCACGAAGATCCGAATCCCGAGGCTGATCGGGAGATGGGCCGGGGGGGAGGTGAAGTTCTCCGGGACTGCATCCCGCAGACGGGGGAGAGGATGGCGGTGGGTCCTCGATCTCCAGTTGGATGGGGCAGACGCGAGACGGGTCTTTACCTGGGAAAAGAAGGGTAAGGCGCGTGTGACCGGTCGGATGGCTCTCTGGGGGAAGGTGACGGCCGAGGGGAAGCGCTGGGAGGAGCTGCAACAGTCCGTCAGAGGAAAGTTCAGACTGGCCTTGAGGGAGGGGAAGGTGCGGCGCTATACCGTCCTGGCCCACATCGTCCGAATTCTCAACCTGACCCCGGACCCTTCTGGAGGGATTCCGTATGATCGCCTCGATGCGGTCTTTGATCTGAAAGGGGGGGTTGCGGAGACCCAGGACCTCAAGTTCGTCTCGAACACGGCCAATGTCAGTGGGGTCGGAAAGATCGACCTGGGGCGCGGGGAGGTGGATATGCTCCTTGGCGTACAGCCCCTCACGATCGTGGACAAGGCGGTCAGTTTCCTTCGGCTCAACAAGATCCCCCTCCTCGGCCGCCTCCTCTTTGGGAAGGAAGAGAGCGTCCTGGTGGTCGCCGTGGAGGTCAAGGGACCTCTGGCCAATCCCGAGGTTGCTGCGGTCCCCGAGGAGTCCCTCGGGCGGGGGGTCTTTGGCATCCTCCATCGCGTGTTAGAGCTGCCCAGGGAGCTGTCACCCGCCGAGAAGTCCGGGAGTCCCTAACGAGAAACAGGCGACGGGATTGACCCACTCGGGGTTTTCTGGTAGAAAAGGGCTCAGAAACGTCGACGGCCCGCAGGGTTCCTGTCTTTGTCCGTCCAGCTTTCTAGTTGCCTTGCCGTGCGCGACTTGCGTGGGTGGTCCTCCGAGTCGAATCTGGGGGGTCCGTTGGGTCGCAGCGCGTTGCTGGGAAGCCATCCTTCGTATGGGTGTAGGACGCCAATGAGTCACCGCGAAGCCTTACAGGACTTTGTGAGAACAAAGGTGAAGGCCACCCGGGTGGTGGTTGTCTCCAATCGTCAGCCGTACATGCACACCTATGAAGGGGACCGGATCATTTGGCGCCGGCCGGCCGGCGGGGTGGTGGTGGCGCTCGACCCGGTGCTGCGGGTGGCCAAGGGATGCTGGGTGGCCGCCGGGCAGACCGAGGCGGACCGGAATGTGACAGATGAGGACGGGCGGGTCCGGGTCCCGCCGGAGGATCCCCAATACAGCCTTCGGCGGGTTTGGCTCGCCAAGGAACAGGAGGAGGGGTATTACAACGGCTTCTCCAATGAGGTCTTGTGGCCCCTCTGTCATACGGCCTTTACCCGACCGATCTTTCGCGCCGCCGACTGGCAGCACTATCAGGGGGTCAACCGGCTCTTCGCCGATGCGGCCCTGAAGGAGGCCGGTCCCGGGCGGGCTCTCATCTGGACCCAGGATTACCATTTGGCCCTCTGCCCGCAGCTTCTGAAGGCGGCGCGTCCGGACCTGAGCGTAGCCCATTTCTGGCATATCCCGTGGCCGAACCCCGAGGTCTTTCGCATCTGCCCCTGGAGGCGGGAGCTGTTAGAAGGCCTGCTGGGGAGTGATTTGCTCGGATTTCACATCCGTTACCACTGTGATAACTTCCTGGCCACGGTGGCCAATGAACTAGAGGCCAAGATCATCACCGACCAGTCGGCAGTCCAATACCGAGGGCGTACGACGCTGGTCAGGCCGTTCCCCATCAGTATTGACTACCATCGCATCGTCCAGGACCTCGACTCACCCGAAGTGGTTGAAGAGACCCGTCGGATCGAACGACTCTTGGGGGGGCGGCCGGAGTTCTTGGCAGTGGGGGTGGACCGGATTGACTACACCAAAGGGATCGTCGAGCGCCTCCAGGCCATCGATCGGTTCCTCGAGCGCTACCCCCGATACCTCGGACGGTTCGTGTACCTGGGGGTTGGTGCCCCCAGCCGGATCCACCTCCCTGCGTACAGGCAACTCCGGGGCGAGATCGCCCAGCAGGTGGAAGAGATCAACTGGAAGTACGGGACAGAGACCTGGCAGCCGGTAGTCCTTTTTGATCAACAGGTCAGTTACCCCAGGGTGCTGGCCTATCTGGCGATGGCGGATGTCTGCCTCGTGACGGCGCTGCATGATGGGATGAATTTGGTCGCCAAAGAGTTTATCGCCACGCAGCAAGGGGAGGAGCCGGGCGTTCTTATCCTGAGCCGATTCACCGGTGCAAACCGGGAGCTCACCGAGGCCTTGCCGATTAACCCGTACGACATCGAGGGATCTGCCGAGGCCATCCGCCAGGGATTGGAGATGCCCCGGGAGGAGCGGGTGAGACGCTGCCGGTGGCTCCAGGAACAAATCCGGGATCACGATATCTACCGGTGGGCTCTGGAGATGCTCACTGAGCTGAGACGGGTCCGTCGCGGCCGGCTATGATTCATCTCTTCCGGATTTGGAACCGCTGTGTCGCGGGGATCCGGCAGGCGGGACAGATCGTCCTCCTCTTCGATTTCGATGGCACCTTGAGCCGTATTGCCAGCCGCCCGGAGCTCGCCCGTCTCTCCTCGTCCCCCCGCACGACGCTGCAGGCCCTCGCCCGCGATGGCTGGGTGGCCCGTCGGGATTGTGGGCGGCCGGAGGCTGGGGGGTCTGCGGCGGTGCAACCGATTCTTGGCCGGATCGCGGGAGAGCTCCGGAAGCGGCTGATGGGGTAAAACATGGACGAGGCACTGAAGCCCATCGACCTCCGACGAGTGAAGACGTATCCCCTCGGGGAACGGCCGAGTAAGGTTTCCGCTACCGCCCTGGCACGGGTCTGGCGGCAAGGAGGAGCCTTTCGGGACTTCCTGGCGACCCTCCCTGATATCTTGGGGGCGCAAGACTTTCGGGGGGTGGTGGCCGCCATGGTAGGCGCGCGGCGGGCCGGCAAGCCGGTGATCCTGGGGTTGGGCGCCCACGTCATCAAGGTAGGGCTCTCGCCGGTCGTGATCGATCTCATGGAGCGGGGGATCGTAAGCGCCATTGCCATGAACGGGGCCGGCCCGATTCACGATTTCGAGCTCGCGTACGCCGGTTTTACCTCTGAGGAGGTCGAGCCGATGCTGCGAACCGGGGAGTTCGGGATGGTGGAAGAGACCGGGCGGATCCTGCTCGCGTTGAGCCTCTGTGCCGCGGCGGTTCGTCTTCATCTTCCGGTCACGGTTCACGTGGCGGTGGGGACCGATGTGATCCACATGCACCCCTCGTGCGACGGGGCCGCCATCGGCGAGACGAGCCATCTTGACTTTCGGCTTTTCACGGCAGCGGTGGCGGAGCTGGGTGGCGGCGGCGTGTATCTCAACGTGGGTTCCGCGGTCCTGCTCCCCGAAGTCTTCATGAAGGCGGTGGCGGTGGCCCGGAATCTGGGACATGCGGTAACAGACTTCACGACTGTGAATATGGATTTTCTGCAGCACTACCGCCCGACGCAGAACGTCGTCCACCGGCCGGTGGCGGGAGCCGGCCAGGGTTACGCCCTCACCGGACACCACGAGATTTTGTTTCCCCTCTTGGCCGCCGCCGTGATTGAAGATTGGGAAGAGTCGAGGGGGGAGAGTTCCAGGTAATTCCGGACAAGACCTCTACCAAACAACCGAATGGGAACGTGGCATGCTGCCGGCCTATGCAGGGAAAGTGAAGACGCTGGAGGAGCTCGTGGCCACTGTGCACGACCTCCGCCGACAGGGAAAGCAGGTGGTCTTTACCAATGGCTGCTTCGACCTGCTCCATCGAGGTCACGTGCGTTATCTCGATCAGGCCAGGCGCTTGGGGGATGTTCTGATCGTGGCGATCAACAGTGACGACTCGGTCCGCGCCTTGAAGGGGCCGGATCGACCCGTGATGTCCCATGAGGAGCGCGCCGAGCTTGTCGCCGCCTTGGCCGCGGTCGATTATGTCCTCATCTTTGAGGAACCCGATCCCGAGAAGGTCATCGGGGCGCTCGAGCCGGACCTGCTGGTGAAGGGGGGAGATTGGCCGATGGATCAGGTGGTCGGGCGCCAGATCGTCGAGCGTCGGGGGGGACGGGTTTGTACCCTCCCCTATGTGGAGGGGGCCTCCAGCAGCCAGCTCCTCCAACGCATCAGAGAAGGAGAGGGATGATCGCGGGACGATTTGCCGATCTTCAGGTGCTCGGCCTTCAGGAGGGACTGTCAGATCTGGCCGGGGATGGTGGCGCCATCAGCCTGTTCGGCCTTTGGGGGGGTGCCCGGGCACTGGTGTTGGGGGAAATTGCCCGGGCGCTCAAACGGCCACTGGTGGTGGTGACGCCGACACTGCGGGAGGCAGAGGAGGTCACGGCGGATCTCCGCTTCTTCCTCGACCGAGACCAGGTGAACCTCTTTCCGGAGCCGGAAGTTCCCCCCTTTCAACCGGTCTCCCCGCCGCTCGAGATCCGGGCAGAGCGGATGCAGCGTCTCCGTGAGCTCCGGGACGAAGAACTCAAGGCACTCGTCCTGCCAATTCATGCCCTCTTTCGTCGCTTCCTCCCCCCCGACGCTCTGGATTCGGCCACCGTGCGCCTCTATCCCCACCGGATCGTCCCGCCCGAGCAGGTGGTGGAGCTGCTCGAGGTGGGGGGCTATCGGTCGGTCCCTCAGGTGGAACAAGCGGGAGAGTACAGCCGCCGGGGGGGGATTCTGGACATCGGCCTTTCGCATCTTTTGCATCCGGTTCGCATCGAGTTCTTTGGGGATGAGATCGAATCGATCCGCACCTTTGATGTTGGGACGCAACGCTCTCTTTCAGGCTCGCGCCGCGTGGACGGCGTGACCATCTTTCCTCTCTCGGAGGTCCTCCTGAGCGCAGAGTCTCGAGGGCTCGCCCGGCGGCGGACGGCGGGGCAGGCCCCTCCTCTCGTACAGGAGGCGGTCGAGATGGCGAGGTCCGGGCCAGGGGTGGAGCGGTATCTTCCTTACTTTCATCGACACATAGTCCCCCTGTGGGAGTACTTTAGCCCGGGGACGATTCTCGTCTGGGACGACCCGGACCAGGTGATGGCCAAGGCGGAGGCGACTCACGCCCTCCTGCTGGAGGAGTACAAGCGGCATAAAGCGGAAGGACTTCCCCCGCTCACCGCGACGCACCTTCGGTGGAAGGAAATTCACGCAACTCTTGCCTCCAGGCCCCGGATCGACCTCTTTCCGTTCTCGCCGCCCCCAGGGGAGCAGGGTGCGCCTTTCGTTTTTGAGACCAAACGGGCCCCTTCGTACCAGGGGCGGTTCACCCCCCTGGTACGTGATCTCGGGGTCTGGTGTCGAGAGGGACGTTCCATCAGCCTGGTGGCCAGGGGGACGGCCCAGGCCCAGCGCCTTTGTGAGGTCCTTCGCGAGCATGACGTCGGGGCGACCGTCACCGACGGGCCTCCCGCCCCCGGAAGGGTCCATATCCTTGAAGGGGGACTCAGCGCTGGCTTCCACTTTGCGCCGCTCAAGCAGACCTATCTCACGGAGGCCGAGATCTTCGGCCCGCGTAGGGGGGTCTCCGTTCGGCGGCCAAAGATTCGACAATCCCGCGCTCTCGACGCATTCGAGGATTTGAAGCCAGGAAATGTGGTGGTTCACCTGGACCATGGCATTGGCCGATTTCACGGACTGGAGAAGATCACGGTGGGTGAGGTGGAAGGCGATTGCCTCCTGCTGCAGTATGCGGGTGGCGATAAGCTCTACGTTCCGGTCGACAAACTCCACCTCGTCCAGCGCTATGTCGGTGCCGACGCCGCCGCAGGCGGACCCCCGCTGGATCGTTTGGGATCGAACTCGTGGGCGAGGGCAAAGGAACGGGTCCGGGCCTCCATTCGCGAAATGGCCGGGGAACTCGTAAAGCTTTATGCCGCACGGCAGGTAGCCGAAGGATTTGCTTGCGCCCCTGATACCCCCTGGCAGCGGGAGTTTGAGGCTGCCTTCCCCTTTGAGGAGACGGCAGATCAAATGGCAGCCATCCGGCAGGTCAAGGCAGATATGGAGCGGCCTCAGCCGATGGACCGGCTGATCTGCGGCGATGTCGGCTACGGCAAGACCGAGGTGGCCATGCGGGCTGCCTTCAAGGCGGTCATGGACGGAAAGCAGGTCGCCGTGCTCGTCCCCACGACCGTGTTGGCGCTGCAGCACCTCCAAACGTTCTCGGATCGCTTTGCCCCCTTTCCGATCGTGGTGGAGATGCTCTCCCGGTTCCGGACCCGAGGGGAACAGCAGAAGGTCCTCCGCGGGCTTCGGGACGGGACCGTCGATATTGTCATCGGCACCCATCGGCTCCTGCAAAAGGACATCCGCTTCCGAGACCTGGGACTCCTTGCGGTGGATGAGGAGCAGCGTTTTGGCGTCGCCGCCAAAGAGCGGCTGAAGCAGTTCCGAACCGAGGTCGATGTCCTCACCCTCACGGCCACTCCCATCCCCCGGACCCTCCATATGGCGATGTTAGGGGTCCGGGATATCTCCACTATCGAGACCCCTCCCGAAGATCGCCTGAGCATCCGGACGTACGTCACGCGCTTCGACCCCGAGGTGATTCGGCGGGCGGTCGAGGAGGAGATCGGCCGGGGGGGCCAGGTCTTCTTCGTCCACAACCGAGTCGAGAGTATCCATACGATGGCGCGGTTTCTGAAGCGCCTGGTCCCGCATGTGAAGATCGCCGTGGCCCATGGGCAGATGGCGGAAGGGGCACTGGAACGCGTCATGTGCGACTTTTACGCCAAGCGGTATCAACTCCTCTGCTGTACCGCCATCATCGAGTCGGGCCTCGATATCCCGACCACCAATACCATCATCATCAATCGCGCGGATCGCTTCGGACTGGCCCAGCTCTATCAGCTGCGGGGTCGGGTCGGTCGGGACCGGTTCCGGGCCCATGCCTACCTCCTCATCCCCCGAGAGGAGGCGCTCAATGAAAGTGCCCGAAAGCGGCTACAGGTTCTCGCCGAGCTGACTGAACTGGGCTCCGGATTCAAGATTGCGGCCATGGATCTGGAGATTCGAGGGGCGGGGAATCTCTTAGGAGTAGAGCAACACGGGCATGTGAATGCGGTGGGGTTTGACTTGTACTGTCAGTTGATCCAGGAGACGGTTCAGGAACTGAAAGGGGCGACCCGCGAGGTGGTGGTGGATCCGGTGCTCCGTCTCCCGATTGAGGCGTACATCCCCGAGGCATACGTGTCGGACGCTGTCGTCCGCCTCGCCCTGTACAGGCGCCTGTCAGCCGCCACATCCTCGGAAGAGCGCGCAGAGTTGGCCGGGGAACTCCGAGACCGCTTTGGCACGCTCCCCCCGGCGGTGGAGCACCTCTTGGTTGTCCTCGACCTCAAGGCGAGAGCCCAGTCTCTCCGGATCAGGGAGATCGATGCCCGTCGCGAGACCGTGAAGATTGCCTTCGGGCCAACGCCGCCCGTCCCGCCGGAACGGATCGTGGTCCTCCTCCAGGCGATGAGGGGTGGACTCCGTTATCTGCCGGAGGATACGTTGGAGTTCGAGTGTGAGGGCACCCTACCGCTCGCGCGGATTGCGAGGGTGAAGGCCCTGCTTGACCAGATGCAGGAGCCGTGCGGAGAGCCCGTCAGGGTTTCGGGAGGATCGTGATGCGCCGACACCGAACGTTTCTGATCCTTTCGCTCCTCCTCTGGGGGAGGACCGCGGCGGCAGGGCAAGGGGTCCTCATTGATAAAGTGGTGGCTGTGGTGAACGATGAGGTGATTACCCTGAGCGAGCTCCAGAAAGAAGGGCAACCTCTCATTCAGCGTATCCGCGAGGAGTCAAGCGCGGACACCCGAGAGAGTCAAATGCAGATTACCCAGCGGCAGATCCTCGATGCCCTCGTCCTTCGCCGGTTGCAGTTGCAAGAGGCCCGAAAGGAAAGGGTCGTCGTGGATCAATCCGAGGTGACGGCGACCCTGGAACAGATCAAGAAACAGAACGGACTCGCCAGCAACGCCGAGTTCACCGAGGCCCTCGCACAGGAAAATCTCACCCTGGAAGAGTTCAGGACCAAGGTCTGGGAGCAGCTAGTTGTGGATCGGCTCCTGGTCCGGAAGGTGCGGACGAGCGTCATCGTATCTGAGGAAGAGATTGTCCAGTATTACCAGGCCCACGCCCATGAGATCCAGGAGCCCCCCTCCGTCCGGATCCGGCATGTCCTGATCCGTCTCCCCGAGTCCCCCTCCCCCGAGGATTTGGCGCAGGCCCGGGCCCGGGCGGCGGACGTACTGGAGAGACTCAGAGACGGGGGCGATTTTGCGCAGGTCGCCGCTGAGTATTCCGATGGCGCGGCAGCCCCGGAGGGGGGCGACTTGGGCATGATGCGGAAGGGGGAAATGGACCCGGCCCTGGAGTCGGTTGCCTTTTCGCTGGAGCTAGGAAGCGTCAGCGATATTATCCAGACCGCCGCGGGCCTCAATATCATCAAGGTGGAGGAGCGGACGGGCAGTACGGTCCCGCCTGCCGGGGTGCGGAATCAGATTCGTCAATTTATCTTCAACCAGAAGCTAGGGCAACGTATGAATGCGTATTTCGCGGAGATCAAAGAGAAGGCTTACATCGATGTCCGCCTCGGCCAATAGTTCGGTTCATGGTTCAGAGTTCATGGTTCATGGTAAAACCTGGTTTTCTTGCACTGAACTCTGAAATCTGCAGTCTGAACCCTGAACTACGAACGCTGACCCTTTATCTCTGAACCCTGAACCATCAACCGTGAACTAACAGAGGGGAAGGTTGGCAGAGGCATTGAGGTCAAGGTGTGCTGCCTCTCCTCGGCCAAGGCGGACGGATCCGGCTGCAGCGATCATGGCTGCGTTATCGGTGCAGAGCTCGGGCCGGGGCCAGTACACTTCTATCCCGTCACGAATCGCTCTTCTCGCCAGGTGGTGCCGGAGCGATTGGTTACAAGCGACTCCGCCAGTGAGAAGGATCCGAGTGGCCTTGACGCGCTTGGCGGCCTTGATGGCATTGCGCGTGAGGACATCCACGACCGCCTGCTGGAAGCTGGCCGCGATGTCCGCCACCAGTTGGGGATCCGGGGGGGAGGGTTCCGGGTATGGAGCCCTCGCCATTGGGGCGCTCCGTCTCCGGGGGGCCCTGTACCCCCTCGCTTCGAGATAATGAATGACCGCGGTCTTGAGTCCGCTGAAGCTGAAGTCTAACGAACCATGACCGAAAATCGGTCGCGGGAAGGGTACGGCTCGGGGGTCGCCGGTGCTTGCCACCTGTTCAATGTGGGGACCCCCTGGGTAAGGGAGACCGAGAATCTTCGCGACCTTGTCAAAGGCCTCTCCGGCGGCGTCATCGCGGGTACAACCCAGCAGGCGATACTTCCCGGGAGTCTCCGCGTCGTACAGGTGTGTATGTCCTCCCGAAGCCACCAGGGCCACATAGGGGCACTCGAGATGCGGATGGTCGAGCAGGCCAGCGGCCAGATGCCCCTCAATGTGGTTGACGGCTACCAGGGGTTTTCCAAGGGTGTACGCGAGCGCCTTGGCTGCGGACACCCCCACGAGGAGAGAACCCACCAGGCCGGGACCGACCGTGACGGCGAGGCCAGCAAGATCACTAAAGTGTATCCCGGCCTCCTGGACCGCTAACCGGATGACCGGCCCGATCATCTCGAGATGGCGCCGGGAGGCCACCTCTGGCACGATCCCCCCGTAGGGGGCGTGCAGCTTCGCCTGTGATGCCACGATGTTGGACCGGATCTTTTCCCTCCCCTCCAGCACCGCAGCAGCGGTTTCGTCACACGAGGTCTCGATGCCCAGGATAAGGTCAGCCATGCTTTTAATAGCTGTGGTTAGTGGCCAGTTGATAGTGCAGAGTGGTTAGTGGCTAGTGTTGGTCGTTACGGAAAGAGAACCTGTCTGGGATAAACCAATCACTAATCACCAACCACCAGTCACCGGTTACGGTTAGCCGGAGGCCATCGTCTCTGGTGTCCCTTCATAGATCAGGATGGCCTTCAGGACCTCCAGCGCTCGTCCGAGTTGCGGGTCCTTCTTGGGATCGGGGGGGCGCCGACCCAGGGTCCGGGTTGTGTCCCCCTCTTGCTCGCCGATGGGCTGGAGGCGCCGGTCTTCTCTGGGCTGCTGGATCTTGGCCGTGGTTGCCGGCCTGGGTCGCTCAACGACGATGTCCGGCGTCAAGCCGGCGCCGTCGATTCCGCGGTGATTCGGGGTGAAGTATTTGGCGGTAGTGAGCCTGAGACCAGAGCCATCGTTCAGCGGAATTACCGTCTGGACTGTCCCCTTTCCAAAGGTCTGGGTTCCCAGCAGAACCGCCCGTTGGTGGTCTTGCAGGGCTCCCGCCACGATCTCGGAGGCGCTGGCGGAGCCTTTATTCACCAATACCACCATGGGGAAGTTTGGGGGATTGTTGTGTTCGTCCACAAAGCGAAGACTCTGGTTTTTCGCACGTCCCTCGGTGTAGACGATGAGCTTCCCCTTCTCCAGGAAGAGGTCGGCTACCTGGACTGCCTGACTCAGCAGCCCCCCAGGGTTGTTCCGGAGGTCGAGGATGAGGCCTCGCATCTGTTTCTCCTGTAGTTCTTCGAGCGCGTCCTCCAGATCGCGGCCAGTCCGTTCCTGGAAAGAGATCAGCCGAATGTAACCAATCCCTTCCCCGAGGTCCGACGTGCGAACGCTATCGACTTTGATGATGTCGCGGGTAATGGACACGTCAAAGGGTTCCTGCGTCTCACGGAGGATCGTGATGGTCACCTCGGATCCCTTGGGTCCCCGGAGCTTGTGGACCGCCTCTATGAGCGTCATCTCTTTGGTCGACTCACCATCGATCTTGATGATGCGATCCCCGGCCTGGAGTCCAGCCCGATCCGCGGGTGTCTCATCGATGGGGGCGACCACCGTCAGATACCGGTCCCGCACCGTGATCTCGATCCCCAACCCGCCGAAGCTCCCCTGGGTTTCGATCTGCATATCCTTGTAGAGGTCGGGCGGCATAAAAGAGCTATGGGGATCTAACGTACGCAGCATTCCCCGAATCGCCCCATAGATCAGGTCCTTGGGCTCGGTGGTTTCGACGTAGTTGCTCCGCACATGCGTGAGAATCTCGGTAAACACCTTGAGCGTGTCGTAGGCGTCGTCCGTGGCCACGACCCGACGGTGGACACCGCTGGTCACGATCACCACTGCCAACAGTGCAATTACGAGTATGACTCGCATCCGGTCTGTCCGCTTCCTGGAGACCATCGTGGGAACCTCCTTTGCGCGTGCCTCCCTATGTCCTTGGGGTCGTACCTGGGATATACAAGAAGTATACCACGGGGCCGACGGCGATGAGAAATTCTTAGGGCCGAGCGGAGAGCCAAGCCAGGGGGTCCTGCGGCTCACCTTGGTAGCGCAGTTCAAAATAGAGCTGGGGACCCTCGAGCGAGCCGGTCTCTCCGACCCGCCCAATGGCCTGGCCAGCCCGTACCGTATCGCCCACCTGGACCAGGAGGGCCGAGGCGTGGGCGTACAAGGAGTAGAAACCTTGGCCGTGATCCACGATGATCAGCCTGCCATAGCCCCGGAACCAGTCGGCATAGAGGACCGCGCCGTCATACACCGCCTGGATCTGCTGGCCAAGGGGGGCCCGAATGCCGATCCCCTTGTTGAAGACCACGGCATTAAACTTCCGATTTTCCTGTCGGCCAAAGCGGGCGGCCACCGTTCCCTCGGTGGGCCAGGGGAGCTTACCTTTGCGGGCAGTAAACGGGCCACGCGGAAGGGCAGGTGAAGGCTTCGCCCGGGTCTTCGTCCGCTTGCTCAGCTTGTTGACGAGTTGCTGCAGGCGGGTGGAGACCTTCTCGAGCTCCCGGATCGCGATGAGGTAGCCCTCCTTCTCCTCCCGGAGTCGGGCCAGCAGGATTCGCTGCCGCCACTTTTCATCGGCGATCGACGCCCGTGTCACCCGGACGCGCTTCCGGCTTCGGGCCAGGGCCGCCCGGCGGGACTTGAGGGTCGCCTGCTTCTTGTGAAGCGCCGTGACCCTGGTGGCGTAGCGTTCGCTCAAGGTCCGATCCTGGGCCGTGATAATCCCGAGATACTTCATCCGGCGCGCCATGTCGGTGAGATTCTCGGCGGAGAAGAGGAGGCGGAAGACGCCAAACTGTCCCTGCTTATAGATGGCCCGGATGCGGCGGGCCCAGCGCCCTTGGACCGCGTGCAGCTCAGCGTCCGCGCGGCTGATGGCTCGCTTGAGCTTGCGAAGGGCCCGCTTCTCGGTCTTGAGCTTTGTCTCGAGCGTCTTGATCCGTTGCGTCTTCTGCCGGAGCTGCTGCTGAATCTTTTTCAGGGTGGCCTGGACGGCCGCCTCCTTGGCGGTGGTTTCCTGCGCTTTTTTCCGTTCGCCCGCGATCTCCTTCTTCAGCTTTTCGAGCTTTTGCTTCTTCTCGCGCAGGGTCTTAGGCTCACGGGCCTGAACACCTACACTCAAGAGAAGCAAGGCTGCCGCAGCGATTGCCGCTCCGGCGCGGACGTGTCGCATGGCTTCCTCTTACACCTTGAGAAATCGCCGGACCGCCACCAGACTGCCCACGCCCCCTAGGAGGGCACCGAGGCCGACCATGGCCATCCGGTACTCGGCCTCGAGGAACTGGGTCAGCTCAGTGCCAGCGAAAATCATCGAGGCCGTCGTTCCCAACTGCCAGAGGGTCCCTCTGAACAGGGCGTACAGAAGACCCAGGGCCAAAGCAGCCCCCAACCCGCCTTGCAGAGTTCCTTCGAGGATGAGGGGGATCTGGATGTAGGCCCGCGTCGCCCCGACCAGGCGCATGATCTCGATTTCTTGGGCCCGGGCGTATACCGCCATTCGAATCGTGTTGGCCACGATAAAGAGCGAGGCAACCCCCAACACCCCCCCGATCACGATCCCCAGGATTTTCATCACCTCGATCAGGCTGGTCAGGCGCTCAACCCACTCCTGACCATACAAGACGTCTTCTATGCCCTCCATCCGCTTGAGCGAGGCGGCGAGATGCCCTAACACGTCGGCGGTCTGGTACTGCTCACGAATCCGAAGCTGAAAGGAGGCGGGCAGGGGATTCGTCTTCAGCCCCTCCAAGAGGCTTTCCTGGCCGCGGATCTTTCTCCGGAAATCGGCCAGGGCCTCCTTTTTCGAGAGGTAGGTCACGTCGCGGACCGCCATCTCTCCGTCCAATCGTTTCTGGACGAGCGTCCGTTGCTTTTTCGTAATCGTGTCGTCGAGGAAGACGACAACCTGGAAGTCCTCCGCCCACCGGGCCACCACGGTGCTCAAATTCAGGGTCAATAGCAGGAAGATACCCGTTACCAGGAAGGCGATGGCGATGGCCCCAATGGAGGCGATCACCCCCCAACCCCCCCTTCGGAAATTGAGAAAGGTCTCGCCAAGCAAGTGTCGGAACCGCTCCCAGAGCATCGGTTAAGGGATCTCCTCCACCAAGCGTCCCTGCTTCAGGATCAGGGTGTGGTGGCCCATCTCGGCTACCAGCTTGGGGTTGTGGGTTGCCACCACCACCGTGGTCCCTCGGATGTTCACCTCCGCCAAGAGGCGCATGACGTCGAGGGCCAGATCCGGATCGAGGTTGCCGGTCGGTTCATCTGCCAGCAGGATCGCGGGGTCGCTCACGAGGGCCCTGGCGATGGCGACCCGCTGCTGTTCGCCCCCCGAGAGGCTGTAAGGAATCTGGTCGGCTTTCTGCAGGAGGCCGACCTCTTTGAGGAGGCGGCCGATCTTGCGCCGGCTGATGGTCTCGGGGATTCCCAGGACCCGCGTGACCAGATGGAGATTGTCGTACACGGTCCGGTCCATGAGGAGTTTGAAGTCCTGGAAGATCACGCCGATACTGCGGCGAAGGGCTGGAAGCTTGCTCTCCCGGAGCCGAACGACATTGCGGCCGTTCACCAGAATCTGGCCGTCGGTCGGGAGTTCATCGCGGAAAATGAGGCGAAGGAGGGTGGTTTTTCCGGCGCCGCTCGGGCCGCAGAGGAAGACGAATTCCCCCTTCTGAATGTGGAGGGTGATGTCCGAGAGGGCCACCACATCCTTCGGATAGGTCTTGGAGACATGAAACATCTGAATCATCACGTCTCCCTGGTTCGTGACAGAGCCATTTTCGCTGGAGGCTAGCGCGTTTACGGCAAATTTGCAACCCCAAACTGGCCCCGTGGCGCGCGGAGCAATGCTTTTCGGGCAGGATCAGGGATGGTGAAACCCGGTCGCCTTCACGTCATGCACCGTCTGCTTGCGGTCCATGCGTCAGTGGGGACAGCATTGACAAGCCCTCGTCACTTCCCTAGCATGGAAGCATCATCCATTGACAGGAAGGGACGTAGCCATGCCGAATGCCCCCCAGTCTCCCGTGCCGCGCGGACGTCGGATTCCGCTCTCGTATTTCTGGCTCGACTGGCGGATCAGCATTTTCCTGGTGGCGGTGTGCGTCTTGGTCGTCGGGGTCGCCACGGTCGCGATTTGGGGGCGGCCAGCGGTCGTCCCATCGGTGGCAAGGTCTTCCCCCGCGTTACACCGCGAGAAGGCGCAGTTCTATGTGGGACTCGGAAAACTCGAAGAGGCAATTCGCGAGTATCAGGCCGCGCTCCGTCTCAGTGCCGGGGACCCTGCGCTCCACAAGGGACTCGCCCTCCTCTTTGAAAAGAAGGGGGGATTTACCGAAGCCATCACCGCATACGAGCGATACCTCGAGCTTGAGCCGGATGCCGCGGATCGCTCCACCANKCCGSGGTCGACCAGCTCTCTGCGAAGCGCGTGGAGCGGACCGAAGTCGGTGCGGAGATTCTCGATCTCCTCGACCGCCGTGAGCACCTCCTGTCGCGGGATGTAGCCTCGCTCGACGAGGATCTCGCCCAGCCTCTCATCGCGATGGATCTGTTCCACCAGCGAACGCTGGAACTCCCGAGGTGAGGTCTGACCGGTGGCGACCAGATACTCTTGGCGATTGGCCCCCTGGCCAACAGCAGTCCGCATGTACAGCCGATCGTCGAGAGCAACGGGGCTGGAAAATATTGAGTCGCCCATCTTATTCTCGGCAAGCAGGTCAAAGCGATCGGAAGCATGAGCCACTGCGGCACGGTCAGACCCAGGGCCTCGGCCGAGGGCTTAATATATGATTTTGCCTAGGCCTAAACATATCGTTTGACCGAGGCCGTGACCGAGGCSAWCCGCAAGGGTGAAACACCCGAACTGCCCGACACCGACCAGCGCCTTGCCCATGCGGTAGCGGTGGAACTGACCCGCGACCACAAGCTCAGTGACGCGACCTTCAACGAGGCGGTCGAGGTGCTGGGCCTGCCTGCCCTGGTCGATCTGATCGGGGTTGTCGGTTATTATGGGATGGTGTCGTTGACGCTGAATACGTTCGAGATACCGACGCCGGACGGGTCGAAGGCGTTCGGCTGAGCCCTGCCGATTGGGCATAACCCATAAATATTTCTCCGCCGCCCCGGCCTTGAGCCGGGGCCTCGCACTGTTTCGGGCCGCGGGTCGAGGCCCCGGCTCGAGGCCGGGGCATGGTGTGGATTTCTGGCCCGGCGGTCGCCCCCCAATTCAGGGCAGCAGGATCGTCGTGCCGGTGGTCTTGCGCGCCTCCAAGTCGCGATGCGCCTGG
>LXTG01000076.1 GCA_001643535.1 candidate division NC10 bacterium SPGG6 | reverse complement strand
TCCCCCGCTAGCGGCGTCCCAATATCTCTCGCCAAGCCCGGCCCCAAAACTTGCAGGATTGCAAGACCTAACCCCGACCATGCTGTCCAGAACCTGAACCGCCCGCTGCGCTGGCACTTCACCCATGGCTCCGCTGGCGTCCGTCATACAGCCCATCGGTTCTTGGGTCGGATGCCAGCAACAAAGGCTTTTCTGCAGCGATGTTGAGCAACAACCTCGATTGATGCACTGCCTGGAGAGGGCCTTTCATTGACGGGCGATGCGAGCTAGGATAGGATGAATAGGTCCGGCGGGGGAAGCATGGGAGGAATTCGATGACAAACGAGTTTACAGCCATCGTGGAGCGCGACGGGGAGTGGTACATCACGTACTGTCCAGAGGTTCCAGGCGCTAATGGTCAGGGTAAGACGAAGGAAGAAGCGCTGGAGAGCCTATCGGAGGCCATCGCGCTAATCTTGGAGGACCGGCGGGAGGAAGCGTTGCGTGGTGTGCCACCCGACGCAACACTTGACAAGGTCACAAGAGAAAGAGAGAGAAAGAGGGGTCAAATCTGCTTTTGGCTTTTAATCCATATATGGCGAGCCTGCCTGTGCCTGGCGGATCACAGAACATTCCATCCGTGCAAGTAAGAGTCGAGRSATCAAACAGCGAATAGACTGAGTTTTGCTAACAGTCAACAGCAGATGTGACCCCTTTTCTTCTTCAGAAGCAGGTGAGCAGCGGAGGAAGTCCCTAAACCCTTTTGCCCGACACCAAAAAAAGGTACAATCCCACAAGTTCCGGGCACGACAACATGGGCGCACATCGAAGAAAAAAACGAGGCGGGAGGACCCTCGCAAGCAGGGCGGACAAGAACGCCCTCTACCAGAGCTGCGTCCAGGAACCCGAGGCCGACGTCCGCTTCTTCGACCGCATCTTCCGGAAGGAATACGGACGGGCGCCGCTCAGTCTCCGGGAGGACTTCTGTAGCACAGCCGCCGTCTGCTGCGCCTGGGTACAGAGTCGGCGGGACCGGACTGCGATCGGGATCGATATCGACCCGAAACCCCTAGCCTGGGCGCGGAAGAACAACCTTTCGGTCCTCCCGGCGGATGTCCGGAAACGGATGACCCTGATCCGGGACGATGTCAGGAAGGCCAAGTGCAAAAAAGCGGACATCATCGCCGCGGAGAACTTCGGCTATTTCGTCTTCAAGACCCGCGACGACCTACGAGGATACTTCAAGACCGCGAAGCGACACCTCAACAACCAGGGGATCCTCGTCCTTGATATCATTGGAGGCTCCGTGTGCCAGATCGAGGAACGGGAGGAGAAACGGCGAGAACACGGTCTCACCTACGTCTGGGAAGAGCGCCGCTTCGACCCCATCACCCATGACTGCCTCTTTCGGATTCACTTCCGCTTCCGGGACGGGAGCGAGCTCCGGAACGCCTTCGAGTACCGGTGGAGGTTGTGGTCCATCCCCGAAGTCCGGGAACTATTGAAGGAGGCCGGCTTCCGCCGCTCGGACGTCTACTGGGAGGGGACGTACCAAAAGACCTGGAGCGGAAACGGCGTCTACACCCGTCGCGAGCACGCCGAGAGCGACCCGTCCTGGATCGCGTACATCATCGGCGTCGTTTAGTCAGGCCCGCCAGTCCAGACCCCTGAGGTACCCCCGGACGTTCCGCTTGAGCTCGCGCATCATGCGATAGGGTCAGGTCTTGAATCTTGACATTCACTGGGCTGGGGGTCAGACATTGGTAGTTTTATATTCCCCGCCGAAGTGAGATGCATCACCGATTTCCTCTGCAATGCCAGGCGGGGTTCGGCCCAGGGTAACCCCCCGCCAACCCAGAACTGCGGGCCGTGGAATCACAGGGCTGTCACGCCGGCCGTCATCGAGGCGCCCCCAATTCGGAAGTGCTGCCTCCTTATCCCCGTGATCGACGTGAGAAGGCTCACAGGTCGAGTCTGAGGAGCTGGCGGAGCCGACCCTCGGTAGCCGTAAGGTCGTGGGTGTCGGTGATTCTAGATCTTGCTATGGTCGGGTTGCCACTGGTGGGTGCCATCGGGAAGGGGGATCGGCTTGAAGTCGCCAAAGAGGTGGGGCGCCTCTTTCTTCATGATCTCGGCCACCCTCGCGAAGACCATGCGGATCTCCACTTCGGCCCCGGGCTCGGTTCGGGCCTCGATCACCCACCGGAGCGTCCTGGCATTGGCCGTCCAGATGATCGTGGTCGCTAGCCCATCGGGGGCGACCCGCCGCATGGCCGACGTGAGGACCTTCTTTTCGTGGAACGGTCGCCCTTCGATTGCCAGTACGTCCGCCATTCGCTGCTGAGCTTCCTCGCTCTTGCGAACGACCTCTTCGAAGATCGCGAGCGCCTCGGGGTTCTCCCGAATCTCGGGGGGGACCCACATCCCGATCTCGGTCAGGCGCACAAAGCGGAGACTCTCTTGACTGATGGCGGTCCCGGCCCGATGCCTCACAATCTCATGGGTGAAAACGCGGCTGACATTGAAGAAGGCGAAGGTCCAGTTGGCATGCTCGACGACGCTCCCGTGTTTGACTTTCAGGATGTTCTCCAGGTAGGCCTTGCTCCCTTCCCGGATCTTGGTGACGTTGGGATTGAGACCCGGCTCAAAGGACCGATAGCAGGACCGTCCCGCCACCTCGATCAGCTTCTCCCCTGCCGAGGGGGCGTCGGTGTCCCAGTTTGGAGCGCCCACCGCTTGAAGATACGAGGCAAGCCCCTCTTCATTGATCGCGGGCCGCGCCAGAAGAAATACCTGCGGTTCCACTTGCTTCATATCGCCCTCAGCTGCGGAGCTTGGTGACAGCCTATTCTGATGAGCTCGACCTCACACCGTCAAGGGAAATTCTCCGCTGTCACCCACTCGCTAAAAGGGGAGCGACGCAGTTGCGAGCAAATAGCGGCCCAGAAATTCGCCAAGAAACACGGTGATGACGGCAATATAATAAAATCCGGTTGCCGCCTGCACGTTGGGAAGGCGCAAGCAATTCAAGATCACCAGAGCGATGACCAACGAGCCTCCGATCCCGACAACCATGCGGCCAAAGAGGAGGGCCCAGTGCTCTCCCAAGAGGTGGACCCACTCCCCCGCCAGGTCTCCCTGCCCAAAACCATAGACCAACAGCGTGAAGAGGGCCGGGAGCGCTCCCTGGAGCAAAATAACCACTAAGAAGACATCGGAAACGCGCTTGATGAGTCGGAGAGGCAGATGAGGCTCATTCAGATACCGGTGCCCCAAGAGCAGCCCCATCAGCGCCATCCCCAGAATGAGGGCCGAAGTCAGGGCATTCATCGTTCCCAT
>LXTG01000103.1 GCA_001643535.1 candidate division NC10 bacterium SPGG6 | reverse complement strand
TCCATCCGGTTCCTGGTCAGCGACGCCGTGTGGCGGTACGTCGTCGACAACGATCTGTACGGTCGCTGASGCAGCRGTGWCGTYCTAGTATCGGGTTGGTAMCTGACCSACGAGGAGCCCGCATCCCCGCCACCGAAGAAGCTGTCAAAGCCGCAAGAGAAGCGGTGGCAGCCATCATYGACCATAAGGGTGAACACCCCGCCATCCTCGATGTCTCCGAGCTCCTCGTCGTAACCGACCTGTTTGTGATYACAACCGGCACGTCTCGTCCGCATCTGCGCAGCCTCGTCGACGAGATCGAACGGCAACTCAAGGCGATCGGGGAGCGCCCSTTGCGACGCGAGGGTGTCGAATACGGCARGTGGGTTCTCCTYGACTACGGYCACTTCGTCGTTCATYTGTTCGACGAGGAGACACGGGCCRTMTAYGRCCTGGAKCGGCTGTGGGCCAACGCCCCTCGCGTCGCTATTTCCGAAGCGTCGGCAGCGGCAGGGCCCTGATACAATCGCTCCCCGCATGGGGCTGTAGCTCAGTCCGGCAGAGCACTTGACTGGCAGTCAAGGGGTCAGGGGTTCGAATCCCCTCAGCTCCACCACCCGAAACCCCTTAGCCGCTAAGGGGTTTCGCTGGTTCCAGGGCGGAGCTCGACGACGTTGTTTTGCTGTTTGTTCCGCGTTTGTTCCGCGCGATGTGCCACCAACGAATCGTTGAGGCGTTCCGCCGCTGCCTCATCSAGRYSGTCAAAGAGGTGGCCTCCAAGACCTCTGATGTCGCGGGGGACGGGACCACCACCGCCACGATCCTCGCCCAGGCCATCTATCGGGAGGGGCAAAAAAATGTGACTGCCGGGGCTAACCCCATGGCCCTGAAGCGGGGAATTGAAAAGGCGGTCGAGACAGTGGTGGCAGAACTCAAGAAGCAGAGCATCACGACGAAGGGGAAGAAAGAGATTTCCCAGGTGGCCACGATCTCGTCCAACAACGACCCCACCATCGGCAACCTGATCGCCGAGGCCATGGAGAAGGTCGGCAAGGACGGGGTCATCACCGTGGAAGAGGCCAAGGTAATGGAGACCGCCCTGGACGTGGTGGAGGGGATGCAGTTCGATCGGGGCTACCTCAGCCCCTACTTCGTCACGGACCCGGAGCGCATGGAGTGTGTCCTCGAAAATCCCTACCTCCTGATCAATGAAAAGAAGATCACCAACATGCGAGACCTCCTCCCGGTATTGGAGCAGATCGCCAAGATGGGGAGGCCATTGATGATCATCTCCGAGGATGTGGAGGGGGAGGCCCTGGCGACCCTCGTAGTCAATAAGCTCCGGGGCACGCTGAATTGCGCGGCGGTGAAGGCCCCGGGCTTTGGCGACCGGCGAAAGGAGATGCTCAAAGACATCTCCACCTTGACCGGCGGCGAGGTGATCGCCGAGGAGGTCGGAATCAAGCTCGAGAACATCCGCCTGGAGGACCTCGGTCGGTGCAAGAAGGTGCTGATCGACAAGGAGAACACCACCATCATCGAGGGGAACGGCGATCGCAAGGTCATCGAGGGGCGGATCAAACAGATCCGGACCCAGATCGATGAGTCCACCTCAGACTACGACCAGGAGAAGCTGCAGGAGCGGCTGGCCAAGCTGGCCGGCGGCGTGGCCGTGATCAAGGTGGGGGCGGCGACCGAGGTAGAAATGAAGGAGAAGAAGGCTCGAGTCGAGGATGCGCTCAACGCCACGCGCGCGGCGGTCGAGGAAGGGATCGTCGCAGGGGGCGGCGTGGCCTACCTGAGGACCGTCAAGGCCCTGCTGGCCCTCAAGTTGGTGGACGATGAGAAGATCGGGGTCGACATCGTCCGACGAGCCCTCGAAGAGCCCATCCGACAGATTGCCGAGAACGCCGGGACCGAAGGCTCCATTGTTGTCCAAAAGGTGCTGGAGAAGACTGGCGCGTACGGCTTCAATGCCGAGACCCAGGAGTATGAGGACCTGATAAGTGCCGGGATCATTGACCCCACCAAGGTCACCCGCATTGCGCTTCAGAACGCCGCGAGTATTGCGGCGTTGATGGTGACGACCGAGGCTCTCGTGACCGAGATCCCGGAGAAGAAGGAGAAGATGCCGATGCCTCCCGGCGGCGGCGGCGGAATGGGTGACATGTACTAACGCCTAGACGCGGCCATAGGGGGAACCCCCTTTGGCGAGACGTCCTCGCTTTCCACAAAAACCTCCGGGATGACCCCGGGGGTTTTTGCTTTTGCTATGGGCGAACTCGGACGTGCGAACCGCCCTTCCCCCGCTCCCAAATGGCCCCCACGACCATCAGGCCAACGAGGGTCCACGGGAAGAGCAGAATCACGAACATCAACCCACTATAGTAAAGATTCAGCATCCTCTTGCTCCGAACGTGTTTGCAATCAGGCCGCGTACGGTTCGATTCATCTTCCTTCGCAAGGAGTGTGCCACAAAGACGTACCTTAAGAATTAACAAGTTGCGAGAGGAGAGACAGAGGGGGACTCCGGAAAGAATACAGACTGACCGGAAAGACGACATGCTGTCGGCCGGTACCGACAACGCGTGCTCGCCTGCGGTCCGATGGGTCACTTGCCTTGAGGAAATTCAGGAGTCGGCCGACCCCAGAGAGACATCCATCTCTCGAGGGAAATGGAGTGCGGGCCGAGGGAACATTTCCGTTGACAGCGGGGGGAGGACTGCTAGTGTAAGGCACGGGGAGGGGAAAAATGACCCAAGAAATCCGAACTCTTACGTGGCTTCCCGATGGCGGCGTCTGCCTCCTCGACCAGACGCGCCTCCCTCAGGAAGAGGTCTATGTGGAGTGCCGGGACGCAGAAGCAGTGGCCGAGGCGATCAGAAGCCTCCGCATCCGGGGCGCCCCGGCCCTCGGTGTGGCCGCAGCCATGGGACTGGCCCTGGGGGCCCACAGACTCCAAGCGACCGATGTGACCACCTTCCTCCGCGACCTCAAAGGGATCGCCGATATGCTGGCCAACACGCGCCCCACAGCGAGAAACCTCTTCTGGGGGTTGGAGCGGATTTCGACGGTGGCCGAGAAGCACCGGGACCTTTCCCTGCCCGCCCTCAAGCAGCGCCTTGTCGAGGAAGCATTGAAGATGCACCAAGAAGATCTGGCCTGCAATCGCGCTATCGGGGAGCATGGCCAGAGGTTGATCGAAAACGGCGCCACCATTCTCACCCACTGTAATACGGGGGCGCTGGCAACGGTCGGGTACGGGACCGGTCTCGGCGTCATCCGGGCGGCCTGGGAACGGGGAAAACGGATTCAGGTCCTGGTGGATGAAACGCGGCCAGTGCTGCAGGGGGCCCGGCTTACTGCCTGGGAACTCGACCGCCTGGGAATTCCTTCTCGCCTCATCACCGACAGCATGGCCGGGGACTTCATGCGGCGCGGGGAGGTGCAAGCGGTCATCGTCGGGGCGGATCGGATCGCCAAGAACGGGGACGTGGCGAACAAGATCGGGACGTACACCCTGGCGGTCCTCTGCCGGTACCACAATATCCCGTTCTACGTCGCTGCTCCGTTTTCGACCGTGGACCTCGGCTTGTCCGCGGGCGACCAGATTCCTATCGAAGAGCGGGCCCCTCACGAGGTCACCACGATCGCAGGTGTTTCGATTGCGCCGCCCGGTTTCCCGGCGGCCAACCCCGCCTTCGACGTCACACCCGCAGGGTTGGTGAGTGCACTCATCACGGACCGGGGGGTCCTCTATCCCCCCTTCGCCGAGGCCATCCAAGCGCTCTCTGGGTCCCCTTCCGTCCCCCCATAGCAGCGAGCGATGACAGGGAAATGGGTAGAGTGGAGAGGCAGCTTGAAGGCATGGCCCGTACTCCTTCTTACCTTTTGCCTCGGGTCCGTGGAGGCCCTCGCCACCGAGATTCCGCCCGCCTTTGATCAGGCCCTGGTGGCCTTGGAATCCAACGATTGTCCAGCGGCCCTTCAGGCGTTTCAAGCCCTCCCGCATCCGCCTCCCGAAGCCATCCAGCCACGCGTCAACTTTCTCACCGGGTATTGCCTGTTGCAATTAGATCGACCGGTGGATGCCCTCCCGCTCCTCGAGCAGGCCGCAACCGAGTACGACCTTTTGGCCGATTACGCCATGTCCTATGCCGCCCAGGCGGCCGTCGCACTCAAGGACCAGAGCAAAGCCATTGTCCTGCTCTCGCGCCTCTTAGCCCGCTACCCAAATAGCCGCCTCGCCGAGGAAGCCCAGTTCCGCCTTGCCATGATCTATCTGGAAATTGAGCAGCCTGAGGACGCGGAAAGGGCCTTGCTCCACTTTCTGCACCGCTATCCGGCATCAGCCTTGGCCCCAGAGGCCTCCCTGCTCCTCGCGAAACACTTCCTCGCCTTGGAGCGGGACCGGGAGGCAGCACCCTTCCTGAAGCGCCTTTATATCCGCTTCCCGACAGACCCCGCCGCCGCCGAGGCAGAGCGCCTCCTCCAAGAGACCCTGCTCCTGACGACCATCACCCCCGACGAGCACCTCCTCCGGACCAGGGCCCTCTATCGAGAGGGGAAGTACCGCGAGGCAGCGGCTGCCCTTACCCCTCTTCTCGAAATTGACCCTGAAAACGAAGAGATCCTGCTCCTCCTGGGACGCAGCCTGTTCGCCACAAAAGCATACCCTCAGACTATCGCCGCCGTTCTCCCCTTGACCGGTCCCGCCGTGCGCACCCCCCTCCAGGTGAAGGCCCTCTTTCTCATGGGGAGGGCCTCCCTCCGATCAGGGAAGTATTTCCAGGCGATTGCCTATCTGGATCGGATCCTCGCCCTATTTCCTCGGAGCAAGCTGGCCGATGATGCCCTGTATCTTATCGGCTTAAACCAAGAGGAGCGGGGGAGGGATAAGGCGGCCCTCGAGGCCTACGCTCGCCTGCTTCGCCTCTATCCCAACGGGGGCCTGGGGGATACTGCCCGGTGGCGCCGAGCGTGGTTGCTTTACCGCCAGAGAAAGCTCCAGCAGGCCGATCACGAATTGAAACACCTCCTGCAGGACTACCCCCAATCCCCCCAAACGGCCCAGGCGCTCTACTGGCGTGGACGTTTCCGAGAGGCGATCGGCAATCATTCCCTGGCGAAAAGGATCTACCGGCGGCTGCTGAAGGAGGCCACCCTCGACCCGTACTACGAATGGCGAGCGAGGGAGCGTCTGAGACTCAAGCCGGAGCGATTCTCGCCGACACGACCTGCCCCCTCCAAGCGTCGCTCGTCCCTCGCGCAGGCCAGGGCCCGGGAACTCTTCTACCTGAGGATCTGGGCGGAGGCGGCAGCGGAGTACTGGGACCTCGCGACCGTCCACCCCCACGAGATCGCCCTGCAATGGGAGGCCTGTCAGGCGCTCTTTCGCGCAAACGAGTTTGACAAGGTGATCACGGTCGCAAGGCGCGCTTTCTTCACCCTGATCAAAACCGGCCGGAGAGAGGAGGCGATGACCACATTTTGGTCTTTCCTGTATCCTCGGGGCTTCTGGCCCTGGGTCGACCAATATGTGAAAGAGACTTCGCTCGATCCCTACCTCGTGACCGCCCTCATTCGCGAGGAGAGCGCCTTTGCTCCCACGGCCATTTCGCAGGCGGGGGCCCGGGGACTGATGCAGCTTATGCCGACCACCGCGGCGCGCGTGGCTCACGAGACGGGCCTCCCAAATCTCGGTGACCTCGACTCCCCCGGCCCCAATATCGCACTCGGAACGCGCTACCTGGCCAAGCTCCATGAGGAGTTCGGGGGTGACCTGGTCCTCACCCTGGCAGCCTATAACGCCGGGCCCGGCGCCGTTCGACGCTGGCTCAAGGACCACCATCCCATCCAGGACCCCGAAACGTTCATCGAGGAGATCCCCTATCGTGAGACCCGGCGCTACGTGAAACGGGTCTTGGGGAGCTACGACCGTTACCGCACCCTTTACGCCGGGCCGAAGTAGACCGTACCCTCTTCCTCCTTCAGCGGCACTCGGTCGAAAAGGAATGTCGGATGGAAGGCTTGCCTGAAGCGGAGACGTCGGGCATAATGTTTCCGGCAGTAGACAGAGGAGAGGCGTGATGCGACGGGCCCTGACCATTGCCGGCTCCGACTCTGGCGGGGGGGCGGGGATCCAGGCAGATCTTAAGACCTTTAGCGTGTTCGAGGTCTATGGGATGTCCGCCCTGACCGCCATTACCGCACAGAACACCCTCGGAGTCCAAGGCGTGCAGGTCCTTCCCCCCGACTTTGTCAGGCTCCAGATCCGCTCGACCCTCTCGGATATCGGTGCCGATGCGGGCAAGACCGGGATGCTGGCCACGAAGGAGATCGTCGCCGCGGTGGCAGAGGAAGTGGGCGCATTTCAGCTCCGGAATCTGGTGGTGGACCCTGTGATGGTCTCGGCCACCGGCCATCCCCTCCTCGACGAGGATGCGGTGGAGGCGATGCGGATCCTCCTCTTTCCTCTGGCGACGGTGGTCACTCCCAATCTCGAAGAAGCCTCCATCCTCTGCGGCGAGAAGGTTGATGACTTGACCGATATGAAAGAGGCAGCCAGGAAAATCAAGGCGCTCGGACCCGAGTATGTGCTCGTGAAAGGCGGCCACCTCTCTGGATCCCGCATCTTCGACGTCTTGTTCGACGGACGACGTTTAGATGTCAGGGAAGCTGCAAAGGTCCCCACCGAGAATATTCACGGCAGCGGCTGCACCCTGTCCGCAGCTATCGCGGCGGGACTGGCCAAGGGCCACGAAGTGAAGGAGGCAGTGGAGGCGGCCCAGCGATACATCCACGCCGCGATCCAGGGGGCGGTCAAGATCGGGAAGGGGAAAGGGCCCGTAAACCATTTAGTCAAGGTGTAAGTGTCCGAGGTCCGATGTTCGAGGTCCGATGGCCGGGAAGAACCTTGGAGAAGGACTTCTAGTATGAAGCACGTGTGGGAAGGGAAAGAAATTATCCTGGGGGTGACCGGGAGCATCGCCACGTACAAGGCGGTGGAGATTCTCAGGGAGCTCACCGGGCGAGGGGCGAACGTCACGGTGGTGATGACCGAGAGTGCGCAGCGGTTCGTCGCCCCGCTCACCTTCGAGACCCTCTCCCGACGTCCCGTCCTCACCGACCTCTTTACCCTCGATTATAACAAGCACATCGGTCATGTGGCGGCGGGCGAGCGGGCCGATCTCCTCTTAGTCGCCCCCACGACAGCCAACACCATCGCCAAGTTTGCCCACGGGCTCGCAGACGACTTCCTATCCAACTTGTATCTCAGCACCACCTGTCCAGTCCTGCTCGCTCCCGCCATGGACCGGGAGATGTATGCCCACCGCGCCGTCCAGGAAAACCTCGCCCTCCTCAAGGCCCGAGGGGTACACACGCTGGACCCGGAGTACGGAGAACTCGCCTCCGGGTTGATCGGCCGTGGGCGGCTGGCCGATCTTTCCACCATTCTCCAAATAGTGGAAGATCTCCTCGGCCGTCAGCAGGATCTCACGGGCGAGACGGTTCTGGTCACCGCGGGCCCCACCCAGGAACCGCTCGACCCCGTCCGATATCTCTCCAACCGCTCCACAGGAAAGATGGGTTTCGCCATTGCCCAGGCTGCCCGAGATCGGGGGGCCCACGTCATGGTGGTGAGCGGCCCCACATCGCTTGCCACCCCTGCGGGTGTCTTGCGCACGGATGTGACGACGGCCGAAGAGATGTACCAGGCAGTGCTGGAGAGGCTCGATACCACTACCATCCTCATCATGGCCGCCGCGGTCGCAGACTACCGCCCGAGCACCCGCGCCCCACAAAAGATGAAAAAACAGGAGACCATCACGATCGAACTCCTTCGCAACCCGGACATCCTGGCCGAGGCGGGCCGACAAAAGGGATCAAGGGTCCTGGTCGGTTTCGCCGCGGAAACGGAAGACCTCCTCGAAAACGCCCGGGAGAAGCTCCAAAAGAAGCATCTGGATCTGATCGTCGCGAACGACATTCGCGTTGGCTTCGCCGGCGAGACCACGCGCGTCACCATGCTCGATCGCCAGGGGCGGGTTGAGGAGCTGCCGGAGCTTTCGAAGCGGGAAGTGGCCCACCGCATCTTGGACCGGGTTGTCGTCCTGCGGCGAGGAGAGCACGCCTGAAGCCTCCTCACATGAGGCCCGGGTCCGCGAAAGGGGAGGATAAAGCCATGGACCCGAGAGACGTACGCCACGAGGCGGCGGAGTTAGTAAAAAATACCCGCGATAGTCTCGAGGCCCAGCGCCAGTTGGGCCTCGATTTCCTCCCGGGCGCTCCGGCGGTCCCCGAGCCAGAAAGGCCACGCTCGGAACGCGAGCGACTCCTTTCCGGGACCCTGTCCCTCGTGGAGACGCGCCAGGTCCTGGGGGAATGCACGCGGTGCAAGCTTCACCCCCACCGGACCCAGATCGTCTTTGGGGTCGGCCACCCTCAGGCGGATCTGGTCTTCGTCGGAGAGGCCCCCGGGGCGGATGAAGACGCGCAGGGAGAGCCCTTTGTCGGGCGGGCAGGCCAGCTCCTCACGCGAATGATCGAGGCGATGGGCCTCAAACGGCAAGACGTCTACATCTGTAACGTCATCAAGTGCCGACCGCCGAGTAACCGCACCCCTGAATCGGACGAGATCGCCTCGTGCGAGCCGTTCCTGATCGCTCAGATCAAGGCCATCACGCCCAAGCTCATCTGCGCGCTCGGAGGCATCGCGGTTTCGGCCCTCTTGAAGACCAAGGCACCGCTCTCCAAGCTTCGCGGGCGGTTTCACGACTACCAGGGCATCCCCCTGCTGGTCACCTACCATCCGGCCTATCTGCTGCGAAACCCCAATGAGAAGAAGAGCGCCTGGCAGGACCTCCAGCTCCTGCAGAAGGAGTATACCCGTCTCACCGGTCGCCCCCTGGGATAGCCCCCCACGTACAAGCGCGTCGCCGCTGGTCTGCGGCGGGCGGGCGGGGGGTGAGGGCTAACCGCCAGCCCTGGGTGCCGAGTCATCAGCCTGGAAGCCGACACGCCCATGGCTTCCATCGCAAAAGGGTTTGTTCTGGGACTGCCCGCAGCGGCACAGCGAGAACGCCGTCTTCCCTTTCAGATCGAACTCCTTCCCTTCTGCGTCTAGCAGCTTAATCTCCCCATCGGTCACTTCCACGCGATTGGGACCGTTCTTTTTCGCCGTTATGGTCACTCGCATCTGTCTCCTCCTTTACGAGAGAGGGGCAACGATCCGATTCCGGAGGAGGCCGATCCCCTCGATCTCGGCCTCCACCACGTCACCGACGTGAAGCCATTTGGGAGGATCAAAGCCTGCGGCCACTCCAGAAGGGGTGCCGGTGGCCAGGACGTCCCCCGGTTCCAGCGTCATGCCGGCCGAGAGCACCTCGATGAGATCGGGGATCTTGAACACCATGTCAGCGGTATTGCCCGCCTGGCGAGTTTCCCCATTGACGCGGAGGCTGATCCGCAGTTGGTGAGGATCGGGTACCGCTGATCTGTGAACGATCCAGGGGCCTATCGGACAGAAGCTGTCGAGACTCTTCCCCTTGAACCACTGCATGTGCCTTTTTTGCAGGTCACGCGCAGTCACATCGATGAGGATGGTGTAGCCGAAGACGAAATCATATGCCTTCGCCCGCGAGACATTCACACCCCTCCTCCCGATGACGACTGCCAACTCGACCTCGTAGTCGAGCTGGTTCGTTACCGCATGGTGGATCACCGGTGCCTCATGCCCGATGACACCAGTGGGAGGTTTGGTGAAGAAGACCGGAACCGATGGCACCTCGGCCTGCCGCTCCTTGGCATGTTCCGCGTAATTTCTCCCCATGCAGAAGATGTTCTTCCTCAGCCGGGGAATCGGCGCTAGGAATCGGACGCGGCCGATCGGCCGCAGCAGGCGATCCCCGGCCTTGGCCCGCTACGTACCGCTCCTGAGACGGCCGGCCCCCTCCCGTGAGAGATCTTGCACGACCTTGACCGTCCTTGAACCCCGGTCGATCAGGCCCAGCATATCCGTTGGGAGATGGTCCTTCCCGTGCCGCAACCGCTTCAGGGCCGCGGCACAGGCCGGAAGATTCAACACGCTGTCACCGATGATCGCTGCCAGTGTCGGCTCCCGGTCCCACAGCACTGTGGCGATCCGCAAGTGGACTCTCCTAAATCTCCCGAACCATGAGCCCCCGGCGAGGGATACGGCAGCGGAGAATTCGTGCCCGGTACGCGGCCAGCGATTTCTCCAGACGCGCACGCGACGCCGGATCGACCAGAAAGAGAATACACCCTCCACCACCCGCCCCGCAGACCCGGGCGCCCAAGGCCCCCGCACGCCGGGACAGCCGAATCAGCGTGTCGATGAACGGGGTACTCATGCTGGGCAACATTGCCTTTCGGATCGCCCAATCCTCGTTCAGCGCCGCGGAGACCGCGCGAAGGTCTTGGCGGAGAAAGGCCTCTCGCATCGCCACCGCATTCGATTTGAGCCGCTCGAAGAACCGGACAACCTTGGGGTCGCCGTCCATGTGTCTCTTGAAGAGCTGCCAGTTGTTGGCGCCAGAGAACCGGGGCTTCCCGGTATAGACCAGGAGCAGATGTTGCTCCAGCTCGTCAAGAAATTCCCCGGCGGCGACCGGTCGGCGGACAATCCCTGTCGGACCGAACTCTATCTCGCTGGCCCCCCCGTACACCGCCGCATAGTAGTCCTGGTACCCCGTGGGAACCCGGATGGTCTGAGTCTCGATGGCCCTCGCATATTCGATCAGCTCCGGCCTCGCCATCCGGCACTTCTTCAGACGGGCCAACGCAGCCGTGGCGGCGATTGCCAAGGCGGAGGAACCGCCGGTCCCCGCTCCCGCGGGAGCCTGACAGTCGGTGGTCACCTCAATGCCTGACGCGGGGCCGAAAGATCGAAGGAGTCGGGCCATCATCTCAAGGAAGCGGTCTTTTCGCCAATCGATCTGGTTTGACGAGGCCCAAAAGGCCTGCTTATTCTGGTCCCGGGCGACGAGGTGAATCCCTCGCCCCTTCGTCTCCCGCACGGTGACGGTGGCATAGAGGCTGATCGCGACGTTGATGGTGAGCGCTGGCTGATGAAAGAGATAGAGTGGGGGGATATCGAGCGTCCCCCCGGCGAAGTCGATGCGGGTCGGGGCGGCCGCGAGGACGGTGCGGCTCACAAGGAGACCTCTTCCAGGCTCTGGCAGCGGTGGTGTGGGAACTCAGCGGGGAGCGTTGCGTAGTTTCGCGCCTCCCGGAACCGCTTTTGGATCTCGGGATCGGAACTCTTCAGCGCCTCAGGTGGAACCCGGGTGATCCAGAAGGTTTCAACCTGAGGCCTGCGAGCCTTGATCACATCGAGCTCCCGGGGGTCATTATCCACCACCGCCAGCCGAGCAAACCGCTTGGCGAGCGCCTCAACCACCTCCGCCTTGGCCCGCTCCCGGCGCGTGGTGAAGACCTCTTGAAAGAAGTCAGCAATCCGCGCCCCGTTGACCTTGTACGCCTGCCAGGCAGGATCCCCAAAGGAGAGGAGAAAACAGGGGATCTTTTCCTCCTGCAGCTGCTTCAGAAAGGGCTCCACGTCGGCGAAGAGGTACCCGCGGAGGTCGGCGAAGTGTTCGCGAAGGACCCGCTGGATGGCCGCCACATCGGAACTCCCCACCGCCTTCCCCCGGGCTAGATGCTCCAAGTGCTTCTCAAGTGAGTACCCCGTGGGCCACACCCGCGCGTAGCTCTCTTCCCAGACCTGGGGATCGATCGCAAATCGGGCAAAGGCGGCGGGGACATCCACCCAGAAGAATCGATCCGTGTCAAAGAGGGTATGGTCAAAGTCGAGGAGGAAGGCCCGTCCGCCGTCCATGCCTCCTCCTTCTTTTCCTTTCCTCAGGGCTTTGCCCCGGCGACCTGCGCCTCGTAGGCCTCTTTCATCGCCCGGACCTCACCCTCGATCCCCTCGATGCTCGTCTTGATCGTCGACCAGGTCGCCCGCGCGGCACCCCGCATGGCGAGGTAGAGCGCCTCCAGGATCTCTTCCTGAGTGGCACCGGCTTGCTTCGCGGCCGCGAAGCGGACCGGGGCTCACGTGAAACAGCCAGCCKCAATCATCGCCGCCAGCGCCACCAGCTGCCGGGTCTTTTCCTCCAGGGCGTTCTCCACGTAATACATGCCAGCAAATTCCTTGATGGGCATAGCCCTCCTCCTGTGACAGGAAATGAGGTGGATTGCCACAACTATTCCATTTTACCCTACGGAGAGATGCAGGCACAAGCCTCAACCGGTTCGGCCGCCTCTTTACACCGGGTCAGGCCCCATATATAGTCCTGAAAGTGCCCCACGGTGTTCGCCCGGAGGAAGAGCAATCCATGGCTCCAGTGGATCGCCCAGTCTACGCCGAAGTGGCCCTGCCGTTAGCGATTGACAAGACCCTCACCTATGCCGTTCCGTCCCACCTCCAGGAGGTGGCCGCTCCAGGCAAGCGCGTTCTCGTCCCCCTGGGGACACGCGTCGTTTCGGGGTACTTGGTGCGTCTGCTGGAGCGGGCTGACATCCAAAAGCTCAAGGACATTCAGGACGTCCTGGATCCTGAACCCCTCCTGGATCGCCGCCTGCTGGAACTCACCCACCAGGTCGCTGATTACTACGGCGCACCCTGGGGAGAGGTGATCAAGACTGCCTTGCCGCCAGGCATTGATGCTTCCACCCGCCGCCTGGTGTGTCTCACCCCGGAGGGGCGCCGGGCCGTGGAGCACGGGGACCAGGGTCTCACCATCCGAGAGCACGAACTCCTCCGCCACCTTCCTTCGGATGCTCCGGTCCCCACCGGGCGCCTCACCCGACAGCTCGGCAACGTCACTCCCGCTCTCCTGCAACGGCTCCGAGCCAAGGGGCTCCTTGCCCTGGAGACCTCCCTGATCCCCCCCCGAGTCCGGACCAGACAGGAGCGATCGTTCCGTCTCCTCCGCTCTCAAGAGGAAGTTGAGGCCGCCATCCCTATGCTCAGGCCTCGGGCCCCCCGCCAGGCAGATCTCCTCGCCCACCTCCTCCGGGTAGGCGGGGCCCTCCCCGCTCAGGCGGTCCGGACCATCGGCCAGTCCTCCTCGGCCATCTTTGCCCTGATGCAAAAAGGGTTCATCGAACCCGTCCTCACCCCGATCCGCCGCGACCCATTCCGGGATATTCCAGTCACCCCAACGGACCCCCTGCCCCTCTCCGCATCTCAGCGGGAAGCCCTGTGCCAGATCGAGGCTGCGGCCACCTCGGGCCGCTACGTCCCCTTCCTCCTGTTCGGTGTGACCAGCAGCGGCAAGACCGAGATATACCTCCAGGCGATTGAAGGGGTCATCAAGCAGGGAAGACAGGCGTTGGTTCTGGTCCCAGAAATCGCCCTCACGCCCCGGGCTGCCGAAAGGTTCCGGGCCCGCTTCGGGGACCGGGTCGCCCTCCTTCACAGTGCGCTGACGCCGGGCGAGCGGCTCGACCAGTGGCTCGGTATCCGGGGCGGGAAAGCCGATATCGTGGTGGGAGTCCGATCCGCTGTCTTTGCCCCGCTGCCACGCCTGGGAATGGTGGTGGTGGACGAGGAGCACGATCCGGCCTACAAACAAGAGGACACTCCTCGCTACCACGGGAGAGACGTAGCGTTGCTCCGGGGTCAGATGTGGTCCTGCCCGGTCCTGTTGGGCTCAGCTACCCCCTCGCTCGAAAGCTTTCGCCGGGCACAAGTCGGCCAGTACCGCTTGCTCTCGCTCCCCGAACGCATCGGCGAGGGCGTGCTTCCCGAGGTCACGGTGGTGGACCTTCGCGAGGAACCGAAAACACCGCAACAACGCCTCATCCTTTCCAGAACGCTGGAGGCCCGGATCCGCGAACGCCTCGACCGCCGGGAGCAGGTCCTGCTCCTCTTGAACCGGCGCGGTTATTCCACCTCCCTCCTCTGTCGCGATTGCGGCCATCTCCTCCGTTGCCCCCACTGTAGCGTCACCCTGACCCTGCACCGCGCCGCCGGGCTGATGCGCTGCCACCACTGCACCCATCAGCGGCGACCCCCCGATCGCTGCCCCGACTGCGCCGGCCCGAACCTTCGGCAGCTCGGGATGGGCACCGAGCAGGTAGAACAGGAACTCAAGACCTTCTTCCCCCACGCTCGGATTGCACGCATGGACCGGGATACCACAGCTGGCCGCCAGGGGCATCACCTCCTCTTACAACGACTGGAACGCGGGGATCTGGACATCCTGGTCGGGACGCAGATGATCGCCAAGGGGCACGACTACCCGAACGTCACCCTGGTGGGGGTGCTCTCGGCGGACGTCGGGCTCAATCTCCCCGACTTTCGGGCGGGAGAGCGAACCTTTGCGCTCCTCACCCAGATGGTAGGTCGCTCCGGACGGGGTCCGCTTCGCGGCGAGGCGGTAATCCAGACGTACAACCCCGACCATTACTGTATCCAGGCGGCCCTGAATCATGATTTTCTCTCCTTCACCCAGCAGGAGCTTGAGCGGCGCCAAGAGCGAAACCTTCCCCCCTTCACCCGCCTGATCCGCCTCCTCATCTCGAGCCCGAAGGAGAAGGCTGCGGCCGAGGCGGCCGAGCAGCTTGCCATACTCCTCCGGCAGGCGCCGATCGTCCTCGAGATCGATGGACCCGCCCCTGCCCCGCTCTCCCGCCTCCGCGGCCGATTTCGCTGGCACCTTTTCATCAAGGGCCCACCAGACACCCCCCTTCGCCTGAAGATGGCAAAGGCGCTCGAAGCCTTCCCTGTATCTCGGGGAGGATCGATCCATCTGGAGATCGACGTGGACCCCGTTGATATCCTCTAAGTCTGCCTCTTGCCAGCCCCTCCAATTGACATTGGTCTGCGTCTTGCTATAAAGTGACGGTAGGCCGCGGCGCCGTGTCGGTGGCCGGAAAGGGCAGACGGAAAACCGGGGGATGGTCACGGACGAGAGCAGAGATCTTCATGCTGATGCCGGTTTTTACCGCAAGTTGGCTGAGATTGTCGTCGGCATCAAGAAGGCCACCAAAGTTTTCCGGGCCTACACGGGAAACCACCCGGCCAGGGCTCAGGCCCTAGACCGTACCCACAAACAAATCACAGAACTCCTCGCCCAGCGGGCCCCCCTTACCATTCAGATCAGCTCAGAAGGTTTCTCCTGCGATGAAGTCCCTGTGGCACAGGATCATCCCCTCCTGGAAGGCTTCGCTCCGGATCTGGTCGTCCGAGGGATCCAGGCGATCCGTCTCCTTCCTGGGGTTCGCCTCGAAGACCTTCAACACCTCACCGAGCTGTTGAACACGGACGCCGTGGAACTGTCTCAGCAAGGGGGAGGCAGGGCCTTCCTTCAAGACCGCGGAGCGAGCACGGTCGAGGTGGAGGATCTCCAGGTGAAATTTTCCGAGACGGATTTCGCCGGGACTGAATCTACCATCCAGGCGGCAGGTCCAGTGCCAGGACCGTTCCAACAGGCCGCTCCATCGGCGCCGGCCGAGCCGACCGCCCCGCAGGCGGCCCAGGTGCCAGTAGGCGAAATCGACACGGAAGCAGCCGGACCGGCCGGTATTGGGGAAGCTCAGGAAGAGGAGGGCACGGGAGAAGCCGAGGAAGAGAAGGAGGAAGAGGAAGCGCGGCCTGACGACCTAGAGGCGCTCATCCTCGAACTCCAAAAGACGGACCGTCCTGCCCGGTACGAGAATATCACGCTGGAAATGTCCCGGTGGGGGCAAGAGGCATTGGCCCGGGGCGAGGGCCAACCCTGCCTCCGGATCATGACTGCCCTTGCCCTGGAACTCCGCCCCGATACCCGCAAGGAGGAGACCATCACGCGCTACGCGCGCTGGACCCTCCGCTCCCTGCTGGATGACACAGGGCCGCAGCTTTTGATTGAAGGTTTCTGTCGAGGGGGGACAGTCCCGGAGGATGATTTGGTCCATCTCTTGCTTACCGTGAAGGAGGAGACGGCGGAAGCCGCGGTGCATCAACTCCTTATAGAGTTAGAGGTGCCGGCCCGGCGAAAGCTGGAGGATCTCTTGATCCAGATGGGGGACGCCTCGGTCGCAGCCGTGAGATCGGCACTCGCGGCCCCGTCCTGGGAAACGGTCAGGCGCCTGTTTCCCCTGCTGCCGAGGCTGCCGGCGCCTGACGCCGCAGAGATCCTGAAGCGCCTTTTCCGGCACTACAATCCGCGAATCCGCCTGGAGAGCGTCAGGCTCGTTGGGCAGATGGGCGCGGAATTCACCGACGAGCCGCTCCTGGGCGCGTTAGGAGATACCGACGCGTCGGTGCGACAGGGGGCCATGGCCGTCCTGGGTGGATTAAGGGTGAAGGCCGCCATTCCGGCCCTCCGGCAGATCGCCGAAGAGCCTCCGGGCACCCGGGACGTCGAGGGCCAGATGGCCGCAATCGCTGCGCTGGGGACCATCGGGGACCCCGAGGCGCTGTCAACCCTCATCGCGCTGCTACACCGGAAGCGGTGGCTGTTGCGTCGCACGACGGAGAAGCTTCGGGTAGCCGCCGCATACGCCCTCGGGAAGCTTGGGGGGGCAGAAGCCACGGACGCATTACAGGCGGTGGCTCAATCGGCGCGTCCAGCCCTGAGACACGCCTGCCAGGCCGCCGTGAGGGGTGCGCCCCTCCCGGATGAAACGGAGGGAGCTCGATGAATTTGGAACCCAAAGTAGCCGAGCAGTTCTTCCTGAGCCTCAATGCCGCCTGGAAGAATCTCGGGCTCTACTCCCCCACCCACCCGGCCGCCACCGCCGCCTTCAAGAACCTGAGCAACGCCTTCGAGAAGATGCTCGGGGACCGAGAGCGGATCACCTTTGGGCTTCTGCGCGGAATGCTGCTCCTCAACGGGGTGCCCTTGACGTCGAAGCCCGACCTCTTTCGGGCCCTCGTGACGCGGCTCCAGAATTCGGAGATCCAGGGGGTCACCCTCCTCAAGGGCTGTACCCTGGAGGAGCTCCGGCACTTTGCGGAGGTCCTCGGGCAAAACGTCAAGGGCGTTGAGGTCGAGCAGGAGCTCAAGAGGCGGGAGGTCACCCACATCCTCCTCGTGAAGCTCGTTCAGGAGGGGACCGGGGAAGAGCGACAGACCGAGGCGGTGGACGAACGGGTCGGGACAGGGGCCATCTACAGCCGGGCGCTCCAGACCATCCGGAAGGTGTTTCAGGAGACGCGGCTCGGGAAGGTGCCCTCCCTGGGCGAGGTTCAGCGAACGGTCGAGGACCTCGTAGGGAGCATCCTGAAGGGCAAACACTCCCTCATGGCCCTCACCATGATCAAGAGCTACGACGAGTATCTCTTTAACCACTCGGTGAACGTGGGGATCCTCTCTATGACTTTGGGAGAGAGTTTGGGACTCGACGTGACAGCCCTGCGCGAACTGGGGCTCGGCGCGCTGCTGCACGATGTGGGGAAGATCAACATCCCCGAGACGATAATCCGTGCGCCCCGAAAGCTGACGGAAGAGGAATGGGAGATCGTAAAACGGCACCCGGAGGATGGGGTGAAGATTTTAGAAAAGATGGGCGTCCAGACGGAGATCGCCCTCCGGGTGACGAAGGAACACCATATCGATTTCGACGGGAGGGGGTACCCACGCTTGGGGCCTGAAGACCAGCCCCACGCTTATAGCATGGTCGTCCACGTCGCCGATACGTACGACGCCATGACCACCGTCCGACCGTACCAGGGACCCGCCGACCCCAACCAGGCGATCTCGCGGATGAAGAAGCTGGCCGGGACCGCCTTCAACCCACTGACCCTCGATAGCTTCGTCGATATGCTCGGCATCTATCCCCCGGGAACGGCGGTGCGTCTGACATCGGCGGAGATCGCCGTGGTGACCCGTCCGGGGACCGAGGACACCTCTCGGCCGTGGGTACGGATTGTCCAAGATCAGGAGGGAAAGGCCGTGGATGGAGACGAGATCAGCCTCATGGAGTGGGACTCAGAGGGGGAAGACTACGCCCGGTCCATTGTGATCGCATTTGACCCAGTGATCCGGCGGATCGACGTCCCGGCGGTCCTCCAAGGGAAGGATCTTACACCGGTGGGCTGATCCCCTCGAGCTCCGCCTCTTCCGCCGCTCTGACCCCCAAACGACCCAGCGCCTCCGCGACCCGCTCGCGAATGGTCGGCGCGTCGTCTGTCACGAGAGGGAGGATGGCATTGACTGCCCGAATGTCTCCCAGCTTACCAAGGGCACTGATCACCGCTTCCCGGGGCGGACCGGATGCCCCCTGAAACTGCGAGAGGAGGACTTCCAGAATTCTTGGTTCCCGGAATTCCCCAAGGGCCTCCAGGATGAGAACCTTGACGTCTGGGCTCGGATCCTCCAGCGCGTCGATAAGGTGATCCACGGCCCTCGGGTC
>LXTG01000070.1 GCA_001643535.1 candidate division NC10 bacterium SPGG6 | reverse complement strand
GACCTTACCGGGTCCCAAAGCGGATCGCCTGCGTTTGATGCAGGCCTTACCGGTGAACCTGGAACAGATCTTCTGCTTTTACCCGGGGCCTTCGGGACCGATCTCTGACTTGATGCTCTCGGCCACGCGGCCGCCCGCTCGGTGCGATTTTTGGGATGGGGCCGGTGTTCGACACCGACTGTGGGTCCTTCAGGATTCGGAGGCCATCGCCGGTCTCGTGATGGCCTTTCGCGAGCGTCCCCTCTTTATCGCCGATGGACATCACCGGTATGAGACCGCCCTCACTTTCCGAGAGGCGATGCGACAGAGCGATTCCGCAGGGGGCCCTGAAAAGGCGTATAACTTTGTGATGATGACGCTGGTGAGCATCGAGGACGAGGGGCTGGCGGTCCTTCCGACCCATCGCCTCATCCGGGTCGCTAGAGGTCAGGAGTCGATGGGGATCCTCAGCGTCTTGGAGCCGCACTTCCACTGCGAGGAGAGGGGAATTGGTCAAGTGGAGGGGAGCGTGCAGAAATGCCTCGATGAGATGGAGGAGAAAGGACGTCACGGGCGTGTCTTCGGTCTCTACACCGGAGGTGACAAGTTTACGCTCCTCACGTTCAAGGATCCCAGCGGCGTGGAGTGGAAAACCGGGACTAGCCATTCTCGCGCCCTTCAGGCCCTCGATGTGGTCATGCTTGAACACCTCGTCTTCCGGCAACTCCTTCATCTCGAGGATGCAGAGAGGATCACGTTTACCCATGATGAGGAGGTCGCCCTCCAAGAAGTGCGGAGTGGCCGCGCTACCGCCGCCTTCTTCCTCAATCCGACCCCAGTGAACCAGGTCGTTGAGGTGGTAACATCTGGGGAGCGCCTCCCGCCCAAATCCACCTATTTCTTTCCCAAGCTCGCCTCCGGTCTGGTCTTTTTGAAGGTGGATCCGAGCGAGATCCTCGACGTATCGAAGGGGCTTCTCTAGGGAACCATGCGGAGGAAATGCTGTCCGAGCCATCCTGACCGGCGGGCACGCCGCCGGTGCTTCCGTTGTAACACCTGTATCTGCTCCGGGTGTACCATTCGGATCGGGCTTCACCACTTCTGCGACACGGGGTGTAGTGTCATCCACCTGATGCAACGGGCCGCTGAGGCCGAGTGGTGGGTTCATGATTGTGTCATCCGGGAAGTACCGGTGCCGCCTCGCCTCCGAAGACTGCTGGAGCGCCGCCGCCAGGCCCTGGATGCTCAGCAGGTGCTCCTGCGGGGGCGGACGACACCGCGCTATGGTTCCTTTCATCACCCAAGGCTACTCCTTCGAAGGGCCGCTCTGCTTTTGGCACCGCTGGCCCTGTTACTCTTTTGGTACGACAATCTGGGCGTCTCCCTGTATTCACCACCGGGGCAGGTCGAGCGGCCGGCGATTCCCAGACCGGAGGTCAAACCGGTCCTCACCCCTCCCCCGGAATTGCCGGAGAAACCAGCCGAGGTGATTCCACCGGAAGTGCCGCAGCCCCCCCCATTTCCTCTCAATGCAGATCTGTCGCGGGGTCCGACGTGGGAACGGAAGATTGCCTTGACCTTTGATGGGGGGACCGTGGCCAATGCCACCGGAGAGATTCTGGATACCCTCAAGGCCACGGGGGTCCGGGCGACGATGTTTCTCACGGGGCAGTTTATCCACCGGTATCCTGAGCTGGTCCGCCGGATGGTCCGGGAAGGGCACGAAATTGGCAACCACACCTTCAGCCACCCTCGTCTCACGACCTTTGCTGTCAACCGCCGACAGGACACCCTTCCGGGCGTCACAAAGGAGTTTGTCCAGCGCGAACTCCGCCGGATGAGCCGTCTCTTTGAGGAGGTCGCCGGGACACCTATCGGCGCTTACTGGCGGGCTCCATATGGAGAACATAATCGGGAGATCCGCCAGTGGGCTGCAGAAATCGGCTACCTACATGTGGGATGGACTCGGGACCTGTCGGCTCGTGAGGATCTCGATACGCGAGACTGGGTGGCAGATCCTCACTCACCAATCTACTATCGGGCGGAAGAGGTGCGGGAGCGCATTCTCAACTTCGGGAAGGGAAAGGTGGCTCAGGCGAATGGGGGCATTGTCCTTCTCCATCTAGGGACACAGCGGAGACAGGACCGGGTCCATAGGGAACTGGAAGCCATTGTCGATGGTCTCCGGATGCAGGGGTACGACCTGGTGCCCGTTTCGGAGCTTCACCGTTCCCTGGCGTTGGGACAGGGGGGGAAGGGGTCAGCCGTCGCGGCGGAGCGATGAGGAGAATTCGGTCGGAGAGTCCTGCGGAACGCGGCCCTTTAGCTCTTCCAATTCCTTCTCCATGTCGTGCACCCGATCGAGGATGCACTGCAGCGCTTGAGCCACCGGGTCGGGGAGGTTGGTCCAGTCGAAGTCCATCTCGGTCACCTTCTTTCCGTCTCGGTAGATGACCCGTCCTGGGACTCCCACGACCACCGAGTTGGGTGGGACCTCTTTGATCACCACCGTGCCCGACCCGATCTTGCTGTTGTCCCCGACCGTGAACGGTCCCAGGATCTTGGCGCCCGTCCCGATGATCACGTTGTTGCCGATCGTGGGGTGCCGTTTCTTGCGTTCCAGGCTGGTGCCGCCCAGCGTCACCCCCTGATAGACGGTCACATTCTCGCCAACCTCGGTCGTCTCCCCGATGACCACCCCCATGCCGTGGTCGATAAAGAGGCCGGCCCCAAGGCGGGCTGCGGGGTGGATCTCGATCCCGGTTAGGAAGCGGTTCAGATGTGAGATGAACCGACCGACGAAGAGAAGCTCTCGGTTCCAGAGCCAGTGGGCGATTCGGTGAAACCACAGGGCGTGAACTCCGGGATAACAAAAGAGGATCTCCAGGGTGCTTCGGGCGGCAGGGTCACGGTCTCGGGCAGCCTGGATGTCCCGTCGGAGCGTCTCGAACATTGTGATTCCTCTCTCGTCAGGGGAAACGCCTCCCGGTCCGCGGAGGGGCTCGGGGTGGATGGCGGACGGATCAGTTCCGTGAGGCGATGCTGGCGTTCAGATCGGCTACGAGCTGGTCGGTATCGATGCCGTGGATTTTCGCGCCGACCTCAATATTGTCGTAACTGGCCGCGGAGCAGCCGACACAGGCCACCCCGTACCGGGTGAAGACCGAGACGGTCTCCGGGTAAGTCTGGATGACCTCTTCGATCTTCATCTTCTTGTCGATCCGCATCCTCCCTCCCCTCCTGATGACCTTTTACTATCCACGGCCTGAACGTATGTTAAGGGTAGACCCGGGGGGCACCTGCAGTCAAGAATTTTTCGAGGCGCCAGGATCTTTCCCGGTGAGCCCGAGGACAGCTCTCTGGCGGGTGAATGCCCTGTTGACATTCCTTTCTCCCCTCTTTTAGGGTGAAGAGATGAAGCAAAGGACCTTGAGCCCCCTCGTGACCCTTCTGCACCATCCCCTGCTGCGGCAGATGGCCCAGGTGGCAGCAGAGCGGGGGCTACTGCCGGTCTACCTCGTTGGAGGCTTCTTGCGCGATGCCCTCCTGGAGCATCCAGGGGCTCTCGACTTCGACCTGGTGTCCGCCGATCCCGTCGCCCTGGGTATGGCCCTCCAGCATGCGGTTGCCGGTAAAGTGATCTGCCTCGCCGATCGGGTCCGGCGCGTGGTCTTCTCTCGAGAGGGGGAGCGGGTGCAGGTGGATATCTCTCCGCTGCACGGCGGGAGTATCGTTGAGGACCTGCGACGCCGAGACTTCACAATCAACGCAATGGCCATTTCTTTAGCGGACGAGCCACCCCGCCTCATCGATCCCGCGGGCGGCCTACGGGACCTCAGAGAGCGGCGGATCCGGATGAGTGATCCGCGGGTGTTGGCCGAGGACCCCCTGCGTCTCTTGCGGAGTATCCGCCTAGCTGCTCAGCTGGGCTTCAACATCGACGAGACCACAGCCCAGGCGATCCGCCACCAGGCTTCCCTGTTGAGAGACGTCGCACCGGAGCGGCTCCGGGAGGAATTATTTGAGATCCTACACGGTTCTGGGGCTGGTCATTGGTTTGAGGTCATGGACAAGCTCGGCCTTTTGGAGGCCTTGCTCCCCGAGGTCCGAACGATGCGAGGATGCCTGCAGGGCGCCCCGCATCGTTTTGATGTCCTCACCCATTCCCTGGAGATGGTCCGGTGCCTGGACGGCATTCTCCTCGCGCTCCCGAAACTGTTGCCCGACGAGGCTGCCTCCCTCGTCGGGCCCTTGCAGGCAGAGGTGGAAGGGGGGATCAGCAGACAGGCCCTTCTTCGCTTCACGGCCCTCATTCATGACGTGGGGAAACCGGATACCCGTTCGACGAAGGATGGGCAGGTCCGTTTCTTGGGCCATGCCGAGCGGGGAGCAGACATCGCTGACGAGATCACGCGCCGGCTGCGCCTCGGGGCCCGAGCCTCTGCGATGACGGTGGCCCTGGTCCGCGAACACCTCCGTCCCCTCTCCCTGTGGCAGGCCAAGACCATCACACCCCGGGCGCGGTACCGCTTCTGGCGGGACCTCGGTACCTTGACCCCCGATCTCCTCCTCCTCTCCCTGGCCGATATCCGGGCAACCTGGGCGAAAGAGGACAGTACCCTTCAAGGGTATCTCGGTTTCGTGCGAGACATGTTCGCTTTCCATCGTGAAAGGATCCAGGCAAGCGAGCAGGCTGGCAAGCGAGCAAGCGTATTGGATGGCCATGAGGTGATGGCTCGGATGGGCCTGAGCCCCGGGCCTTTTGTTGGATTCTTGTTAGAACGTCTTCGGGAGGAGGCAAGTCTCGGCTCTCTCAGGACCAAGGAGGAAGCCTTGCAGTATCTCGAGCGTCATCTGCCCGCGCTCTGGGAGGCGTTTACGAAGGGGGAATTGCCTTGATCTCGCCGGGGAAGGGTGATATCAGTGACCCGGAATCATGCGGATCGACAGCGAGAGTGAGGGGCACGAGCAGGAGGGGTTGGCGGAGAAAACGCGGAGGGTGGGAACCCGGCACATGGTCTTGGGATTCCTGATTCTCCTTTTTCTCCTCTTCCTCGTCTCCTGGTGTTCTTTGCCGGGACGGTGATCGGCGTGAAAAAGGTGCACAGGGGAGTTGTATTTTGCGCGGCGGCGTTGCTCGCCCTTGCCGCCTGCTCTGCCGCTGAAGACCCCGAGTCGATCGCCCAAAACTTCGTGGAGCGGTATTACGTCCATCCTGATCTTCCCCGGGCGAAGGCCTTGGCGCATGGGCTGGCCCGGCGAAAGATCGAGGAGGAGGAGCGGCTCCTGGAGGCTGTGACACGACCGGGCGGGGCGGCGAATCGAGGAGTCTCCTACAGCTTACACTCGACGCGGAAGATGTGGGAGGGCAAGATCTTCTTTGTCTACGACATCACCATTTCAGTAGATAGTCGGGAGATGAAGAAGCGGGCATTCATCGCCACCGGTCGGGTCAAAGAGGGGTGGCGAGTGACGAACTTCCAGGAATCCGATATCTGACCTATTCCTCGGCCCCCACGTTGACAGTGGGTCCACTTTCCGCTATATATCATTCTGGTGGCGGGAGTAATTCAGGGGTAGAATGCCAGCTTCCCAAGCTGGACGTCGCGGGTTCGAATCCCGTCTCCCGCTCCATCCGAAAGAGCCCAGCTCTCCCGGGTCGTCGCCGTCCTTACTTGCGTTGATTTCCCCTTCCAGGCGAGTCCTACCCCCCTCAGGCCGTATGTGCCGCCCTCCGCCTCGCCTCCGTCGCCTTGTCGGTGCGACTCGGGTGTTGACACGCCATCGGTTCTGGGGGACAATAACTTTGTTTCCAGGTGAAATTCCGCCGACGAGGAGTTCGGGTGAGCAGTAGCTCCCCTTTTCTTTTGACCTCTCGGGAGGAGAGGCATGGAGCAACGGCGGCGAAAGGGCTCGGCAGAGGTAAGGGAGGACGGGTTCATGCAGAGCCTCGTCCGCGACCTGCTCAAGGAACTGGGTGAGGATCCGTACCGGGAGGGACTGAGGCACACGCCGGAGCGCATGGCGAAGGCCCTCCGGTATCTCACCAGCGGTTACGGAAAGGATCTGTCGGAGGTCCTGAACGGGGCTATCTTCACCGAGGTCTCCGATGAAATGGTCCTGGTGAAAGATATTGACGTCTTCAGTCTGTGCGAACATCATCTCCTTCCATTTTTCGGGAAGTGTCACGTGGCCTACATCCCGAAAAGGAAGATCCTTGGTCTCAGCAAGATCGTGCGGTTGGTCGAGATGTATAGCAGGCGCCTCCAGGTGCAGGAGCGATTAACGCAGCAGATTGCGCATACCCTCAAGCGGGCCGTGCAGCCACGGGGGGTGGGGGTTGTGATCGAGGCCTATCATTTCTGTATGATGATGCGGGGGGTCGAGAAACAGAATTCCAAGGCGGTCACGAGCGCCATGGTGGGTGTCTTTCAAACGGCCCCGGAGATTCGCAGCGAGTTTGTGCAGCTGATCAACAGCAATAGGCCTTGAAGTGTGGAAGGGGTTCTGTGTCACTTTCGCGCAAGCGATGATGTGCTGCTTACGGACGATGCACGATTTCCGTGACTTGGCCCGTGAAGCCTCGACGGGTAGATGGGTAACTCCTGGAATGACAAGGTTTTCTCGAAGTGGCGGCACGCATGGTATGGGAGTTGCAATCGCGGAGAATCGTGGAGGAGATTCCTCCATGTTCCAGGTCTTCCCGACGGGCGTGTGGAGAACGATGGGCGAAGGAAATCGGCGGGCGAGCCGCACACGAGAGGGTGAGCCGGTCCTGGGGACGTGAGGCAAGGACAATCCATGCGCGATAAGGAAAAACACCCCACCGAGATTGAGGCCTTGCAGGGGCAGGTAAAGGGGCTGGAGGAAGAGCTGTACCAGCTCCGGCGCCGGCTGGAGCAGGTCCCGCGCGAATTCGAGTTACTGCGGGCACGGCTGCAGCAGAGCCGGGAGCAACTGGAGCAGGTCCACCGGCAGAACGAGCGGTTGGTGCAGGGGCTGACGCACGCGAAGGAACAGGTCGCGACACTGAAGGAAGAGGTGGAGAAGCTGACGGCCCCGCCGGCCTCGTACGGGATCTTCGCGGGGGCGAATGCGGACGGGACCGTGACGGTCTGGGCGAGCGGGCGGAAGCTCAAGGTGAATCTCCACCCGGGGCTGAAGGGGGAGACCCTGCAACCCGGGCAGGAGGTGATCCTGAACGAGGCCCTCAACATCATCGAGGTGAGGGCCTTTGAGGTACAGGGCGAGGTGGTGCACATCAAGGAGCGGCTGGAGGGGGGGCGGGCGATCATCAGCCTGCGGATGGACGAAGAACGGGTGGCGGAGCTGGCGGGACCGCTGGCCGCGCTGGACCTGAAGGCGGGAGACCTGCTGCTGTACGACACGCGGTCGGGCTACCTGCTGGAGCGGCTGCCCCGGGGCGAGATCCGGGATCTACTGCTCGAGGAGGTCCCGGACATCAGTTACGTGGACATCGGGGGGCTGGACAGCCAAATTGAGATGATCCGGGATGCCCTCGAACTGCCGCATCTGTACGCGGACTACTTCCGGCAACACAAGCTGCAGCCGCCAAAGGGGGTGTTGCTGTATGGGCCCCCGGGGTGCGGGAAGACGTTGATCGCCAAGGCGATGGCCCACTCCCTGGCCGCGCAGCTGAGTGCGAAGATGGGCAAAGCCATCACCGGCTACTTCATCAATATCAAGGGGCCGGAGCTGTTGAACAAGTACGTGGGGGAGACGGAGCGGAAGATCCGGGAGATTTTCCAGCGGGCGCGGGAGAAGGCCAAGGAAGGGATGCCGGTGGTCATCTTCTTTGACGAGATGGACAGTCTCTTCCGGACGCGGGGCTCGGGGATCTCCTCGGACATCGAATCGACCATTGTGCCGCAATTCCTGGCGGAGCTAGACGGGGTGGAGGGCCTCACGAACGTGATCGTGGTGGGGGCCTCGAACCGGCAGGATCTGATCGACCCGGCGGTGCTGCGGCCGGGGCGTTTTGACGTTAAGATCAAGATTGACCGGCCAAGCCAGGAGGCGGCGAGAGAGATCTTCGGCAAGTACCTGACTCCCGACCTGCCGCTGGCGGCCTCGGACGTGGCGCAGGCGGAAGGAGACCGGGGGCGGACGATCCAGACCCTCGTTGAGGCGGCGCTGGAGGTGATGTACGCGGCCACAGACGAGAACCGATTTCTGGAGGTGACCTATCAGAATGGGGAGCGGGAGGTGTTGTACTTCCGGGACTTCGTGTCGGGGGCGATGATCCAGAGCGTCTGCACGCGGGCGAAGAAGGCGGCGGTGAAGCGGCAGATCCGGACGGGGGAGCAGGGGATCACGCGGCAGGACCTGGTGCAGGCGGTCCAGGAAGAATTCCAGGAGAACGAGGATCTGCCCAACACGACCAATCCGGATGACTGGGCCAAGATCGCGGGGCGTAAGTCTGAACGCATCGTCGCCGTCCGCTCCCTCCCGCGGACGCCGGCCAGGGCGGACAAGGAGATCGAGACCGTCCGGATCGGACACTACCTGTAGGCTGGGTATGTGCGCAGGTACGAGGGGGGGGAGGTTCGCGGGCCGCCAAGGGGCGGCCATTTTTACAGAGATCCTAAGGTGAGATCCCATATCTATTTGGATCATAACGCGACGACCCCCGTTGATCCGCGGGTGCGGGAGGCCATGCAGCCTTACCTTGAGACGGCCTTCGGGAATCCGAGTGCTGCGCACGGCCTCGGGCGAGAGGCCAAGGCCGCCTTGGAGGGAGCCCGGGAGACGGTGGCCGGGCTGCTTGGGACGGCGGATAAGGATGAAGTAGTCTTTGTCTCCTCCGGGACCGAGGCGGACAATCTGGCCATTGCCGGGGCGGGCTTGGCTTATCAAGAGCGGGGGAGGCACATCATTACCTCGGCTGTGGAGCATCCAGCCATCCTCGAAGCCTGTGCCGCGCTCGAGGATGGGGGCTTCTCGGTGACGTATCTCCCGGTCAGCGGGCAAGGGATGCTCGATCTGGATGAGCTCCGCCGGGCCGTCCGCCCGGACACAATCCTGGTTTCCCTGATGCACGCCAATAACGAGACAGGGACCCTCTTCCCCCTCGGGGAGGTCGGCGCGATCACGAAAGAGCGGGGAATTCTTTTCCACACTGATGCGGTGCAGTCCTTCGGAAAGGTCCCGCTCCATGTTCGACACCTCAACATTGACCTGCTTTCCCTCTCCGCCCACAAGATCTATGGCCCCAAGGGGGTCGCGACCCTGTACGTGAGAAGGGGAGTTCGACTCCGACCTCTCCTCCGGGGCGGGGAGCAGGAGCGGGGTCGCCGCGGTGGGACCGAAAATGTCCCGGCGATCGTCGGGCTGGCTCACGCGGCGCGAATTATGTTCCTCGAAATGCCGGGCGAGGGGGAAAGAATCCGTAAGCTCCGCGACCGGCTGGAGGCAGGAGTATTGGCCCGGATCGAGGGGGGGGCGGTGAATGCGCAACAGAGTCCTCGCCTCCCGCACACGAGCAGTCTGACCTTTGACGGTATAGAGGCCCAGACCCTCGCGGCGGCGCTCGACCTGGAGGGGATTGCCGTGTCGGCCGGCTCGGCCTGTCACGTTGGGAGCTTGCAGCCCTCCCATGTGTTGCGGGCGATGGGGCTGAACCTGGAGCAGGTGGAGGGAACGATTCGCTTCTCCCTAGGACGACTCACCCGTGAGGGGGACATCGATCGCGTGCTCGAAATTCTTCCGCACCTCGTTACGAGGTTGCGTGCAAAGGCGCCTCTCACGAGATGAGAGATCTCTGTGTCTGCAGAGCCACATCATTCACAAAGGTGGAATCAAGCATGGATACTAGTGCAGAGCATGACGTTCGCCAGCGGTTGCTCGATATCTATCAGCGGGAGGGGAAGGTGAACGAGCGGGAGCTCCTGCGGATATCGGCCATGACTGGGGTGGACTACTTTACCGTCTCGAAGGCCCTCGAGGAAATTATCCTCCAACGGACAGAGGGACAAGATTCGCGGGGAGAGTAGTTCGGCGCCCCCACGGCCCTCTCCGTCCGGAACTCCACGGACTCAAGGGAACACGCGTCCCCAAGGCAGGGAAAGGTGCGGATTCAACATTTTACGATTGGTCCTCTCGAAACCAATGCCTATCTTGTCGTAGACGAGGGGAGCCGACAGGCCCTGATCATCGATCCGGGACTCGAGAGTGAGGGCATCTACGGTGTCATCCGTGACGAGGGGCTCGAACTCTCAGCCATCGTCAACACCCACGGCCACTTTGATCATGTCTGCGGGAATGCCTTCTATAAGGCGAAGACCGGGGCGCCTGTTCTGCTTCACCGGGAGGATGTGGCGATGATGCGGCGGGCGGCTGAGCAGGCTCTCACCTTTGGCTTTCAGGTCCCCACACCACCCCCTCCGGACCGTCTCCTGACCGAGGGGGATGAGGTAGTCATCGGGGGGAGTCGATTGCGGGTGCTTCACACGCCGGGTCACACCCTTGGTGGGATCTGTCTCACCCGGGAGGGGATCGTTTTCGTCGGCGACACCCTCTACGCCGGTTCGATCGGCAGAACCGACCTTCCAGGAGGATCCTACGACGTCCTGATTGCTTCCATTCGAAGCCAACTCCTCTCCCTTCCCGACGAGACCACGGTGTATCCAGGCCATGGGCCCCCGACCACGATCGGTGAGGAGCGGGTGCACAATCCTTTCTTGACTGGCCGGGGGAGGGACGCCCCTCCTCCGCTTTGACGCCTGACGTTCCAAGTTTTTCTGGAAACTCATGGGTGTAGAAGAGCACAAGCGGGCCGCAGAGGGGATCGGGCAGATCTCCTATGCCGTGATTACGGTCAGCGACAGTCGGGATGAGGCCGGGGATGAGTCGGGGAAATTTATCCAGGATCGCATGCGAGAGGCTGGGCATCGTCTGTTCAGCTATCGGCTCTTGAAAAATGAACTCGGGGCAATTCAGCAAGAGGTGATGCGCCTGGTGGAGGCGAAGGTGGGGTGTATCGTCACCACTGGAGGGACCGGACTCGGGCGCCGTGATGTCACCATCGAGGCGGTAACCCCCCTCCTCGACAAATCACTGGGGGGTTTCGGCGAGATCTTTCGTCATCTGAGCTTTCACGAGGTAGGTACCGCAGCCCTCATGAGTCGGGCTACCGGGGGCACGTTTCGGGAAACGCTCATCTTCTGTCTCCCCGGATCCACCAAGGCTGTGCAGTTGGCTCTTGAGCGGCTGATCTTACCTGAACTTAAGCATTTGATTCGGGAACTGCGTCGATAATGATCGGGAGGGGAATATGCCGATCTTTGAATACATGTGTCAAGTCTGTGGAGCCGGCTTCGAGCAGCTCATCATGGGCCGGGAGGCGTCCGTGAGCTGCCCCACCTGTGGGAGCCCAGAGGTGGCCAAGCAGTTCTCTACCTTTAGCGCACAGACCACCGGGGGTTTTGTTGGTTCGATGGGATCGGGCTGCGGCTGTGCACCCAGCGGGTGAGGCACCTGCAGTTGACCCGGCGTGTCCGGGTGAATGTAGAAGGGTCCCTCCCGTATTATGTTCGGGGAGGATTGAACCCCTCCAGTCCCGCCTTGAGCTCTTGCAAGAATTGGCCGGCGACAGTGCCGTCGATGACGCGGTGGTCAAAGGAGAGACAAAAGTAGGCCATTGAACGGATGGTGACGTCGTCTCCAACCACGATCGGTCGTCTGGTGACGGCCCCGATCCCAAGGATGCCCGTTTGGGGTTGGACGATGATCGGTGTGGCCAGCAGGATGCCGGACGCCCCAAGGTTGTTCACCGTAAAAGTTCCCTCCTGTACCTCCATCGGCGTGATCCGCTTCTCCCGAACTCGGCGGACCAGATCGTCGCTTTGTTGGGCGATCTCGGCAAGACGAAGCCCGTCCGCCCTTTTGAGGACTGGGACGATAAGACCCTCCGCCAAGGCGACGGCAATCCCAATATTGATTTCCCGCTTGAGAACAGTCCGATCCCCTTGGGCCCAGGCATTCAGCCAGGGATTCCCCTTGAGGGCTGATGCCGTGGCCTGAATGATGAAGGGGAGGAAGGTCAAGGGTGAACTCCAGCGCTCGGCAAAGGCGACCTTTTCCCTTTCCCGGAATTCCGCAATAGCGGTCATGTCCACCTCGATGATCGCGGTGGCATGGGGGGCTGTCTGCTTGCTCCGCACCATGTGCTCGGCGATCGCGCGGCGCATCGGCGTGAAGGGGATGACCTCATCTCCCGCCCTTGGGGCGGCGCCGGTTTCCCGCTGCTCGAGATAGGCCAGGATGTCCTGCTTGGTTAGGCGGTCTCCCCGGCCTGTCTTTCTGATCTTTTTGAGGTCGGAAGGCTTGAGGCCCTGCTGCTCCGCGAGCGCGAGGACGGCAGGGGAGTACCAATGGGTCGTCTCCTCGGAGACACGCGCTGCCTCCACGGGTGGCGCCGGTGCTGGGGTCCCGGTGAGCGGTCGTTCTGGTTCGACAGCGTCAATGGTCGCCAGGGGCGTTCCCACCGGCACCGTCTCTCCATCTCGGACGAAGATTCGAGAAACGGTCCCTGCTCCCGGTGATGGGATCTCGACGTCGATCTTATCGGTGTTGATGGTAAGGAGGGCTTCATCTTTTTCCACGCGCTCTCCCTCCTGCTTGAGCCACTGGATGACGGTCCCTTCTGCTACGCTCTGCCCCATCTGGGGCATCACCACCTCAATGGCCATCGTTTTTCTCCGTTCATAGTTGATGGTTCATGGTTCATAGACAGAGGCTTTGCTAACTCTGAGGCGCCTGGCTCCAATTGTGCGACCGGTCGCCTTGAACCCTAAACCCTGAACCCTGAACCATGAACTAATACGAGGCAAGGTCCTTGAGCTTGGCGGCAATTTTCGTGGCGTTGGGAAGGTAGAAGTCCTCGAGGGGGGGACTGAATGGGACTGGAGTGTGGGGGGCGGCGAGTCGCGTCACGGGTGCGTCGAGGTAGTGAAAGGCTTCCTGGGCGATGACGCCGGCGATCTCGGCCCCAATCCCACAGACCTGAGGGGCCTCATGAACAATGAGGACCTTTCCGGTCTTTTTCACCGAGGCGAGGATCGCGTCTGTATCCAAGGGGCACAGGGTCCGGAGGTCTACCACCTCGACTTCTATCCCCTGCTGACTCATCTCGTCGGCCGCCTCGAGTGCTTGCTGGACCATCGCCCCATAGGTGATCAGCGCAATATCTGTCCCCTCCCGCTTGATGTCTGCCTCCCCTAAGGGGAGAACGTAGTCATCAATGGGGACCTCACCTTTGGCGTGGCGGTAAAGATACTTGTGCTCACAGTAGATCACCGGGTTGAGATCTCGAATACTGGCTTTCAGGAGTCCCTTCGCGTCGTACGGGGTCGCGGGAGCAACTACCTTGAGACCGGGGGAGTGGATGAACCAGGCCTCGGGACACTGGGAATGGAAGGGGCCCGCATGGAGCCGCCCCCCGTAAGGTGCCCGGATGACCATCGGGACAGGTTCCCCCAGCCGATAGTGATGCTTGGCGGCCATATTGACAATTTGGTCGAAGGCGCAGGAGATGAAATCCGCAAATTGCATCTCCACCACCGGACGCATGCCCACGAGGGCGGCCCCAATAGCCGCGCCCACAAAACCTGACTCGGCAAGTGGGGTGTCGATGACGCGGTCCTCACCAAACTTGTCTAAGAAGCCTTGAGTGATCTTGAAGGCCCCCCCGTAAGTGCCGATATCTTCCCCCAGAAGGAAGACCCGGTCATCCTGGTCCATCTCCTCCCAGAGGGCCTGGCGGATCGCCTCCAGGTATGTCATCTCCGCCATTCGTTGTAACCTTTAGCTGTCAGCAGTCAGCGATTCCGAAGGCATTCGGAACACCGGGCTGCTGATGCCACCTCATGTGGCAAAGACCCCTTCGAGCGCCTCCGATGGATCGGGCAGGGGGCTCTTTTCAGCAAACTCGACCGCCTCCTCGACCTCCTGAAGCACCCGGGTCTCGACCGCCTGCAATCGTTCTTCGGGCACTTCGCGTTCGCGGAGGTAACCCTCGAAACGCTGGATGGGGTCTTGCCGCCGCCACTCTTCAAGGAGTTCCCGGGGAACGTAGGAGGCATCATCATGTTCCGCATGGCCCCGCATTCGCATGGTCTTGCACTCGACGAACGTGGGGCCTCCGCCGCCACGGGCCCGGGTCGCTGCTCCCTTGATGGCGTCGTAGACGGCGAGGACATCGTTGCCGTCAATGATCACTGTGGGAAAGCCATAGGCCTTGGCCCGATCGGCGACGTGTGAGACCGCCATTTGTCGGGAAAGCGGGACGGAGTACGCGTACTGATTATTATCGCAGATAAAGACGATAGGGAGTTTGAGAACCGCGGCGAGGTTGAGTCCTTCATGAAAGTCTCCGCGGCTCGAAGCTCCATCCCCAAAATAGGCCACGGCGATTCGCGGCTCCCGTCGGATCTTAAAGGCCAGCGCCACACCCGCGGCGACAGGGATCCCGTCGGCCATAGGGCTAATGAATCCGATAATGTGGCGACGGATGTCACCGAAGTGAATATTGCCATCCTTGCCCCGCGTGGGCCCCGCTCGCCGTCCCAGATACTGGGCCATATATTCCTTCGGCTCGACCCCCTTCACGAGATGCACACCGAGGCCTCGGTGGGATGGAGCAACGACATCATCAGGCGCCAGGGCACACGCGCTCCCCACGGAGATCGCTTCTTCGCCGGTACCGACATAGCACCCACCCACGATCCTTCCCTGGCGATACATTTTGATGACCCGGTCCTCCAGGCCCCGGGTCAAGCGAAGATAATAGTAGAGCTTGAGCAGATCTTCGATTCGCAACTCCACGGTACTCCCCTCTAGGCTGGTAGCTAGTGCCGTTCCACCTATTTCTAGCAGACGTGTTGCTACGCACGCTCATGACGGTTACCGCGGCGCGCGTTGATCAAATGTGGTACATGCGTCCGAAGTGGAACGGCACTAGTATAAGTCTACCTTCGGGAGGTGCAAAGCCTTTTTTCGAACGGCGGACCATGGATCGCTCACCCGGAAAAAACACAGCGCTTCGGGCCACTTTTCCTTCGTTCCATCATCCGGCGACCGGCCGACTCATCTTTCGTTGAAAAGTCGAAAAACCGCTCAGCAGGCTTCTGTGGCGGCTTTGGAGTCTTTCAAATGTGGGCAAAAAAGACTTGACACCCCTTGGGACTTCATTAATATAAGGGAGCACAATTGACAATGATTCGCGCAACGAGAATCGCGAATCCTGTAAAGCCGCTTCGGACGGGGCTTCGTGGGCTTTCATCCCGTGGAGATGATGCCGGGGAGGATTGCCGATCATGAGCGATTCAGATAAGTCCTCTAAGCTTAATCCTCTCCAAAAAACCATGAGACGCCTCTCGAGCCAATTTCCCAAGAGTGACGTTTCCCGTTCTCAAGGACGAGAAAAACACCCCACCGAGATTGAGGCCTTGCAGGGGCAGGTAAAGGGGCTGGAGGAAGAGCTGTACCAGCTCCGGCGCCGGCTGGAGCAGGTCCCGCGCGAATTCGAGTTACTGCGGSCAYKGCWGCAGCAGAGTCGGGAGCATCGGTGATCCTCGTCGAGGAGGAGCCCGCCCTTGGCGGCCATCTCCGTTTCGGTGATGACGGCGATCTCCAGGCTCTGGCCAATCTGAGAGCAGCCATCGAGGCTCAGACCGCCATCGAGGTGATGACTGATGCAGTGGTGGCCGGTCGCTATGACCACAACTGGGTGTCGGTGGTGCAACGTGACATGGCTCACGTCGAGGAGCGGTTGGTGCTGGCTCGGGCCAAGCACCTTGTCGTCGCCGCCGGAACCCTGGAGCGACCCTATGTGTTCAAGGGCAACGATCTCCCAGGTGTAATGCTCTCCACGGCCGCGCGTCGGCTGACCAATCTCTATGCGGTCAAGCCCGGTGACAAGGCCGTAGTGCTCACGGCCAATCAATCAGGTGATGCGGCCGTCGCCGATCTGGAGAGAGCGGGCGTCGAAATCGCTGCTGTCCTCGATGCGCGCAACGGAGAGACAGTTGTCGAGGCATCCGGCAGAAAAGGCGTGCAGACGGTCGTCGACTCGAGTGGAAAGCGAACTGACGCTGATCTGTTGGTGACCGCAATCGGATGGACCACCTCCACGGCGCTGCTCAACATGGCCGGGGACCGGCCCGTCTATGAATCAAGGGCAGCGCGGTTTCTTCCCTCCTCCCTGCCCCTCAACGTCCTGGCGACGGGCGGATTGGTCGGAGACGGCACCACAGACCAGTTGATAGAGCACGGATCGGCGGTAGGGAGAGCGGCTGCACGCCGCGCCAAAACCGTCAAAGCCACATGGCAGGGGGCGACCTCTCACGCCGCACGAGGGGAGATCCCAACCCTCGACGTCGACGACCACCCCGAGCTATTCCGATCGACCACCCACGGGTTCGTCGACTATTCCGAGGATGTGACCTCGAAGGATCTCCTGGCCGCGGCGGAAGAAGGTTACGACTCGATGGAGTTGGCCAAGCGGTACACCACCGCAGGCATGGGGCCGGTTCAGGGCAAGGTGGAAGCGGTCAATGCCCTCGCCGTTCACGGTGAAGCCATCGGAGCCAGTCTTCTGGAAACTTCAACCACCACCTGGCGGCCACCCTACGCACCCATACGCTTGGGAACACTTGCCGGCAGAAACCGCGAGCCGTTCCGCCACTCCCCGATCCAGTCCTGGCATGAGAGCCACAACGCCAAACCGTTGGTAGCCGGGCAGTGGATCCGCCCGGATCACTACGGCGACCCCGAAGCCGAGGTCCGAGCGGTGCGAAGCGGTGTCGGGATCATCGACGTCAGCCCCCTGGGAAAAATCGATCTGCGAGGAACGGACGTACCCAGGCTGTTGGAGTTCGTCTACGTCAACAAGTGGTCGAAACTGCAAGTCGGCAAGGTCCGTTACGGGGTCATGTGCGCCGAGGACGGGGTCATCATGGATGACGGGGTCACCGGTCGTCTCGGCCCCGACCGATACATGATGTCGACAACGTCGGGAGGCGCCGGAGTTGTCTGGAACTGGCTCAACGACTGGCTGCAGACCAGTTTCCCGGAATGGGACGTGAAGATGACCGCGGTCACTGACGGCTACGCCAGCATCAACGTCGCCGGCCCCAACTCACGTGAGCTGGTCGGCCGTCTCACCGAAATCGACCTCGACGCTGATCGATTCGGGTACATGGAGGTGAGGACCGGCACGGTTGCCGGAGTCACCGACTGTTTTCTGTGGAGGATCGGATTCACCGGAGAGCTCTCCTACGAGATCCATGTGCCGGCCGGCTATGGGCTTTGGCTGTTGGAGAACCTCATCGAATTTGGGAAGGACCTGGAGGTGACAGCGTTTGGTGTGGAAGCCCAGAGAATCATGCGACTAGAGAAGGGTCACTTCATCGTCGGCCAGGACACCGACGGTCTGACGCAGGGCTTCGGCGTCGGCACCGACTGGGCGATCAAGATGGACAAGCCCGACTTCGCCGGGAAACCCGAACTGGCGTGGCAGAAAGAGAGGGGTGGCTACCCCCGGCTTGTCGCCGTCCAGACCGATGACCCGACAGTCGTCCCACCGGAGGCAAGCCAGATCATCGACGCCAGCGAGAATATCAAGGGACGGATCACCTCCAGCCGGCATTCGCCCACCCTTGGACGGTCGATCTGCCTGGCCCAGGTTGAAGAGAACCTTGCCCAAGGAGGGCAGCGTCTCAACATTCGTCTGCCCGATGAGACAACGGTCACGGCAAAAGTCATGGCCGATCAGGCCCATTTCGATCCGGAAGGGACCAGGCTCCGTGTCTGACTGGAATCCCGCTCCCAGGGGCATCGTGGCCAAAGTCGTGTCGTCGAACGATGGCGACCTGACGCTCTCTGACGTGAGCCTCACTCCGAAGTGGCGTGTCTTCTCCGGATTCGAAGATGTCCGGCCGGGCGCCTCAATGCGCTTGAACGATCAACTGGTCTGGTCGGTCAGCCCCGATGAGTGGACAGTCCTCGGCTCCCGACCGGGCGAGGATGACGTGGTCGACCTCACCCACGTCCGAGCCATGTTCCGGCTGACTGGTGTGAACGCTTCGAGGATTCTGGCCAAGATCTGCGCATTGGATCTCGGCGATGACATCTTCCCCGAAGAGGCGGCGGCACGCACCCTTGTCGCCGGCGTCGCCACCGAACTGGTTAGAGACGACCAGGACGGTGTGCGGTCCTATCTGATCCTGCCCTCACGGTCGTTTGGCCTGTACATGTACGACGTCATCCTCGATGCCGGTGGGGAGTTCGGGCTGGCCTAGCGGTATGTCGTCCGAACGGGAAGCTCTGGCTGGTTGGCACAAGGCTCTAGTAGTTGTCAGACCGGGTCGGTACTATCGAACATATGTTCGGTACCGAGATCGAATTAGATCCGTCAACCTCTGATCTCGAGGGGATGATGGCTGAGGCGGACAATAGATCGAGGTTGGTTAGGTTCTCCAGCACGATGCGGCGTTTGCCCAATGCCAACCGGCTGACGGAAAACCCGATGTCGGCTCCCGGCTCCGCCCCGGCAGTGGAGGCGCGGGCGCCTACAGGGGCGGAGACGGCATCGAACGCGAGATCGAGTTTTTGGCTCCCGCCACCGTATCGTTGATGGGCGAACGGCGCCGGGTACCGCCCTGGGGGCTCGCCGGTGGCCACCCTGGAGCCTGCGGTGAGGACTGGCTCATCCGACCCGGCGCGGCGCCCGAGCGTCTTCCCGCGAAGACCACCTCCGGTCGTCGTCATCTGGCTGTTTCGCTGGCT
>LXTG01000105.1 GCA_001643535.1 candidate division NC10 bacterium SPGG6 | reverse complement strand
AGCACATCGCCGAACTGTTCTACCGGGTTGACCCCGCACCTTTCGAGGCCCATTCCCTTCAGTACCTGTCCCGGGACGAGCTACAGACGCTTCACCGGAAAATCGAGGATCACCGGGAGATGATCCGAGACCTCACCGCCGCGCCGGGGCTCAACACCTTGTTCGATGGAATCAACCGGGAGATGGGTCAGGCCCTGGTCGGGCATTTCTTTACCGGATTCCTTGAGGAGGAGAAATCGGGGCGGGTCGATCTGGCTTTATTAAATTCCCTCCTCCAGCAGGTGGACGGCCGGTTAAACGGCCTCCACTCCTTTGTTTCACCCTGGGGGGAGTGGTTGGGTGCCGGAAAGGAGCCGGTCTCCGAAGGATACCTTCTCACCGACGATCAGCGGTACCTCATCCTCCTGGCCAAGGCCCGAGGGACAAACGGGCGGACCCTGGTCCCCAAGCAGGAGTCGATCCAGCGGATCCGGACCGCCATCGCCGAGCTCAGTCGAGCCTACCCGGGTATCGAGGCCGGCGTCACCGGGTCCCATGCCCTGGGGTCGGATGAGATCGTGACCGCCAAACGGGATGCCACGATGGCCACCATCCTGGCCCTCGGCGGAGTGGCCCTTCTGTTTTTTCTCTTCTGGAGAAGCTTTGGTGCGCCCTTGCGGGCTCTCCTCAGTCTGGCCGTGGGGGTCTCCTGGACCTTGGGGTTCATCACCCTCACCGTCGGCTCCCTCAATATCCTGACCGCGATGTTTATCCCGATGCTCATCGGATTGGGCATCGATTATCACGTCCATCTGTTGGAGCGCTACGGGGAAGAGCGGGCAGAAGGTCACAGTCCTGGCGACGCGTTAGAGTACACCTTCCGGAAGGCGGGCGCGGCCACCGTGACGGGGGCGATTACGACGGTGGTCGCCTTCTATAGCCTCATCCTCACCGACTTCAAGGGTCTGGTGGAGCTGGGCTTCATTACCGGGAGTGGCCTCCTCCTCTGTCTTGTAGCGGCCTTCACGGTTCTCCCCGCTCTGCTGATCCTGTATGAGGCGCGGACGGACGCCCGGGTCGCCTCCCGGCCGGCAATTTTCTTAGGGGTCTTGGAGCGGTGGAGCCATCGTCCCTGGGTCATGATAGCCGGGGCCGGACTGCTAGCCGTGGCCGCTCTCCCTGCCCTCGGCAAGATTCAGCTCGAGTTCAATCTGTTGGAGCTTCAGGCGCAGGGGACGGAATCGGTGGACTGGGAACGCCGGCTTCTCGCCGAGGGGGGGACGTCCACCTGGTACGGGATCGGCCTGGCCCGGTCGCCGGAGGAGGTCTTGACCAAGAAGGCCAGACTGGAAGCCCTTCCATCGGTAGATCGGGTCCAAACCGTCTACTCATTCCTCCCGAAGGAGCCGGCGGGGAAGGTGGCTGCGATTCAGGCGCTCGGGGCCCCCCTGGCCAAGCTCCCTCGTGCGTTTGGGCGACTCGATCCGGTGAACCTCGAAAGGCTTCAAACAACCTTTGAACGGATCCGATTCAAACTGGGGGACAGAGGGCGTTTCAGCGCGGCATCTGACGAAGAGCTGGAGGAAGCCCGGCAACTTCTGGAGGCTCTCAGGGCTCGGCTGAGAAACGGCAATCCTGCCAGGATGAGACCGTCGCTGGCTGCATACCAGACCGAGCTCTTTGCCGACTTCGAGAGGAAGATCAATGTGCTGAGGAAAAATTTCGAGTCGGGCCCCATGACGGTGGCGGACCTTCCGCGTGAGCTCAAGGATCGGTTCATCGGCAAAGAGGGGACCTATCTCCTCAAGGTGTTTCCCCGAGGGAATATCTGGGGGCGGGACAACGTCCAAACATTCGTGCGGGAAGTCCGGTCGGTGGACCCAGATACCATCGGGAATCCGATCACCGCCTGGGAATATGGCCACAGCATGGAGAAGGGTTACCTGCTCGGCGGGCTGTACGCGGCGACGGCGATGGTGGTGGTCATCCTCTTCTCGTTCGGCAGCGTGGGGCACTTGCTATTAGCCCTGCTCCCACTCGTCGTGGGAGGGGCCTGGACCCTTGGCCTGATGCAACTGTTCGGGATCAACTTTAATCTGGCCAACCTCATTCTTCTCCCCCTCATCGCGGGGTACGGAATAATGAATGGTCTTCACATCGTTAAACGGTATGAGCAGGAGGGGAGGAAAGGGCCCATCATCGCAAACAGCACGGGTCGGGCGGTCTTCCTCTCTGCCACCACCACCATGGTGGGGTTTGGCAGCCTGATGGTGGCAAGCCACCAGGGGATCTTCAGCCTTGGCTTTCTCTTGTCCGTGGGGGTGGGCAGCATCCTCCTGGCTTCGCTGACGGTGCTCCCGGCACTCCTTTGGGCCCTCTACGGCGACGTAGGGGCGACCGAACCGGTAGGGGAGGTTCCTCAGGCGGCTCAATATTCCAAAGGGACCTGGCAACTACCGCAACGGAGGGGTGACGGTGAGCGTCCTCTCGAACGGAGACCCTTGAGATGAGGAGATCTGCACGACAACGAGGCCGGTCGCTTTATCGCCTCTTCTGGCTGGCGGTCTTGTTACTAGGGTTCGTCATGCCTGTCTCGGTGGGGGCAGGTGTAGATGCGCCCGTCGATCGGGTCCGGGATACCCTGGAGAGTGCCCGGCGCATTCTCAAGGATCCCGCCTTGCAGGGTCCAGATAAGCAGGTGGCGCGGAGACGAAAGGTCCGGAAGTTGATTGCCGCCCACTTTAACTATGCGGAGATGGCAGAGCGATCTCTGGATTCCCATTGGAGTAAACTGACCGGTAAGCAGCGTCAAGCGTTCGTGGACCTCTTCGGGGAGCTCTTCGAGCGTTCCTACAGCCGGTTGGTCTTGAATTCGTTGCAAGATCAGCGGGTTATCTATATGGGAGAATCGGTGAACGGAACACGGGCTGTCGTCAAGACGGTGTTCGTGGACAAGCGGGGCGATCGCCTGCCGGTCGATTATCGACTGCAGCGCCCCAACGGTCGCTGGGAGCTGTTCGACGTCGTCATTGACGGCGTCAGCATCGTCACCAATTATCAATCACAGTTCAACAAGATCATCGAGACCTCTTCGTTCGATGATCTGGTCAAGAAAATGCGCCTCAAGCGGAATGAGGATTGATCCGATCTCGGATGTGCCCAATAGATAGAGAGGGGTGATTGACACAGCCGTGCAGACTGCTGCTGTTCGCCACGGTGCTGGTGATGCTCCTGCCAGGAGGGGGATGGGCAGCGGACACAGGGGCGGGACCGCCCGCCGAGCAGGTGACGGGAGCCGCCCAATCCCCGGCACGTCTGTTCGGATTGGGGAAGCAGGAGATCGGGATCGTGGTCGGACATGGGCTCGCCATCCCCATTGGAAGGACCACGGATGATGAGCTGAGGGATGTCCAGTACATCTATGCGGCACCGCGGTGGGGGATCGGCATCAGCGACCCCATGGGAGGGGATGCCTGGTACCGGGGCAACCTTGAGCTGCTCGCCGAGGGGACATTCATCGTCAACTTTGAGCCGAAGGGTGGTTTTGGGGCTGGGTTGACTGCTCTGTTCCGGTACAATTTCCTCCCCGAAGGAAAGTTCATTCCCTTTGTCGAGGCGGGGGGAGGTATTCTTTTTTTGGACATGGATTTCATGAACCGGTCAGACGACCTAAATTTCAACCCCCAAGCCGGGCTTGGGTTTCATTATTTCATTTCAGAACGGACGGCCTTTACAGGAGAATGGCGGTGGCAACATATCTCGAATGGCGGTATCAAGGAGCCGAACCGCGGCATCAACTCTAGTCTGTTTACCATCGGGGTCTCGATATTCTTGGAATGACTGGCCGGGTCCCGTTCAAGGGATCAGGGGGAGGGAAGAAGGTTTGTCACCTTTGCCGACTGGAGATAGTCCCGACGTCCAGATGCTGGGAGAGGCCGTTCGTCGGGCACAGGAGTACCTCCTGAGCCTCCAGTATCCTGAGGGATACTGGCTTGGCGAACTGGAGGCGGATAGCACCCTGACCTCGGAGTACATCATGCTCCGCCACTTCCTGGGCCGGGTGGACCCGGATCGGGAACGAAAGGCCGCCAATTACCTCCGGGCCAAGCAGCTGCCCGATGGGGGATGGGATCTCTTCCCGGGGAGCCCGAGCGATATCAGCGCCACGGTGAAGGCCTACTTCGCCTTCAAGCTCATGGGCTACTCCCCCGACGAACCCTTGATGCTCCGGGCCCGGGAGAACATCCTGGCGAAGGGTGGGGTGACCAAGGTCAACGTCTTCACCAAGATCACCCTGGCCCTCTTCGGCCAGTACGACTGGCGAGGGGTCCCGTTCATGCCGGTCGAGATTATGCTTCTGCCCCGCTGGTCCTATTTTAGCCTGTATGAAATCTCGTACTGGTCCAGAACAGTTCTTGTCCCCCTCCTCATCCTCATTGATCTGAAGCCGGTCTGTCCGATCCCTCCGGCGGCGAGCATTGACGAGCTTTACGTTCCCTCCCGGGCCGAGGCCGATCTGCGATTGCCTCGCACCGAGGAGCTCATCTCTTGGAAGAACTTCTTTATCGGGCTGGATACGTTGCTCCCCGGGCTCGAGCGCTGGACCCCGCGCCCCTTCCGAGTGCGGGCCCGACAGCAGGCCCTGAAATGGACCCTCAAGCGGATGGGACCCGGGGGCCTCGGTGGGATCTATCCGGCCATGGCGAATGCGGTCATGGCACTTCACACCCTGGGCTACTCCGATGACCACCCGAAACTGACCGAAGGGTGGAAGGAGATCGAACTCCTCGGGATTGAGGAGGCCGATAGCTTTCACCTCCAACCGTGTCTTGCTCCCGTCTGGGATACCGCCCTGGCCGTGAATGCCCTGGTGGAATCGGGGCTACCCCAGGACGACCCCGTACTGCTGAAGGCCACCACCTGGCTGCTCCAGGAGCAGATCCTGCGGGGTGGGGACTGGCGGGTGAAGCGCCCGAATCTCCCGCCGGGGGGATGGCCATTCCAGTTCCGGAACGACTTCTACCCTGATACCGATGACAGCGGCATGGTGCTAATGGCCCTCAAGAAGGTCCGGCTGCCGGATCGGGACGATATTCGACACGCCATCGAGGTGGGCCTTACCTGGTTTCTCGGAATGCAGTCAGAAAATGGCGGATGGGGCTCCTTCGATGCGGACAACACGCGTTTCATCTTGAATAACATCCCCTTTGCCGACCACGGTGCCCTCCTCGATCCCCCCACCGAAGATTTAGCGGGACGTGGGCTGGAGACACTTGGGACTTACGGCGAAAACTGTATGCACCCCGAGGCGGTCAAGGCGTTGGACTTCGTCAAAACGACACAGTGTGCGAACGGGGCCTGGTACGGTCGATGGGGCGCCAATTACATTTACGGGACCTGGTCGGTCCTGCGGGGCCTTCAGGCGATCGGGGAGGATCTCAAGGCCCCGTACGTCCGGCGGGCCGTCCGATGGCTGGAAGGCTGCCAGAATGCGGATGGTGGATGGGGGGAGACCTGTCTGAGCTATATGGACCCCGGCCTCGCCGGGGAAGGGGAGAGCATGCCCAGCCAGACCGCCTGGGCGCTCCTCGGGCTCCTTGCGGCGGGGGAGGCGAGGAGCCCCGCGGTGGCCAGGGGGATCCGGCATCTGATCGAGACCCAGCGTCCGGACGGCTCTTGGGACGATCCCTTCTGGAATGCGACCGGCTTTCCCCGCGTCTTCTTCCTCAAGTATCACCTCTACCCGGCCTACTTTCCCCTCTGGGCCCTCGGCGTCTACCGCAGCGCCCTGCAGGGTGACAGTTGACACCCAGCGTAATCCCCCCTACATTCCATAACAACTAGTAGTCACTGAATACAATATGATGTCGCTCTGCACGGCAGACCGTGTCCGCTCTGCTCCTACGGGGACCACACCGATGGCTCCGGGAAACTCTCTTTATCTCTCGGTTGTCGTTCCGGCGTACAACGAGGAGAGACGTGTGCTGAGTACGCTAGACTGCATCCTTGCCTACATCCAAACAAAGGAATGGACTGCTGAAATTATTGTTGTAGACGATGGTTCAACCGATGGAACGATGAAGGTTGTGAAGTCTTTGACAGAGCAGCGGCCGGAAATTCGCGTACTGTCCAATGGTTACAATCGCGGAAAAGGTTTCAGTGTTCGTCGCGGGATTCTGGAGAGTCGCGGTCGGTACGTCCTGTTTTCCGACGCGGATTTGTCGGCGCCGATCGAGGAAACAGACAAATTGCTGGCGGCCTTGGAGCGCGGATGGGATGTTGTCATCGGGTCTCGGGCTGTCGATCGCGGACTTTTGGAGGTCCCCCAGGGCAAGTTGCGGCGCCTCACCGGGGTCGTGTTTCGCCACCTGGTTCACGTGCTTCTTGGGGTTCCGTTCTTGGATACCCAATGTGGATTCAAGGCGTTTCGGCGTGCGACGGTTCTTTCGGTATTCCGCCAACAACGGATTGAGCGTTTCGGTTTTGATCCGGAGATTCTTTTTCTCGCCCTGCGGCAGGGTTTGGGGATTTTGGAGGTGGGGGTGCGCTGGCGAAACGATCCTGATACGCGCGTGCGTTTCCTGCGCGACGGTGCGCGCATGGTGTTCGATCTGTTCCGCATTCGCTGGTTTAGTCTTACCGGGCAGTACGAGCAGCCCTGCCGGGAAGCCAAGCCTGAGCTATGACCACAGAGAACCCCCGGACGGAGAAGCTGGCTGCCTTTTCCGCTATCGCGCTGCTCAAGGAGCTCACCAGCCCCCTCCGCGTCGGCACCTGATTCCGCTTGCAGCTGAGTCTCAACGCCTGCAGTCGCCTGTCCGCCTTGTGTTTCTGGTTGTTTCGTGCTAGTTTTCGAATGAACTCCCGGGACAGGAGAACCATCCGGAGGGAGGCAGAGATGCTGGATCCCCAGAAGCAGGCACTGATCCAGGAGGTCGATCGCCTCAGCCCCGAACTTTCGCAAATCAGCCGGTTCCTCCACGCCCACCCTGAACTCGCCTTTGAAGAGCACCAGGCAGCCGAGCTTCTGACCCGGACGATGGAGGAGCACGGCTTTTCCGTCGAGCGCGGGGTGGCAGGGCTCCCCACTGCCTTTACCGCGTCTTACGCCTCGGGTGAGGGACCTACGATTGCCTTCCTCGCCGAGTACGACGCCCTGCCGGGAATCGGCCACGCCTGCGGTCACAACCTTATTGCGTCAGGCTCGGTGGGGGCCGCCTTGGCCCTGAAGGCTTTCTTGGGAGAGGTCCCTGGCCGCGTACTCCTGGTGGGATGCCCGGCGGAGGAGAAGGGGGGAGGCAAGATTCCCCTCGTAGAGTCCAAAGTGTTTCGGAAGGTGGATGTCGCGATGCTGGTCCACCCGAGCAACCGGACCGAGATCGTGAAGAAAGCGCTCGGGATGCGGGATGTCCAGGTAGAATTCTTTGGCAAGGCCGCGCACGCGGCGGCGACTCCGCACCTCGGGATCAACGCTCTTGATGCCGTCATTCTCACGTTCAACAACATCAATGCCCTGCGGCAACAGATTCGGCCCGATGCCCGGATCCACGGAATCATCACTAATGGGGGGAAGGCACCGAACATCATCCCGGATCATGCGGTGGCCCTCTTCTACGTTCGGGCATTAGATATGGAGTATCTGGAGGACCTCTACCAAAAGGTCCTGGGCTGCTTCGAGGCGGCCGCCATGGCTACAGGGGCTCGATATCAAGTGAAGCGGGCGGGAAATGACTATCACCCGCACAGGGTCAACTATACCCTCGGCCACATTTTTCGCCAGAACCTGGAAGCGTTGGGAGGTGTGGTCGATCAGGGTCCCGAGGCCGCGGAGCTGGGATCGACCGATGTGGGGAACGTAAGCCAGGTGGTTCCCACCCTCCAACCCACGATCACCATCTGCGGTCCCAAGGTCAGCTGTCACATGGCCGAGTTCGCCGTCGCCTCCGCCTCGGATGCCGGAGAGGAGGGGATGTTCATGGCGGCCAGGGCCATGGCCTTGACCGGCCTTGATCTCCTGAGGGACCGGGATGCCTTACACCGTGTCAAGAAAGAGTTTACAGGAGGGAGACGTCCCTGAAGGTCATAGGGCTCATGTCCGGGACCTCGGCGGACGGGATCGACGCGGCCCTGGTGGAGATCACCAGGGAAGACCACCAGCCTGCGGTAAAGCTCCTCCATTTTGAGCAGCGTCCCTATCCCCCGGGAATTCGGGATCGAATCCTCCGTCTTCCTGACCATCCTGACGCTCTTCGCGAAGTCTGTCGCCTCAACGTGTTGCTGGCGGAGCTCTTTGCCCAGGCGGCTCTCCATCTTCTCGAGGCGGCGAGCACCTCTGCGAGCGAGGTGGCTCTCATCGGCTCCCACGGGCAGACCATCTGCCATCTCCCCACCCCGGTCGCCGAGGGAGATCTCGTCCTGCGGTCCACCCTTCAGATCGGTGAGCCCTGTGTCATAGCTGAACGAACCGGGCTCTGGACCGTGGCCGACTTCCGTCCGAGGGATATGGCGGTCGGGGGGGAGGGGGCGCCTCTCACTCCCTATCCTCATTACCTCCTCTTTGGACATCCAGGGCGATGCCGCGTGATCGTAAACCTTGGGGGAATCGCAAATCTCACCGTGCTCCCCTCCGATGTCTCGGTAGCCGCGATCGAGGCCTTCGACGCGGGACCTGGCAATGTCCTGATCGATGGCGTGGTTCGACGGCTGAGTGGCGGGACTGCGGAATACGATGTCGATGGGGCCTGGGCAGCGTCGGGAAGGGTGAATCAGGCGCTGCTCAAACGACTCCTCGGCCATCCCTTTTTCCGCCGTCCTCCCCCCCGGAGTGCCGGTCAGGAGGAGTTTGGGCCTCGGATGGTGGAAGAGATCGTAGTCGAAGCGGAACAGAAGAAAATCCCTCCGGCCGATCTGGTTGCGACGGTCTCAGCCTTCTCCGTGGAGGCGGTGGTCGGGAGCCTTGAGACCTTCGTCTTTCCGCGGCATCCTGTCAGGGAGATTCTGCTTTGCGGCGGGGGGGTGCGGAACCGATGGCTCAAGGGGGCCCTTGCGACGCGCCTGGAGCCGCGGGCCGTCCTCACGACCGATGATGTCGGGTTTCCGGCTCGGGCGGTCGAGGCTACGGCGTTTGCCGTCCTGGCTTACCTAACCTTTGCGGGACAGCCGGGGAACCTGCCCTCCGCCACCGGGGCGAGGCAGGCGGTTCCTCTGGGGAAGATCATCCCAGGCAAGGGCTATTCGGGGATGATCTTGTGAGAGGTTGATGGACCGACACCCGTACACGGCTGCCGTGCTCAAGGTTCTCGACCGGATCGAAGAGACCCAGGGAGAGCCCCTGGAGCAGGCGGCTAAGACAATCTTTCATTCGCTTAAACGAGACGGGATCCTGCACGTCTTCGGGAGTGGCCATTCTAACGCAGTCGCTCAAGAGGCCTTCCACCGGGCAGGCGGGCTGGTCCCGGTGAACCTGATTCAGGACGCCGTTCTGTCTCCCCTCACTCCTCCGGCCGTGAGCGGGAGAATGGAGCGGCTGCCCGGGGTGGCGTCGATCCTTCTGGACCGACACGACCTCCGACCCGAAGAGGTCCTGATTGTGATCTCCAACTCCGGGATCAACGCAGTCCCGGTGGAGATGGCCCTCGAGGCCAAGAAGCGGGGACTCTTTGTGGTTGCCCTAACCTCCGTGGCCCACTCGAGCGCAGTCCCGGCCCGGCACCCGAGTGGCAAGCGTCTCCTCGAGGTTGCCGACCTTTGCCTGGATAACTGCGGTGAGGAGGGGGATGCCGCCGTGGCCTATCCCGGGTGGGGCAGTAAGGTCGGCCCTACGTCGATGGTCGCCGGGACCTTCCTCGTGAACCGCCTCATCTGCAGCGTGGTGAAGCGTTATCTCGCCGAGGGGCTCACGCCGCCAGTCTATATGTCCGCCAATCTTCCCGGGGGGGATGAGCATAACCGTCGCCTGGAGGAGCAATACCGTGGGAGGATCACACTCCTCTAACAGGTGGGGGCCGGTTCCGGTTTTCACGATGCTCCTGTTGTGTGTCTATCCTGCGCTCGGGGCGGGTCAGGCGGGGTATGAAAAGATCCAGCGCGTGATTGATGGAGACACGGCCGTCCTCGCATCCAAAAGACGATAAGCGATGACGGCTCGACTGAGGACATTCGACCGAGCTCAGTCGAGGGCCTCGCCGCAGTCCGACGACCGATGACTGGGTTCATAGGGTTCCTTGGGTTTATCGAGTTTCTTGGGTTGGTTTCCCGCGTGCTCGCTTTCTGCCTTTCTAGCCTCGTGGCTTCCGGGGGACGGCCATCATAACTCAAGAAACCCTATAAACCTGACAAACCCAGAAGCAAAGAACTGAGGGGATCATGTTCGATCTCGTCATATCGGGAGCAGACATCGTTGACGGAACCGGGTCCGCACCCTTTTCCGCAGACATTGGGCTGCAGGGCGATCGGATTGCTGCCGTGGGGCAGATCCCCGAAACCCAAGGCCGGCGGGTGATCCGGGCGCAAGGGCTGATCGCTTGTCCCGGGTTTGTGGATGTTCACTCCCACTCCGATTATTTCCTGCTGCTGAATCCCCGGGCGGAGAGCGCCGTTCGGCAGGGGGTCACCGCAGAGATCGGGGGCAACTGTGGTTATGCCGCAGCGCCGATCTGGGGAGAGTGGGGAGAGGAGCGGGCCCGGACCTACCGGGAACTGTATGGTCTCGACCCTCGATGGCAGGGGGTCCAGGACTATTTCGGACAGCTCGCCGCCGAGCGGCACTCAATCAACTTCGGTCTGCTCCTCGGCCACAACACCATTCGAGGTTCGGTCCTGGGGGGGGCCGCAAGACCGCCTGAGGCGGCAGAGATGGCCGAGATGATCCGGGCGGTCCGGCAGGGGATGCAGGAGGGGGCTTTGGGCCTCTCCACTGGCCTCATCTATGCCCCAGCCTGCTTTGCCGAGGCGGAGGAATTGGTGGCATTGTCTCGGGTCGCGCGGGAAGAGGGGGGTGTGCTCGCTTGCCACATGCGGAGCGAGGGGGACGGGCTTTTAGAGGCGATCCGAGAGATTCTCGATGTGGCGCGGAAGGCCCACATCCCTCTCCAGATTTCCCATCTCAAGACCTCCGGCGAGCGCAACTGGGGAAAACTTCCGGCAGCCCTGGATCTCATCGAAGAGGCGCGGGCGCGCGGCCAGGATGTGACCGCTGATCGTTATCCGTACACCGCCTCGAACACCGGGCTGCAGGCGGTCCTGCCYACGTGGGCGCTSGAGGGGAAACGGGAAGAACAGTTGGCCCGCTTACAGGASCCTTCGGCTCGAGAACGGCTGAGGAAGGAACTGAGCGACAGGCGGTGGGAYCAGATCATGATTGCCGAGGTGACCCGTGAGGGCAACACSAGGTACGAGGGRTTGCGCGTCGATCAGGCGGCGGCCTTGGCCGAGAAGGAGCCGGTGGAGTTYGTCTGCGATCTCCTCRCTGAAGAGGAGRCACRGGTGGACGCTATCTTCTTTACGATGTCTGAGGAGAATCTTGAGCAGATCCTGACCCGGCCCTATGTAATGGTCGGCTCCGATAGCGGAACCCGGGCCCATGTCGGTCCGCTGAGCCGGGGTCGGCCTCACCCCCGCACGTTCGGCACCTACCCGAGGGTGTTGGGGCTCTATGTCCGAGAAAAGCGACTGCTCGATCTTCCGACTGCCATCCGGAAGATGACTTCTGAGCCCTGCCGTCGCTTTGGGCTGACCGGGCGGGGACGGCTCGCGCCTGGTTGCTATGCCGATCTGGTCCTCTTTGATCCCGACCGAGTGAGGGATCGGGCGAGCTACGAAGAGCCGATCCAGTACCCGGATGGAATCCGATACGTGCTCGTCAACGGCGTGATTACGGTGGAGGAGGGAGAACACACTGGTGCCCGAGCGGGTCGCGTGCTTCGGCGGTCTGAAGCGGCCACGGACAGGAGCGTTCGGGAGTAAGGGTGAGTGGGCGGAAACAGAGGGTTATTCACAGGAGCCCTTCCATGCGACCTCGCATTGGTATTACCAGTGATAGGCACCCTGTGGACGAAGGCATTGAGCAATATTACGATAGGGCTCGAGGAGCCTACTCGTGGTGCGTGGCGGAAAGTGGCGGGGTTCCGTTTATTTTACCCACACCAAGATCCGATCCCGATCTCATTGCGACATACCTCGATCTTTCCGATGGCGTGCTCTTTTCCGGAGGAGGGGACATTCATCCCTCTTTTTACAGAGAAGTCGTCCTCGAGAAGTGCGGGCCTATTGATGAAACACGGGATCGTTTCGAGATCGAGCTATTGCGGGGAGCCCTCGAGCGGGGGATGCCGGTTTTAGGCGTCTGTCGCGGCATGCAGCTCATCGCGGTTGCGTTGGGGGGGAGCCTGTATCAGGATCTCTCCTATTGTCAAGCCGCCGGTGAAATTCATGGCGGGGCGTGGCAATCCGGGGGAGAGATGCCGTCGGTGAGCATAACACCGGGGACCGTCCTGCACCAGATCATTGGAGAGGAGTCTTTGCCTGTCAACTGCCAGCATCATCAGTTGGTCAAGGCGCTCGACCAAACCTGCACGGTGAATGCGGTCACTCCGGATGGCATGATTGAGGGGATTGAAGTGTCAGGCCGCTCATTCGCCGTGGGGGTGCACTGGCATCCCGAGCGGCTGGCGGCCCGTGACCGACGCCATATGAAGTTGTTCGAGGCGTTGGTCGACGCAGCACTGAGGTATCCCAAGGGGTAAAGGACCATTCGCAACCTCGGCCCTTCCGCCGCGCCTGGAGCGTTCAAGGTTTACCCACATCTCGCATTGACATCTTAAGCCACGTCCGTAAAATGATCAGACCCGCGCACGGGGTTGGCGACTCGAGGGCGTCCCCGTTCGCGAGAAGGGCTTCATGGCGTGCGGGTCATGGGGCGGAGTGTCGCCGCGGGCCGTGAACGTAAAATCGCAGTCCATCACCGCACTAAAGTAAACGCACAAAGTGCGATTACTTTGGAACAATGGAGCCCTTGACGAAGACGTCAAGTGGAACAATAGAGTGATCTTGGGGGAAAATGCTCCATTGCGGTCTAATCTTCTATTGTTCGATTGTCACATGATGAAATGCGTTTGTATTTGCGTGAGCGAGATAGCTGAGGCCACGTTCGGTGATCCCTCAGCCGTCTGAGAGAACGAATGCATGAGTCCATTTAGGACGGTCCGCTTGAAGTTTTATCCGACCCTGACTGCTGTTCTCCTCGGCGGCGTGACGGTCTTCCACCTCTGGTACATCGGCTCGGGGACGATGGACCTGGCCTATGATGAGGCCTACTACTGGGAATGGTCCCGCCGGCTGGATTGGAGCTATTACGATCCCGACGGCCCTTTCGTCGCCTACCTCATCGCTCTGAGCACCAGGCTAGGTGGGCACACAGTGTTCTTTGTGCGGCTTCCGGCCGTCCTCCTGGCCTTGGGCACTGCCGTCCTTGCCTACCTGTTGACAAAAAGACTCTTTTCGAGCGAGCGAGCAGCCTTCCTGGCTGTCGTCGTCTCAGGCCTCATGCCCCTTTACGCTGTAGGGTCTGTCTTGATGACCATCGATGCCCCCTTCGTGTTTTTCTGGGCCTTGGCTATCTTCGCTCTTCATAAAGCCGTGGGAAGTCTGCAGCCCGGATCCCTAGGACAAAAGACTCCCTCTTCAAGTCTCAGCCCAAAGACCCCTCTAGGACTTGGTGAGGCCGGGCCTCGAACGTCGGGTGGGCCTTGGTGGGTCCTCTTCGGGATCGCCTTGGGTCTGGGATTCCTCAGCAAGTACGTGATGCTTCTTTTGCTCCCCTGCGTCGCGGTGTATATCCTCTGCTCTCCTCTCGCTCGTAAGTGGCTTCGACGGAAGGAGCTGTTCCTCGCCCTGATCCTCGGTGCACTCTTGACCACCCCGGTCGTCATCTGGAACGCCCAACACGGATGGGCCTCGGTTTGGTATGTCCTGGGGCGGGCGGGGGTTACCGGGGGAGAGGAATACTTGTCAGCAAGGACGTTCTTGGAGTTCGTCGGCTCCCAGTTTTTGGTCGTCTCTCCCTTCCTCTTTATGGCCCTGGTCTTCGGGGTGGTCCGGTCGGGCCGTCTTGGCCTTCGAGCAGGGCGGGACGAGCACCTCCTCCTCTTCAGCTTCTCGGCTCCTGTCTTCTCCTTCTTTCTACTGTGGAGCCTCCATGCGACGGTCGAGGCAAACTGGGCAGCCCCCGCCTATTTCACGGCCGCCATCGCCCTGGCCGGTTGGGGAGAGGAGCTCATCCAGAAGAGCCGTGAACCCAAACGGAAATACACTCTGGCGACAGCCTTCTCCCTCGTCCTCCTCCCCGGGTTCCTCGTTATCGCCGTGGGTCACTTCCCCTCCATCCTAGACCTCATCGGGATCGACCTCCGTCGGAAGCTCGATCCGACCCATAGGCTTCAGGGCTGGAGCGAGCTGGGGCAGGCGGTGGGGAGGGTGCTCCACGAAAGGGGAGGAAAAGAGCCCCCGTCCGTTGTTAGCAATCGGTATGAGGTCGCCAGCGAGTTGGCCTTCTACGTCCCTGGACAGCCGCAGGTTTTTACCATCAACCTGTGGAAGAGGCCGAGTCAGTATTACTACTGGGGAGGCCTGGAAACCCATGAGGGAGGGGATCTCCTCTTTGTTGTCTTCGAGAAAGACAGGCCCGTCGGCGAGGCCCCCCCCGAGATCCAAGGGGCCTGCGAAAGGATCGAGGAAGTAGAGATCGTCAGGACCTTTCATCGGGGCCGACCCGGCTATGTCTTCTATATTTTCTACTGCAGCGGCCTTCGCGCGGTTCCCGTCCGGCCGGCAAAGATCAGCTATTGAACCCAAAGCCTCTTTCCTCGAGTGAGGTCGGTCGACGCGTGTTCATCCGGGATCTGGCCGGCCCAAGCTTCTCGAGGGCGAGGGCGGACATACCCGCCCAAAAAATGCTTGACACGCTGACAGGGGCCGTGCTAGTAAAGCAAGGTCCTGAAAGGAGTGTACCGGTGCCAGGACTCGATCGAAGCTTTGCAGTGGTAGTAGGCGTAGCCGGTGTCTGCCCCATGGCGGGCAGCCCGTAACGTCTTCACTGCGGGCTCGCTGATTTCGCCACGGGGCAGACAACAGAAGCTGCCCCGTGGCTTTTTCATTTGGGCCGCAGGGCACTCTGTGACCCATGGCTTTTTGGGCCTGAAACAAGAGGGGGCATTTTCATAGGGAGGGATCGATGGATCGGATTTGCGGATGTGGAGAGGAGATTCGTTCGGTGATGGAGGGGTGGGGGTGTCTGCACTGTGGGGGGCTCTGCTGCCCCGCCTGTGGCTATGCCCCCGAGGGTACGGCATACTGCGCGGAGTGTGCCCAGAGCCTCTTTGATGTGTACACCAGGCAGACGGTGGTGACCCGCCCAAAGCGTATCTCGGCCTGGTGGGAGGCAGCGGCCGTGCAGCCGGCAAGGTCTCCGTCACCGACTGCACGCTCAGGTCGACCCCGGTAGTTCTCTATTTCCCTCCCGGGATCTCCTGGCTGAGGCGAGCCACGTACGTAGGCCGCGTGGGCGGCGACGTACCTGCGGGGCAGACGAGCCCCCTGCCCGTCGATTCAGCACACCGGGTTAGTGTTGACGGCGATGGAGGTGCCCCGAAGGGCGGATGCAAGCCCCGTATCAGAAGTCTCAGGCCTTTCTTTTCAGCGGGAAGCATGACGTATCCGAACGGGTGACCCAGGATCGCAGAGAAGCGTTGCCCACCCGTCCATTTTCAGACATCATTTCCAGTTCATCCCCCTTTCCTTCGACATATTCCTACGTCACCTACGCGGAACTGAATCGCATTGTGCAGGTCCTTCGACCGCTGCGTACGGGAGTCGTAAGATATGCCTGAACTCACCGTCATCGTCCCGACCTACCGTGAGGCCGAGAATCTGCCGGAACTGATAGAGCGAGTATTTACCGCGACGTCATGTGCCGATATCAAAGCCGAAATGTTGGTGGTAGACGACAACTCAGGCGATGGGACGGAACACATCTGCGCGGACATGGGAAAGAAGTATTCGGTTCGGCTCATCACCCGGAAGGAAGAACGTGGGCTTGCAACCGCGGTCCTCTGCGGCATCAGGGAATCAACGACTGGATTTCTCATCATCATGGATGCTGATCTCTCCCACCCACCCGAGGAGATTCCGAATTTCGTGCATCACCTCCGACAGGGTGCTGACTTCGTCATAGGGTCGGGTTGCGCTCAAGGGGGGAGTCGCGATCCGACATGGAGCTTATTCCAGCGACTGAATTCGGAGGTTGCGCGACTGTTGGCGAGAGGGCTCACGACCGTCAACGATCCCCTGTCAGGCTATTTTGCCTTTCCTCGCAGAATCCTGACCGATGTGCCGCAATTATCGCCAGTCGGTTACAAGATTGGTCTGGAGATTCTCGCAAAGGCGAACTGCCGCAAGGTTGTCGAGATACCCATGGCTGTTTTCGACCGCCAAAGGGGAGAGAGTAAATTAACTTTACGAGAGCGATTGTTGTACTTACGTCATCTGCGGAGGCTTTATCGCTTTCGTTTTTCAAGATCGGCCGAAATTGTGCAATTCGGCGCCGTCGGGATCAGTGGGACGGGTGTTGACCTGACATTCTTCCTAACTTTGACATACCTATTTGGAGTGCACCACCAGATCAGCCGAGCACTAAGTTTTATCATCGCAGCGTCGTGGAACTGGTTTTTGAACCGATGGTTCACCTTTGTAGGTGGGCGCGACAGGAAACCGGGAAAGCAGTGGCTGGCGTTCCTGGTTAGCGCCTCCGTCGGCTTCACCGCCAATTGGGGCAGTTATAAGCTTCTCACCGACAACATCCCGTATATGACACAGCATCGGTTGATCGCGTTCTTTATTGGAATCTTTCTCGGCGCGGGCTTTAATTACACGCTGAGTCGAGTGTTTGTCTTTCGGCCATTCGAGGAACGTATCAGGGGTGAGGGGCCGGAGGTTGCCGGCGAGAAAATTGTGTGAACGGTCTCCTCCCTCCCCGAAAAAATATTTGCGCGGGAGTCATCCTGACCCTATCCTGATAGCGTCAGGTGAGGGGGTCCCTGCCTGGTTACCTCAGACTTCTTCGGGGACCTCGATCGCGGGAAACAAGGAGGGAGGGGATGAATTTCACGCAGCGATTCGTCGTCAGTGCCGTTATTTTGCTGCTCCTGGGGGTATCGGCCCAGGCCCAAAAAACGCCTTCGAAACGGAATCTCGGTGCCCCTATTTATCCCAACGCCACGTTCATCGAAAGCTTTACCGAGGGGCCCGTGGCCCGCTATCTGTTCGGCTCGAATGATCTCACCATTTCGGTTAGGCGGTTTTATGAAGCGAGGACCGGCAAGAAAGCGGAGCGCATCGAAAGTCCCGACGGGACGGAGACGTATCGTTTTGTGCTGAAAGGGAAACGAGAGGCAGTGCTACCGGAGCTCGAGGTGCGGGTGAATCACTTCCCCGGCGGCTTCATCATCCCCGATGAACGAGGCGAGACCCGGCGGTACACGACGACCATCCTGATCAGCAAGAAGATGCGGACGAGAAGACGACGTTGACAAGACCCGAGTCTCGGCCTTTGAAGGATCCCCGGGAGGCCACAATGCTGACAGCTTCCAAGGTCCATCCGAAAGAGATGCGGGAAAAGATCCGAACGGGCGAGTGGCAAGGACCCACGGCCGGGTGCTCGGACGGCTATGTGCAGGCCAACCTCGTGGTCCTGCCAAGGGTCCTGGCCTACGATTTCCTCCTCTTCTGTCAGCGCAATCCCAAGCCCTGTCCGTTACTGGAGGTCACTGATCCCGGTGACCCGGAGCCCAGGAGGGCTGCACCCGGCGCGGACTTACGGGCCGATCTCCCGAGATACCGGGTTTACAGAGAGGGCGCGTTGGAGCAGGAGGTGACAGATCTTCTTCAGGTCTGGCGGGAAGATCTGGTGGCCTTTCTCCTGGGCTGTAGCTTCACCTTCGATGTTGCGCTTCAAAGGGCAGGGGTCCCGGTCAGGCATCTTGACGAGGGGAAGAACGTCTCGATGTACATCACCAATCGGTCCTGTCGGCCGGCTGGGGCTTTCAGCGGACCCCTGGTGGTCTCGATGCGCCCGATCCCGGGCCCCCTGGTCGCTCGATCGGTAGAGGTGACTGCCTGTTTCCCGCTGGCTCACGGGGCCCCGATCCATGTGGGCGAGCCCGAGGCACTCGGCATTACCGATCTTGGCCGACCCCACTTCGGAGACGCGGTCTCGATCCGTTCGGGTGAGATTCCGGTCTTCTGGGCCTGCGGTGTCACCCCCCAAGCGGTTGCCATGCATGCGAAGCCGGAGTTCATGATCACCCATGCCCCGGGCCACATGTTTCTTACCGATCTTCGCGACGACGAGTTATCCCACTCTTTTATGTGAGCCGTACGGGCCCCTAGAAACGGGGGCCCGCCCCCCTACAGGCAGCCGTCAGCTACCAGCAGTCGGCTTACGCGCTTTGGAGTTTCTTGTGCAAAGCTGACAGCAGACCGCTGACTGCTTTTTTGCTAGCTGGTGATGCGGCACTAGTGCCCCTTCAAGTAGCTTCTCTAAGAATCACAAAATACAGCCAGGGGCACTGAGGGGTGGTAGGGGAGAGGCTCCCCTACGCCTGGGGGGTGCTCAGCGAGGCGACCGCCGCGCGCCGAAGGGGGGCCTGCCCCCCTCGCGGAAGTGCCGCACCACAGTGGAATGTTAGCAAGAAATAGTTGGTGCGGCACTAGACCATATCCGCACTGCTAGGGTATACTTTCTTGTAGGAAACGGACTGAATGGGCTGTAGGGTAGACCCCATATCCGGATCGTGAGGTACGCGCATG